>NZ_VSRN01000001.1:3878510-4182512 GCF_008369915.1 Dyadobacter sp. UC 10 | reverse complement strand
GCATTGCCGACCAGTTCCTGCAACAGTTTAGTGCCGCAGTTGCCCAGCTCAAATTCGGTATGCCGTGGGAAAAGGGTGTTTCGCTGACACCGCTGCCTGAAACCAACAAGATCGAATACCTTAACGATTGTATTTCCGACGCCATCGAGCACGGAGCATCGGTGGTAAATGAAAATGGTGGAAAGTCGGAGGGTGCGTTTTTCTATCCGGCTGTGGTTTATCCGGTCAATAGCAAAATGAAGCTTTACCACGAAGAACAATTCGGCCCGATCGTTCCTGTTGTGCCATTTGAAGACCTGGAAGAAACGATCGAGTTCCTGATCGAGTCGACTCACGGGCAGCAGGTCAGTATTTTCAGTAATGACGCGGACGAAGTTGCTGCACTCATCGACCCGCTCGTAAACCAGGTGAGCCGGGTGAATATCAACACGCAATGTCAGCGGGGACCCGATGTATTTCCATTTACCGGCCGCAAAGACAGTGCGGAAGGTACGTTGTCGGTAGCCGATGCGATCCGCGCATTTTCGATCCGTTCGCTGGTCGCCTTCAAAATGAATGAGACTAACAAGCAGCTTATTAATGAGATCGTGCACGAGGATACCTCTAACTTTCTGAGTACCAAGTTTATCTTCTAAGACGTTCTTTTTATATCACAGAAAAACCCTTCCCGCCTTCATCCGGAAGGGTTTTTACTTTACGGCACGGCCTGATCTTGAATAAAAATACAATAGTTACTAAATTCGAATCAGATGTTTTCACAATACCGGCATGGACGAATCAAGAGGGGATGAAATTTTCAGGCGCAATACTTCACAGGACGACGATGATCGTGAGCTTTTGCAGGAAAAGCTGAGCGTTATCTTTCAGTACTCTACGGATGCACATTTGCTGTTTGACGAAGATGGCATTATCGATTGTAACCAGGCAGCTGTAAAAATGCTGGGCTGTCAGGATAAGAGTCAACTCCTGTCTTTTCACCCCGCCATATTCTCCCCCGAATTCCAGCCCGACGGACAAAGGTCAGCTGATAAAGCGCGTGAAATGGACCGGCTTGCTTATGAAAGTGGCTACAACCGTTTTGAATGGATTCACAAAAAAATAGACGGAAAAGAATTTCCGGTGGAGGTTACGTTGAACCCGGTCCCTATTAATAACAAAAAGGTGCTGCTGGTCGTGTGGCACGACATTTCGGATCGAAAAAAAGCAGAGGAATCGATCCGTCGCAGTGAGGCAATGCTCAGTGAGTCGCAGCAGCTGACCCATAGCGGCAGCTGGGAAGCCGACCTGGTGACCGGGCAAAATTACTGGTCGGCCGAAGCTTTCCGTATCTTCGGACTGGAACCCGACAGTGCCGGGCCAGACACGGATGTTTTTTCAAAAATGATCCACCCTGACGATCTGCACCTTTACAAAACGCACATCTGGGAGGCCATCAACAAATTGTCGCCCGCCAGCTTCGACCTGCGGATCATCCTGCCCGATGGCAAGATCAAATTTATCCACGCGATCGGTAAACCATTTTCGGACGCAACCGGGAAGGTCGTCAAGCTTTACGGCGCGATCATGGACATTGACAACCAGAAGAAAACGGAGCAGGAACTGATCCACGCAAAGGAAATGGCCGAAATGGCGGCCATTGCCAAATCCCAGTTCCTGTCGACCATGAGCCATGAGATCCGGACACCGATGAATGCGGTGATCGGCTTCACCCATTTGCTTCTGCAGCAGAATCCCCGCCCCGAGCAAATGGAATATCTCAATATCCTCAAATTCTCGGCTGAAAATTTACTGGTCCTGATCAATGATATACTCGATTTCAGCAAGATAGAAGCCGGAAAAATCGAATTTGAGGAAGTGGATTTCAATGTACTTTCGCTCCTGGAAAATATCCGCTCCGGCATCCTTCAGAAGGCCAATGAAAAAGGGATCATGCTTAAATTGAAAGTGAGCAATCCTGTGAATGTGACGGTGGTCGGCGATCCCGTGCGGTTGGGGCAAATATTGACCAACCTTGTCAGCAATGCCGTAAAATTTACAGAAACCGGTAAAGTCATCATTTCAGCGGAAGTTACCCGGCGCGAAGGCGACCGGATTACCCTGGATTTTAAAGTAGAAGATACCGGCATCGGTATCCCCCCTGAAAAAATCGAAAACATATTCGACAGCTTTACCCAGGCCACTTCCGACACGACCAGAAAATACGGAGGCTCCGGACTTGGCCTGACCATTACCAAGCGGCTCCTTGAATTGCAGCAAAGCAAAATTTTTGTTGAAAGCGAGCAGGGAAAAGGCTCGGTTTTCTATTTCAGTCTTTCGTTCAAAGTCAGCGAAAAGCATTTTTCAGAACAAAACAATGGTAGTACTTCCAACAAATTCAGCCTGGAAGGAATGCGGCTTCTCATCGTGGAGGACAATGCGATCAATGTACTGTTGATGCGGAATTTCATGAAACAGTGGAATGTAACGTACGATGTGGCTGAAAATGGGCTGGTAGCACTCGAAAAAGTGCAAATAACCGATTACGACCTTGTTTTGATGGATTTACAAATGCCCGAGATGGACGGATACGAAGCTACTTTAAAGATTCGCCAGCTGCCGGCGATCATCGCACTTACCGCATCCGCCATGATGGATATTAAAGACATTGCATTCACCGTCGGAATGAACGATTATATCAGCAAACCTTTTACACCTGCCGAGCTGTATTCTAAAATAGCTTCCTATCGCAAAGACAAATCCCTGTAATTCAACTATCAAATTTTTCTCCGCCCGCCTGGCACAGTATTAATCCGGATAGCGACAACCAACCAGCTGCCGGCATTATGAGAAAGTCATTGTCAATGCTTTACCTGTTTATCTTTTGTGTCGCGGTTTCCTGCCGCGACGATGGTACGGCTACGCGCAGCCTGATCACCAATATGGATCGGGAATTTGTTCTGAATGCGGCCGATGAGGGACTTTTTCAAATCAGTGCGGGACAAGTTGCGTTAAACAACGGTGCGTCGGCGGAATATGCTGGCTTCGGACAATTGATGATCGACGCATATACGGCCTCTAATCAGCAGCTTCAAATTTTTGCAACATCAAATGACCTGGATATTCCCACAACATTGTCGGACAAAAGGCAACAACGGCTGGATACACTGTCGGGCAGAAAAGGAATGGAGCTGGATACGGTTTATGCAGCGGCTGTGGAGACTACCCATGCCGAAACCATTGTATACTTTGAATCGCAGGCAGGCTCGGTTACCGATCCGGAGTTAAAAAAATGGATCGAGAGCAGGCTGCCCGATCTGCGCCAATACCTGGATCAGGCCCGCGCGCTGAGTGATTCCCTGAATTGAGCAACCGGAAAGCAGGCGAATTGCAAGGGATTGATGACGGGCTATCGCCACGCTGGTACAGGATTTTACATTGAGTTCCGAAAAATCGACATTATCAACAACACGAACGCTATGACACCGCAAACGATTATCGGTATTTTCGAAACCAGTGAAGAGGCTGAAAATGCCCGGGCGGCATTGCTGGCAAATGGATTTGAAGACCGATCGATAGAACTCGACACCCACGTAGACACGGTGGATGAACTGGTAACTGACGGACAGATGACCGACACGACCGAGAAAACGGAGTACCCGCAAAATACTGAAAAGCAGGGCGCTATACTAACGGTGCAAGTTTCGGATGCAGAAGGCATGAACCTCGCAACTGACATTCTCAACGATCACGGAGCGATGGACGTAAACGAATTTTCCAGATCTACGCCTGACTGATCAGCTTAAATGCGAGTAGCCGTCATTTGTTAAGATATCCCTGCCATTGTGCTGCTGAAATTCCTGGACAATGTATTCCAATTCCGCACGGTTCTTAGGGTCTACACTGATGATGATCCCACCTTCCTTCACGCCTTCCTCGAAAGTATCCGTGTGCGTCGCAGGAATTTTGGAGCCGATAATTCCTCCAAGCGTCCGGCCTGTTAATGCCCCCGCAATGCCCGCAAATACCGGACCGGCAATTGAAATGCCGAGTCCGGGAATAGCCACGAGGCTAAGAGAGACAAACAAGCCGGTCACCGCACCGGTAGTAACTCCTATCGTTTTGCCACGCTCTTCCTCAGTACCCGGAGTCGACTCCGGCTCAGAATGATCATTCGCGTCGCTCAGATGCTTGTTCAGCGTTTCGTCTGACATCAGAACTGATATTTCATCTTCGGAATAGCCTCGTTTTAAAAGCGCGTGGTATGCTTTGTCAGCATCGCCCCGGGTAAGAAATACGGCTGAAACCGTTCCCGGTGAGTCGTAAGCATAGGTTGAAGATTCCATATCAAATATCGATAGTTACTGGCCGGTTACCTGATAGGTTTCGACGTTTTCTTCTTTTTCGGCAGGTTTGATGATCATCCGCAGGGACTGGTCTTTGGTGAAATAAGCTACCATCCAGTTATAAAGCGTTTTGATCCTGTTCCTGTGATTGATAAGAGAAATGAGATGTATAAACAACCAGGCCAGCCAGGCGATCACACCTTTGAAATGCAGCTTGGGAGAAGGCATATCCACCACCGCCTTTGCACGGCCTATAATCGCCATTGAACCCTTATCATGGTAAGCAAATGGTTTCAGCGGCCGCTTTTCCACTTGTGCTTTGAAGTTACGAGCCAGGGTTTTACCCTGCTGAATCGCTACCTGCGCTACCTGCGGGTGCCCCTGGGGGAAATTACTGTCTGACAGTTGCAGGCTGGCATCGCCTATTGCGTAAATATTGTGGGTACTGTTCACCAAATTATAAGCGTCGACCAGCATTCTGCGGCCGCGGCCGTAAGCTTCTGCCGGGATACCTTCGAAAACGATGCCGGTAACACCGGCTGCCCAGATCAGCGTTTTCGCTTCAATAAAATCGCCTTCAGTAAAGAAAACTTTATCGTCGGTGAAATCAACCACGTGGGTGTTCAGCTTGATCTTCACACCCAATTTGCTGAGTTCATTATAAGTATCCTGCTGCGACGCCACGCTCATCGGAGAAAGTAATGCGTCACCTCCGTCGACCAGGTAAATTTCGCTGCCTTTTCCGGCCAGCTGCGGATATTCTTTTCGCAGGATACCATTGCGCATTTCGGCAAACATTCCCGAGATTTCGACCCCGGTTGGGCCGCCACCTGCGATCACTACTGTGAGCAGCTTTTTTACCTCGGCCGGATCATCGCAGATCGTAGCCTTTTCCATTTGGAGCAGCAACTTATTGCGCATTCCAATAGCATCTTCGAGCGTTTTCATTGGAGTGGAATTGCGTTTTACATTTTCCATTCCAAAGAAATTACTCTCCGCGCCGGTCGCGAAAACGAGCTGATCATATTCCAGTTCGCCATTTGAAAGTATAATCCTGTTATTCTCGGGAACCACTTTCAGCAATTCGCCCAGCCGGAACTGCAGGTTTTTCTTTCCTGCAAATAATTTTCTAAACGGATAACTGATGCTTGAAGGTTCTAAAAAAGCCGTAGCAACCTGGTAGATCAGTGGTGGAAAGAAGTTGTAGTTATTCTTGTCCACCAGGGTTACTTCAAAATTTTTGTCTTTGGCAAGATCCAGCGCCAGGTTTACACCTGCGAATCCTCCTCCTATAATTACAATTCTCATATGTCCTGTTATTAGATCGGGGGTTATGATTTTAATAATTCAGGTTTAGGAGAGCTTCAACGCTTTATATATGCCAAATAGCATGCCAAGGCAAATCAGGCGACAGAGTCTGTCATTTTGCCCGACTTTTTAAGGTAGCGAATATAACCATAGGTTGCGCCCAGGATTACAATTACGACTATAAAAGCCGGGATCCTTGCATCTTCATCCGGGATGACTTGGGGATATCTAAAAATAAGTATCGCAAAAATACCCAACAGCCAGACCAGCAGGGTGTTATATTCCTTTAAAACCCAGCGCTTGTAATTGAACTGCATTCCATTGAAAGCATTTGAAATACCATTGAAATTGATCAGCCAGCGATTCACACGACTGCAATAAGCGTCGAACTGGGCGCCGAACTTGTTCCGCAAAAAGTTTTCCTCCGCCAATACGATGGCCTGATAAATAAACAGGAAAAGCGGCATAACCACTCCTACATAAAACAGAGAATTAGAAAGTATGCCCACACCCAGCAGCATCAGGATATTCCCAACATACAAAGGGTTGCGGCAATGGTTGAATATACCTTCTGTTACGAGTTTCTCGGCATACACTTTCTTGTCCTTACCGCCCCGGATAATATAGGCCAGACCGATCGTGATACCACGGATAATTTCCCCGGCGAAGGTTACAATCAGGCCAATTATGATAGGAAACAAATAGTAATTTTCCCCGAAATGCTCCGGTTTGAAAAGCATCGGAGAGGGAACGAAAAGTAAGAGATAAAGGAAAATGAAAAGATTATTCCTGTATTTGAAAAAGAAGTTACCGATTGCGATCATGATTTTTTATAAGCTATCATTCCTGAAAAATTATACCATTTAAAGAATATTTCGCAATCCGCGAAACCGGCCTCCTTCAACAGGAGCATGTTTTCAGATAACTTATATGGGATCAGAACGTTTTCGAGCGCCTCTCTTTTCTGCGAGATCTCGAGTTCGCTGTAATGGTTGCGCCTTTTGTAATTATAGTAATATTTAATGAAGTCGCGATTGAACACCGAGCTTTCGGAAAGTACTTTTTCGACCAACAAAAGAACTCCACCAGGATTCAAACCCTCATAGATATTACGCAAAAGCCGCTCACGGTACAGCGGACGGACAAATTGCATGGTCAAACAAAGTATAACGACAGAGGCGTTCGAGATCGGCAAATCTTCCTGCTGTAAGTCTGCTGCACGGAGGTCGTACGGACGGACAAAACCAGCTTCCTTGAATTTCAGATCACATTTTTCGAGCATTTCCGGCGATTCGTCAATGCCGATGAATTTAATATCGGAGGGTATTAATTTGTCTACCTCAATCAGTGTGGTGCCGGTAGAGCATCCCAGATCGTACAGATAAGAACCTTCTTTCACGTGATCAGCAGCAATTTCGGCAAGCATGCGCTGGGTTTCATTGTAAAAAGGAACCGATCTGCTGACCATGTCATCGAAGACTTTCACAACCGTAGTCCCGAATTTGAAGTCGGAAGCTTTGGTTATCTCATCCTTAAAGACCTGATCCTGATTGGTGTTTCCAATATTCTCCATTTGTCAGTAATGTTAGATTGCGTTTAGATTTGTTTGGGCAAGCACATTTTTTAATAAAAATCTAACCCAAATATCAGAACTTACTCCCTAAACTTTACTAACGAGCTGCATAATCCTGCTAACAACCTGCACGAAAAATTGGCACACAACCCCTTCAGGAAGGTTTGATCCGCTGTGTTATGGTCTTCCCCGTTGCTATCTCAGTACCTTTCAATTCTATAAAAACAACATTCGGAGACCAGAAAGTACCGCCGTCGATGCGGATAAAAACCCGGCTGAGAATACATTCCTTTTTGTTGATATGGGTGTAAACGTGGTATTCGTTGCGGGGATCTTTCCGCAGTGACAGCGGCAGCTTATTGTAAGCAACAGACCGCAGCTCGTATGACGAGTCACCCTTTTCCTTTACATTGATTCCGTAGGCAAACTTGCGCTGAATGTAGTTCAGCTCTCTCCGGACACCGCCGTCGGTGTAGCGTATCCAGAACATATTGACAGGATCCTTCGTGCTTAACTTCCCCTGCCTGTCGAGGTTAAGCTGGTAGCAGATCGTATTCTCGTTCGGGTCGCGCTGAATGTAAAACAGCAGGCCCGGGACATTTCTGGGAACAGGAAATTCGTCTGGGTCGGTGAATTTGCTGTTTGGCTCTTCAACTGTTGAGTATGTCCCTGAATACGAAGAAAGTATCAGGCCAACTGTGACCATCAACAGCTTCATCACGTATTTCATCGTTGATATTTGTTTCAATAAATGGCCTGGGCGATCATTTCGCGATCACATTCGCCATGAAGAACAACATGATTAACAGCCTCCTGGTTTCCGGAAAACGGCCCGGAGGACTGAATTTTTAGGGTTGCCATGGCCGCACCGAACTCCCCGGCTTCCTGCACATCCGCCCCTCTCACTTTTTTACTCAAATACCCCGCCATATAAGTATCGCCGCAGCCGGTCGCATCAATGACAGCGGTTGGGGTATATGCCGGGATCTGATAAAAATGATCGTCTTTGTAAACCAGCGAGCCCTTGCTGCCCAGGGTAATGATCACTTCTTTCACCCCCATGCCGGCCAGGATTTTGGCGCCTTCACGTACGTCGCTGGTTCCGGTTACCACTTCCATTTCGAATTCATTCGCTTTCAAAATAGAGACAAACGGCAAGGCTTCCTTTTTATCAGCCCAGTCGGTGTAGTACACCTTTTTATCTTTTACATATCTCAGATAACCCTGAATATCCAGCGAAACTTCTCCTTTCGCTGCCAGGCTTTTCAGCAGATCGATCTGAATATCATCGGAAAGCAACGGGCCGAGGTGGAAAATGCGGGCTTTGATATCCGGCATTTGCCCCATCGTAAAGGGCGCCGCTTTGTGCAGTACATTCTGCTCGCGGTGATCCTGGTTGGCGCTGTAAATATTTTCGAAGTAAACGGTGTAAGGACTTGTATGAGAGAATATCTCTATATTTTCTTCCCGCAAAGCCGCCAGGATGTGGCTTTCCTGCTCCGCAAGCGCCGTCACCAGCATATAATTGATATCAAACTGCCGCAATGCCTTTGAAAAGTAGAACGAGGTTCCACCAGGCATGTAGTTGACAGACTGGGTCGTAACTACCTTATCGAGGGTAATGTGGCCGATCGTACATATGTCGTACATGATAATTTCATTTAATTTCATCAGGTCGCTCTCGTGCCTGACAAAAGTTTTACAACTAACCCAAACTCTTTAAAACTTTCGTAATGTGTGCAAAATCCGTGATCTCGGTCACACCTTCCGGTGTTGCCAACTTCGGGCTGGTTTCTTCCCAACCAGCTACATTCAGCCAGACCGCCGGGCAGCCGAGCTGTCGAGCAGGCTGGATATCCTTTGAAAAAGAATCTCCAACCACTACACATTCCCCGGGTTGGAAACCCAGCGCGTCGATTCCAAGCTGATAAATCCGCGGATCGGGTTTCCGGACACCTACCACGGCAGATTCGATCACATTCTGAAAACAACCGGCGATGCCAAAATCAGCCAGGATATTATTGATGTTTCCGTAAAAATTGGAAACCATCACGAGCGGATATTCGAGTGCCAGCTCTTCCAGAACCTGTTTTGCATTCGTTACAGTGGTGTGTGCGAACTCATTACATTCCCTTGCAATAACTTCAATAGCCGAATCGTCGACCGAATGTCCATTTCGTTTCAAAAAACTAAACTGTTCAGTCAGTTTGAGAAAAAGCACATCGTAAAAAACGTGTTGCGGCTGCACAAGCGGCTTGATCGCAAGCGCCCTTTCTCCATATTTATACGCTTCACTGAAAGCATCCTTACTCACATTGACGTGGTTACGCTGGTAAGCTTCCCACAAAACATGCGCCCAATGGAGGCCGTTGGTATCAATCGTACCACCGTAATCGAATAGTATTCCTTTGATCATTTTTTGCTTTTGGCTATTGGCTGTTAGCTTTTGGCTATTAGCGGTTGGCGGTTGGCTTTAAGCCTTAGGCCTTGTGCCATATCGTTTGCGCCTTAGTCTATTTGCCCAGCTGTCTTAATTCTATTTCATTACAAAATCCGATATACCGAGAAAGCCTACACCAAAAAAGGCTAACAGCTAATAGCCAACAGCTCACAGCTTAACACTTTCCACCAATTCCTCCTTCATCTCTTTTTTTCCGCTCACCAATGCCAGCCCGATCACAATCCAGACGATCTCCCTGATCCGCATGACGATACCGATGAAAAGTCCGGGCGTGGCAGAAAGACCTATACTGCGTAATGCGAGAATTAACCCGCCTTCACGCGTGCCAAGCTGCATCGGGAAGAAAAATATCAGGTTGGCAAAAAGGGATGAACCCGAGCTGACGATCAGCGATTGCGAAAGTGTCATTTCCATGCCGATCGCGTGGGCGGTAAAGTAGATTTCGAGACAGCCTATTACCCGTGCTATGAATTCGTAAACCAGCGAAGCGTAAAAAACGCCGCGCCTCTGCGCATATAATATCCTGATCTGATCGTCGACCTCATACAGGTTTTCAGCATTTTTAAGCGCAAATTCACGCGCCTTATTTCCTACAAAAGGCAGCTTTTCAAGTACCCGGAACGTACTGACCAGAAAACCCTTTTTATATACATTGATAAACCAGTATCCCAATATCAAACCGACCACCAGCAAAATCCCGCAGCCCGCAAGCATTACATCACTCAACGGAACGACGGCCACGATCAGCACAATGCTCGCCAGCCAGAAAAGCACGTGCGAAAACATGTGCATCATGCTGTAAAGCAGCACGGAAGAAGTCGCTTTTTTCATCCCCAGCGCCGGTTTCAGTTCGAGGATCCGGTAAGGTTCCCCGCCTAATGCGACGAATGGTGTAATGTAATTGATCGCATAGCCCGAAATAGTAAGTCTTAAAACTGACCAGAATGACAGGTTGCTTTCGGGCAGCCGGGGCTCGCGGATGATCGCCCGGAACGCAAATGCATTCAAAATATAGATCAGCAGCCAGCTACCTATCACTGGTATAAACCAGACGCCGGTCAGCCGGATATTTTCCCAGATCACGCCAACTCCGGTGCCATAGATCATATAGCCAAGAGAAATGACGCCGATTGCCAGGAAAAGTGCCTTATATATTTTGGTATTCATTATTTTTTCCGTTCGTAAGCTTTTCGTAAAAATATTTGCTCACTTTCTCCTGGTTTACAATCATATAAATCAGGATCGGGTTCAGAACGAACATATCGAAGAAGAAATAAATCCACGACTGGTCGATAAAGAGCCACAGAAACAGGAACAATACGCGTGTGTTGAACTGAACGATATTGGTATACTTCATCAAAGGCCTGTTCTTCGCCCTGAAATCGGTTACCAGGTTTTCAGGCAGACCATTTTTAAACCGGTCCCTCACCAGCCAGAGCAACTTTTGCAGATTGGGCGAAAACTGCTCCTGCATTTTGGTATAATTCAGGTAAAACCGCGCCACGAATTTCATCCCAAAATTCGAAGTCCAGGTAAGTCTGTCGTATTCGGCTTGCAACTCGCGGCTGTTATCCAGCTCACTACCCGAGGTTCCTTTGATAAAAAACAAATGCACATTCCGGTAATAGTCCGCCATCGCCGACTGTACCACGTGCGAGGCGCCAGCCAAACTTCCCCAAACCCAGATCCAGCCCGACCAGCCTTCATCAATACCACGAAGGCACAATGCGACGTGAATTGCAATAAACCAGAAATCGCCCGCTGCTCCGTCTAAGATCCTTCCCAGCCGGCTCTTATCGTTTGTCATCCTGGCCAGCTGACCGTCGGCGCTATCGAGAGAATTAGCAAAAACCAGTAAAAGCATTCCTATCACATTGATCCACAGCTCCTGGTAATAGAAAAGGATACCAGCAGCGACGCCGAAGAAAATACTGACGATTGTGACCGGGTTGGGACGGATGCCCACTTTGGCACAAAACAATGCGATCTGATAACCAATCGGCCGGTAAAACCAAATGTCCAGCTGCTCCTCGGTATCCCGTGATTTCAGTGAGTTTTGAAAAGCAGAATTGCTGGTTTCCTCTTTTATTTCAGATTTTTCGGTAGTGGTGGTTGCCATTAATTATGGTTTGTAAATACTTCGAATATCCTGTTTGCAATATGTCCGGCTGCCTGGTCGCGGCAGGGTGCAAAGCTGGGCCAGTCGTTCAGGTCGATAATGCGGAACTGCCCGTCTTTGCCTACAATGGCATCCCCGCCATAAATATCGATCCCGACTGCCAGGGCCGCGTCGGTTGCTACTTGCTGCAAATTTCCGGCATCGAAAGCATAGTAAGCCGAGCTGCCGTTGACTTCCTGATATTGGGTGTATTTATGGTGATTGTTGTCGTAAGGATAAAACCAAAAGAAAAAGTCCGTGCCGCGCACGCCGTAAAATTTCACCAAATCGCCCACCAAATGCTCGGAAATCACTGCATCGGGAATATCGCGCAATGCATATTCGCGCAAAATCTCCTTGGCTTCTTCCCGCGACGCGGCAAATGAAACGTCCTCTTTGTGGATCGCGTGAAAATCACCCCGCTTGATCCAGTAACCTTTGCCTTTAATGTTGTCAAAAACTGTTTCTTCCTGATAACCGGTCGGGACAATGTAACTTTCCGCGACGGGGATATTGTTTTCGTTCAATGCATTGGTCAGGTTGGTGCGAAAGCATTTTTCTATTCCAAATGCCGAGTTAACGACCTGAATTCCCTCCTTTTCGAGCTTTTGCAATTTCGCCACCACTTCTTTTTGCCTTGCCATTGTAAAGATTTTTGACTGTCGCACTTCCTGCATCGCCAAAAAATCATCTTCACAACAGATCGTGACGCGGCAGCCCAATTTTTCAAGTGCTTTGGCCGTCAGCGAAAAAATCGCGTCGTCGTTGCCAATGTGATTCGGTGAAAATTTTTTGTTACGGTGTACGCCGAGTATTTCAATTTCATTCATACGCTGCCGGAAAACGCCCCGGTCTTTAAATAATTGGTGTCAGTTTGTAATGCGTTTTTAAACCAGATTTTCCTGATTTAAAAACAGTTCAGCAGTTTGTATATCGCTGATATGGTCCACGTCTACAATTTTAGAAAATGGATAAGCCTGTAATTCAATACCTTCTGAAAGCAGCTCGCGCTGAAAATTCCGCATCCGCGAAGTCCCGCTTTTGACGGACTTACCCAGCGTATCAATCGCTTTTTTACGCAAACAATAAATACCTCCTGAAACGAATGCGGTTGCCGGCTCTCTTGAATCCGTAAATGCCGTAATTTTTCCGTTTGTGTCGGCACTTACAAACAGCGGGCTTTCATCATCGACGAATGCGGTAACCGCCATTTGTCCTTCCAGCTCCCTATTGTTTTCAAATGCATCAATGAACGCACCGAATTCTTCTTCTTTAAAAACCGTATCCGTGGTAGTAAGACAAACTGCCTCTGTTTCAGGATATTGATTTAAAAGTTCAAATGCGCTGTGCAGCGAGCTGGGGGTTGATTTAATCAGCATATCAAGTGGCAAAGTCTTGCTTAGCTCAGTCAAATGTGCTTCAAGCTCGGGGGAATTTTCATTGATTATGATCAATATCCGCTCTGCCCTGTTTCGCATAAAAATGCCTATCAGCCTGTCGATCATCATTTCCCCGCACAGGGTAACCATCGGCTTAGGAAGCTGAAAGCCCTCCTTTGCCAGGCGCGAACCCTCTCCTGCTGCTATGATCGCATATTTCATAATTGGTGTCGTTTACTTTCTATTTTAAAAATCAAGTTTGAACCGCGCTCTCACCCCCCACTCGGAAACGGTTGGGTTGTCGAGATAAGTAAACCTTTTCACCAGGTCCACGCGCAATAGCTTGAATATATTCGCAACCCCGATGCTGCCTTCGATATAAGGTGCGCGGGATAAAGTATAGCTGATCGATTTGCCCTGCTCGTCGGTCGGGAACCGGTAGAGCGACGGATGCAATGCCGGATTGTTTTCATCCCTCAAACCTCCCATTAAGCCTTTAAAACTCACTACCTCACGCAGTTTTAGCTTTTTAAGCAAGGGTATTTTGTTGAATACAAATCCATTGAGATAATACTGTACGTCCAGACTGGCGTAATGATCACTCACAAATTCCAGGAAGTTCATGAGGTTGAATGAATTCAGCTGGTAAGCGTAGGATTGGTTCGCGCGGTGAATGGTCAGCAGCGGGAACAGCACATTTTTACCAAAAATATAACCACCTTCCGCCGTTATATCGGCGTAACCAAACTGTGACAGGTAAAACCTTTTAGCCACATTTCCGGAAAGGTTGTGATAACGGTTTTGTCCGGCGAAAACGCCTTTGATACCTGCATTATAGCGAACAGTAAATACCGGGTAGCGATTAATGATCGGCGTGCGATACAATTTCCCCTGGTAAAACTGCTCATGCGGCGCATAGCGCAGTTCAAGATTCGCCTCGGTATTGTTCAGCACACCCTGGTCGCTCAATGCTCCGTCGCTGTCGAGACTCTGGTATTTCAGAATTCCCGCCGCGCGCTGGCTCCATTGATTAAAGCCGATTTTATAAGAGAAGTGGTTCTCAAATTCCCTCACATATTCGAGTTTGTAAATATCATTGTATAACCACCGGTTATTGTCGCCCCGCTTGAAGGAAAGCAGCAGGTTATCTTCCTGCACAAACTGCAATTCCTGTCCCGGGATCTTGGTATCGCGCTGGTAACTCGCGCGGATATAGTTCAGCGGAAAATGATATACCGATTTGTTATTGATCGAATAGGTACCTGCTACGAAATATTTCCATTTTTCGTCCTTGAAACCATAGGCCGCATAAGTTTCGAAATACACGCGCTTGCTCAGTTCCTGTGTCGTTCTTCCACCAAACCGCAGCCTGAAACCTTCCACGGGATTGAAACTGTAAAAGGTATTGAACGGCCCGATCTCCACTTTCCCAAACGATTTGTAACCAGCCAGGAATAGCGTCGCAATGTCCATGGTACGCCGGAACGAAGGGATCGTTTGCAGGGTATCTATATTCTTGTAAATGTCCAGTTCTATCGATTCAAGCGGAATATGCCGGGCACTTCCCCAAAAGGACTCCCCTATTTTTACATCCGGGTTGTAGGCTATTTCTTCATTCGGGCCTTTGTAGATACTGTCCGCCCGGCTCTCGTTAATGGTGTAGTTCTTAAAGTTTACAACCCGCTGACCATATAATCCGGCGCTTTTTTCACCCAGTGCAAATTCCATCGCCAGGGTAGTTTTGGAGGGATGATATCGGCCGTCGGCGCTTTTCTCAAATTCAAGGCTCGCCTCTAGGTCGCGCATGAAATTGAGGTTAATACTTTTATTGACAGTCAGATATGCATTCTGCACGCCATATTTCCCGTCGAGAGTCACGTAAAGTTTACCCTCGAAAAGCATATCGGTTTTATTTCTCGGCACAAAACCTACTTCGATCAGCCAGGGTTCATTGGTTTTAATGGTATCCCTGATAAAGAATTTATAGAATGTAGGTGCCGTGTTTGCGATCGGGCTCAGCAATAGGTTGGTCGCAATGGAAATATCGTTATCGTAGATATTAATATCCTCGTACAACCTGTTGAAATAGGAACTTAACCCCTCATTATCAATGAATTTAGAATCAAACTCCGCACGACGGTTAGCGAGCACCAGCTGCTTTTTAGTATGCGGGTTTTTACGGAAATACACCTGGGAAAGCTTTTCCTGAATATAGGCCGGCAACATATTCTTGCCGCCCATAGACGCTGAATCCTGCTGTTTGAACAAAAACTGGTAGTTCTTGAAGATCCTTTTATCTTTAAAATCGTCAGAAAGGTTACTCAGCGCAAGCGAAATCTTTTCGTACTGCTCGTACTCCACGTAGTCATTACCAGCCATTTTGTTTTCATCCTTATGCGCAATTACCTCGCGGATCAGCTGCACAGCCGGGTTGTCCTTGTTACGGTAACGTCCTCTTCCTTTCACAGTTACCTCTTTGAGCATCGATGCATCCACCGACATTTTAATATCGATGACCTGCGAAATACCGGCGGTAATCGGTTTGTCAACACTCAGATAACCTACATAAGTAAACCGGATCTTTGCATGATCTTCACGCAAAGTCAGTGCGTAGCGGCCATCTGCATCGGAAGCAGTCCCCATGGTGGTTCCGGGGATCAAAATAGACACAAACGGGAGGGTTTCTCCTGTTTTTGCGTCGGTAACGGTACCTTTAATCGTTGTCGTATTTTGCGCTATGGCCGCTCCTGAAATAACCTGTACCATACAGGCCACCAGAGCAATTTTTAACCATACCGACTTAATTATCGTTTTCATTTTTGATGATCCTAATGCATGAGCTACCCGTTCACAACCGCCCGACTACCGATGCCAGAGGCCGTAGTTGCGATTATTAGATTCGATACCAGATCAAATCAGGTGCAATAATTAAAGCCACTTATTCTCTTTGTACCAGCTTAATGTTTCCGCAAGTCCTTGTCGCAGGTCATATTGCGGCTGGTAGTCCAGATTGTTCCTGGCTGCGTCTATACTACAGTTCCAGTTAGAAGCCGTAAGCTCTTTTAGCTTCTCTCTGTTTAAGACAGGTGTTTTGGAGGAAAAGGAATAAATGATGTCCAGTAAACCTGCCAGCCATTTTACCAGAATAATGGGCAGATGCGTCCGAAAAACGTTTTTCCCGCTGATCTCTTTGAACCTGTCAGCCAATGCGTAACGGTCGTAAGCATTTCCATCTGAAATGTTGTACACTGTTACGTCTTTCTTATTTTCAGTGAGTGCGGCCAGGGTAGCGGCTACCAGGTCTTTTACATACACAAAACTCAGTCGCTGCGGTTTGTCGCCAATGTAAGCATCCAGGCCGCCTGCCAGGGTTTTGAATAAAACAAACAGATCCTTTTCGCCCGGTCCGTAAACCGCCGTGGGTCTTATAATAGTTAAGGGCAATCCGCTGACCTTTTCCAGATATTGTTCTGCCAGCAGCTTGCTTTTACCATATTCAGTAACTGGCCCGGGCAGCGTAGTTTCCGTAATCGGTTGCTGTTCCGAGTAGCTGATTGGCCCTATTGCGGCCAGACTGCTCAGAAAAACAAATCTTTTTAACGGAATATCCGCTGACATCGCAGCCTGCGCCAGGTTGAGGGAATACTCGGCATTAACCAGATTATAAGCTGCTGCCGTTTTTTCCTTTGTTACTCCTGCCGCATGAATAATGTATGTATAGTGGCCGGCTTCCAGCAAGTTTTTCAAACTTTCACGGGAACCGAAATCTGCATTCACAATTTTCAGCGCAGCTGATTGGCCGGTCCCTGGTTCATGGATGAGTTTTTTCAAAAACGCCAGGTTACTGGTTGGTCGCACGGCGGCATCTACTTCCATACCTTTGCCCAGCGCCTCCTTAACCAGATGATATCCGATAAATCCGCTTGCGCCAGTTATGAATACCTTTTCTTTCATATCGGTTTTTCGTACAACCTGTATTTTTTGTACAGATTTCCGTTGATCTGCTCAATGGCGTGGTTGATCAGATAGTTATCTTCCAGCATCCAGGAGCATTCCGCCCTGACAATTCCCCTCGCTTTTCCGTTCTGAATAATTCGTCCGTAAAGGCAGGCTTCGATGCCCATTTTGCGAAAATCCTCTACCACACCCAGTGTGAGGACACGAATGCCTTTTATATTCTTTTTGCCAAAAAGCAATTTAAAAATGCCGGTTGGCAGCAGTCTTCCTTTCTTTATTTTGATTAATATCTCGTTGATATCCGGAATACCCAGTATGAATCCTACCAGCTTGTTATCCTTTTCAGCCACCAAACAAAACTCCGCCTCCAGGATCATTTTAAGGTCCTTAGCCAGGTAATTGAACTCATTTTCCGTCATGGGGACAAAACCCAGGTTTTTATCCCACGCAGAATTATATACTTCCCGGATCTTGGCAACCTCGTCGTCGAATTTTTTCAAATCGATCTTCCGGATCACCACGCCGCTTCTGGCCAGCCTGCCTTCCAGTGCGTCAACCAATTTTACCGATCGTTCATTAACAGAGGCCCTAATGATTTCGTAGGCAAAAAGGTCCGTTTTCTTTACCAGCCCGTTGTACTCCAGCAATGTTTGGTAATAAGGTGCATTATAAGGCATCATAGCAACCGGCGGACGATCAAAACCCTGGATCAGCAATCCGCAGGTGTCATTTGTCGAAAGGTTTACAGGACCCATGAGGGTATCCGCTCCTTTTTCCTTTATCCATTTGGTTGCTTCGCCGATGAGCAGGTCGACGGTTTCCTGATCTTCAATTGTGTCGAAAAAACCAAAAAAACCATCTTTCCGCTCTGTGAATGCATTATGGTTCGTATTAAAAATGGCGGCAATGCGCCCTATTATCTTGTCGTCTTCATAAGCCAGCATCGGCTGCACCTGCGAATGTTCGTAAAAGGGGTGCTTACCGGGGGTAAGCATGTCTTTCTGAGCTATAAATAGCTCAGGAACATAATTCTTGTCGTTTTGATAGAGGCTATGCGGAAAATCAATGAACTTTTTAAGTTCCGCAGGAGAGTTTACGTAGACGATTCGCTTCATAGTCGTTGTCTTTCAATCAGAGCTTCCGGACATACTTCGCGATATACGCGTGATATTTTGTCAACTGCTTCTTCTATCTGGCTGAAAGTATGCGTGGCCATCAGAGAAAACCTGATCAATGAATGTTCGGGCCGCACTCCCGGTGAAACAACGGGATTCACAAAGACACCTTCATCCTGCAATCGTTTTGTCATAATAAAAGTCTTGTCGTTGTCCCTGATATACAGTGGGAGGATCGGGCTCTCGGTCTGTCCGAGATCAAGTCCGTTGAACAACAGCAGTTCTTTGGCATATCTTGTATTGGCCCAAAGCCGCTCAATGTGGTGAGGCTCCGATTCAATGATATCCAATGCAGCTAATGTGCTTCCGACAGAAGCCGGTGTCATGCTTGCGCTGAACATCAGTGAGCGCGCGCGATGTTTCAGATAGTCAATTGTTGCGGCATCGCCTGCAATAAATCCACCCAGCGAGGCCAGAGATTTGCTGAAAGTGCCCATTACGAGGTCGGTGATATCAGATTGCCCGAAATAAGATGCAGTACCGGCGCCTTTTTCACCGATCACCCCTAAACTGTGCGCATCATCAACCAATACCGTTGCATCGAATTCAGCGGCGATTTTATTCAATTCAGGAAGCTTCACAATATCACCTTCCATACTGAAAATTCCATCGGTAGCGATCAGCTTGTCGGCATCGTCTGGCAGCAGACTAAGCTTCTTGCGCAAATCCTTCATATCATTATGCGCGTATTTGATCACTTTCGAAAAGGAAAGGCGGCTTCCGTCTATAATCGAAGCGTGATCGCTTTCATCCAGGAGCAGATAGTCGTTACGCCCTGTAAGACAAGACAATGCGCCGAGATTTGCCTGGTAACCGGTACTGAAAAGTACTGCATCTTCCTTGCCGGTATATTTGGCAAGCCTTCTTTCCAGTTCCTCGTGAATATCCAGTGTCCCGTTCAAAAATCTTGAACCTGCACACCCGGTACCATATTTCTGAGCTGCCTTTTGGGCAGCTTCAATGATATAAGGATGCGACGTAAGCCCCAGGTAAGAGTTGGAACCAAACATCAGGACTGTTTTTCCATTGATGATAACCTCCGTATCCTGTCCGGATTCGATTGGTCTGAAAAAAGGATAAAGACCTTTTGCCTTGATGGCTGCCGCGTCTTTGAATTCGGCTATTCGCTTATTTAGTTTTTTACCCATAAATAATTAATGTCAGAATCAACAGCTTCTTTTAAAGGATGCCGATAGGCGTCAGGCTGTGGCCCGAATAATTGAAATCAGGCAAATCAATTGGTGTTGTAGACTTTGCTTTTCATGTTTAGCATAGTTAAAGGATGCTGAGTAATAAGAGAATTGATATATCAACAATCCTGGCTAACGGTTAAACCACTTACCTTCCCTTCTAGTTCACAAATCTTGCTGCTCATTTTGTATTTTACCGTTAAAAACAAATTAAAATTTTTCATCAATTCCAGTGGCCTTTTACTCCCGGATATATTCATCACTGATGCTCAGTAGGTTTTGAATTGACATTTCCATCCTATTCACGATGTTACAGATATCAGATTATCGTCACAAGATTTTATAACCTCCTCATTATCTATTGATAAACCAAAATAATCTACCAGTATACGATCAAACACTCTTCAAGCAAAATAGTATGCCATTGCCTGAATCTTCCAGTTGAACGGAATGCCTAGACTCGAATTCAAATTTGCATTAAACATTGATCAATATGGCCCGGGAGCGTTTCCTCTCCAACTCATAATTTACCGGCGGTGAGCTAGCAGGATAAGCGTAAGCAGCAGATCAAATAAATGTTCATTTTAAATATTTGTTTAACACTCCGGCAAAAAATTTAGTCTTCCCGGATCAGATAATTACAGATCATCTCTTTCACATGGTTTTTGTGACTTTCCCCAAAGGCCTCAAACTCGTCTTCCGACATATTAAAAACTTTCTGATGCATTTCTTTTCCCAAAAACAGGAATTCCACGCAACTGGTCATTAACGGGAGGATACTTTCAATACGGATTTCCCGCAGCTTCCCTGCCTTAATACCTTCGTCGAGCTGCTGGTTGAATAACGTTGATTTGAGCTGATGATACAACGCCGTTTTTACCAGTAACCGCTCCGGTTCCTTATGAATTTCGTTCATAATGAAAATGATCAGGTCTGGCTCCTTTTTCATCATCTGGTAGTTGTTTTCAACCACCTCCGAAATTTTGGTTTTGATGTCGATAGGCTTGTTCAGGATGTCGATTACATTCTGGAAATATAGCCCCATCAGATCATTGAATATTTCCATAAACAACTTTTCCTTACTTCTGAAGTAATAGTTGGTTAAAGCAATATTCATATCCGCCTCTTTGGCAATATCGCGGGAGGTTGTCCCATCAAAACCTTTCTTTAAGAAAACCCGCTTGGCCGCCTCTCTAATTTTATCCTCGCTTTTTTCGCTCGCGCACTTCAAAATGTAGAACAGTTAGGTTGTAAATGGTTCAAAACAAAGTTTTTCTAAGAATGTGCTTCAAATTTCAGGAGTAAAAACGAATTGTACAAGCGTATGAAACGAATATTTTAAACATTCATTTAAAATATTCGTTTCATACGTAGTAATTCGTAAAAAAATACAAGAAATGATTATTGCCGGAGTGTATTCCATTCGGCAAGCTTGTCGCCGCTTTTCTCAACCAGCCAGACCGTGCTGCCGGGAAAGTTCTTTAAGATCTTCTTTGTCTTTTCGACGCCTGCAACACTGAATGCTGTTGCCAGCGCGTCGGCAATCGTACCGTCGGGGGAAATTGCGGTGGTACGAACATGGAAAAGCAGTCCGATCCCGGTTTTGGGATCAACAATGTGTGAGTACCTTACTCCCTCGTACTCCATGTATCGGTATGTTGGCCCGGAAGTAGCCAGCGCGATATTGGAGAGCCTGAGCGTTTTAAGGGAATCGCTGCCGTTTGAAATGGTTATATTCCACCCATCGGAGCCCGGCGGGGGATTGGTGAGGACAATTTTTCCACCCGCGTCCATCATTGCGGAAGTAATGCCCAGCTTTTTCAACTCTTTGACAGCCTCTTCCGCTGCATATCCTTTTCCAAGTCCACCGATATCGAGCCGCATTCCTTTTTGCGTAAGCAGGACACTTTTCGTATTGGCGTTAAGTTTCATCTTCGAAAAGCCGGTTTTGCTTCTTGCTGCTGCAATTTCTTCGCTGCTGGGAAAGATATTTTTCCGGGTAGCATGTCGCCACATTTGTACCACAGGCCCAAGTGTAACATCAAAAACTCCGTCAGTTTTTTCGCTCACCGAGCGGGAGATCGCCAGAATATCGAATAAATCTTTGCTGACGCGAATCCATTTGCCGCTGCCCGACTGGGCCGATAGCCGGTTAATTTCACTCCCGTCGCGGTAGTCGCTCATGATCTCGTTCAACTCCTCTACCCTCCCGAATGCTTTTTTAGCTGCTTCATCAGCAATTGAATCGCTTGCAGCATAAAATACCAGCTTGAATGGCGAGCCCATCAATCCTTTTTCAAAACTATACCGTTTTACCTGGCCGAATAATTGAACAGGCACACTGATTACCAGTATAATAGCGGTAATTAATAAGTTTCTCATGCACAGATCTGTAAATAATTAACGCGAAAATTACGGGATTTCAATCTTTTCAAGCGAAATCTGCTCTGAAAATGTAGGCAAAAAAAGAGGGGTACGAACCTCCCGGCCCGAACCCCTCCCTATTATTGCGGTATATGAATCAGCTATGGAAGTCGAATAGACTATTTCTGTCTGCATGCTGATGATGTGAACTCATTGCGTCCTTTATCATCCCGGCTCCGATAAACGGCAGGGAAATGATCGTTGAAATGATCATCGCTATAAATAAAATGGTTGCAAAGAAAAACTTCCCGCAATAATATATGGTGTTTGACAATATGCTCATGCTCACAATATTTATTTTGCTATTTTTCCTTTTTAAAGTTAAATTAAATAATCATGCCATCGAAATATTTGGTACGATTTTGCCATATTTTAAGAAGATTCTAATAAGTAATTTGAGCAAATACGTCAACTAGTAGCATAAATTTTACAAGATGTAGTACAAATGCCCGTGAAGGATAATACAAGATTTGCTTAAATGCGGTTTGGCCGACGCCGGTGTCGCCCGTGTCGAATTGGCTCTCTGATTAGCATTGTCCGGCCCCTTAAACTTCTATATTGCATCCATACTAATTTTGCATCCCCGTCATGAAGAGGAGAACCTTTGTCAATTTGGCATCCGCAGCCGGAATAGCCGCAATTTCCATGTCCTTCATAGAATGCACCCCTAGGGAGCAGGAAACAGAAGAGGATAAGTCGCGATCGGCCCTGGAAGAAATGACAGTAGCCGAAATGCAAAAGCGCATGAAGGAGGGAAAGCTTACTGCCCGGAAGCTGACCCAATTCTACCTTGACCAGATTAAAACCATCGATGAGAATGGCCCGGCATTGAAAGCGGTCATTGAGCTGAATCCCGACGCACTAGCCATCGCTGACGCTATGGACCGCGACCGTAAAGCCGGAAAAATCCGCGGAATCATGCACGGCATTCCGGTGCTTATCAAGGACAATATCGATACTGCAGACAAAATGCAGACTACTGCCGGCTCCCTGGCTTTGAATGGGCATATTGCCCCTGCCGACGCCTTCATCGTGAAAAGACTGCGGGATGCCGGGGCGGTTATACTCGGTAAGACTAATTTGAGCGAATGGGCCAACTTCCGTTCTTCCCGATCATCCAGCGGGTGGAGCAGCAGGGGCGGACAAACAAAAAACCCTTATGTTACCGACCGGTCGCCATGTGGATCAAGCTCGGGCTCAGGTGTGGCCGTCGCTGCCAATCTTTGTGCAGTTGCGGTAGGTACCGAAACCAATGGTTCTATTGCATGCCCCGCATCTATGAACGGCGTGGTAGGAATCAAACCGACAGTGGGGCTGGTAAGCCGGTCAGGCATCATTCCTATATCGAAAACCCAGGATACCGCCGGCCCCTTTGGCCGGACTGTAAGCGACGCGGCTGCATTACTTGGCACGCTCGCAGGCACCGACCCGGCAGACCCGGGAAGGTACAAGACAGAAAACTCCTTACCTGCCGATTATACCGTATTTCTTAATGCTGACGGGTTAAAAGGAAAAAGGATCGGTGTGGAGAAATCATTCTTGGACAGACACGAAGGTGTTGATAATTTGATAAAAAATGCGCTGGACCATTTGCGAAGCCAGGGAGCAATTATTGTGGAGATTGATTTCATGAAATCGCAGGAGGTGGACGGCGCCGAATCTGCTTTACTGCAATTTGAATTCAAAGACGGTATCAATAAGTACCTCACCGCTTCCAATGCAAATGTCAAATCACTGGAAGCACTTATCGAATTTAATAAGGCAAACGAAGCGGAAGTGATGCCCTTTTTCAAACAGGAGCTGTTTGAAAATTCCCAGGCCAGGGGCGGTCTCGACACTAAGGAGTATAAGGCTGCGCTTCAAAAGATCAATAAGGTCGCCGATTTGCTTGACCGCGAGTTTGAAAATAATAAGCTGGATGCGCTTTGCGGACCTGCCACAGGTGCGGCCTGGTGCATTGATCCCGTTAATGGCGATTTCTGGACAGGTTACGGTTCCTACGGACCAGCCGCTATCTCCGGGTTCCCTTCTATCACTGTTCCAATGGGTAATCTGAATGATCTTCCGGTCGGCTTATCATTTATTGGCAAACCATTTGGTGAACCGGAACTGATCGGCATCGCATATGCTTATGAACAGGTTTCGAAGCATCGGGTGGCACCGAAATTTCTTCCGACAGTCGGCAAAAGCTGACAATTGTACACACTTTGATAGTAGCAGTTTAACTGAATGTTCTTTTATCCAGAATAGAATCAATCATTTTCATGGATAGAAGAAAGTTTGTCAAAAATAGTGCGCTTGCTATTTGTTCCATGCCGGTAGTCGCCCCGGCGTTAATTTCATTAAAAAATACAGTCGATAAAATGCCCGCCTGGCTGCTGGCTATGGTTGCGCAAACTGATAAAAGCATTGAGTCCCTGCTTGCTTATCAGGTCAGAGATAAAAATAGTAGTGACCTGGGCGGGCTCAGGGATGGGTTTGACCTGCTGAATCCGCACAGTACCTCGGCCCTGATCCAATATGGCGCTTCCGGCCTTTTTTCACCGGCTTCAAAATACTACAGATCGACCGAGCTGCTGGAAAGTATGAATCTGGCTGCACTGTACCTGATTAAAACGCAGCATGAAGACGGAACGATTGATCTGCTTTCCACCAACTTTCACTCTACACCGGACACTGGGTTTTTGGTCAAAAGGCTCACGATGTCTTATGCATTGATGAAAAATTCGGGCACTCCCGGTGTGGAGAAGGTACTGGATAATCTCAAGACATTCCTGATACGTGGCGGAAATGCATTAAGCGTAGGCGGTATCCATACACCGAATCACCGCTGGGTAGTTTCGGCTGCATTGACCAAACTAAACGAACTCTGGCCAAATCCAAAGTATGTAGCGCGCATCGAACAATGGCTGGGCGAACATATAGATATAGATGCAGATGGTCAGTTCAATGAAAAAAGCACATTCATTTATTCATCACTTAGCGACAGACTGTTGATTACCATCGCGAAGGGCATGAAAAAACCTGAGCTGCTGGATAATGTGCGCAAAAACCTGAATATGACGATGTACTACGTGCATCCGAATGGTGAAGTGGTCACAGATGCTTCCGGCAGACAGGACAAGGCGATCATTGGCACCATGGAAAACTATTACTATCCGTACCGTTACCTCGCTATAAAAGACAACAACCCGCAATACGCTGCCATGTGCAGAATGATCGAGAAAACCGCAGGGCCTAAGACAGGATCTTTCATCGACTACTTTCTGACCGACCCTTCGCTTTGGGTTGAGCTGCCTGCCGAAAAGCCATTTCCGGTGAGTTATGTAAAAACATTTCCCAATTCCGGACTGGTAAGGATCAGGAGAAATAACCGTGATAGCACGCTGATCGCGAACAATCCCGTGTTTTTTACTTTTATGAAAGGAAATGCAGTATTGCAGGGGATAAGGTTCGCGTCTTCTTTTTTTGGAAAAGGCCAATTTCAAACAGAAAAAATCAATCAGAATGGAGATAAGTGGGAATTGATCCAAAAGCTCGACGGCCCCTATTTCCAGCCTTACCCGAAAGAATCCATTGCTCCCGACGGCGACTGGGAGAAAATGCCAAAGACTTATCGCCCGCAAAGTGAAATCCAGCTTCTGGAAACCAAAGTGACTATTATGGAAACGGCCGACGGAATGGCGATAGAGATCACCACCAACGGAACCGAGCGCGTGCCAGCCGCGCTTGAACTGATATTCCGGCCGGGCGGAGAACTGAAAGGAGTAACTAAAATTGAAAACACGAAAGATTCCTGGCTTCTCAAGGAAGGCACAGGAACCTATCAGTTCAACGACGACACCATTTCTTTTGGCCCGGGAATGGCTTTGCACAAAAACATTGCATTGAGGGGAGCATTGCCTATAATGGAAGCTCCAACTGTTTTTATAACCGGTTTTACACCTTTCAGGCACGTAATCCGGTTTCAATAAAGCGACGGGCTTCGTAAGCTAGTTTCGATCCAGCCATTCCAGGATGTAATCTGCATCTTCTTTCCAGGTAGGTAACCCGAGTACAAAATGGTTGCGGCCTGAAAATTCTTTGTATTCCAATACGGAGCCGTTTTGTTTGTAAGCTTTGAAATTTCGGTTGTTCAGATGGGCAGGAATGATATTGTCCTTATCGCCCGATGTCAGCAGCAGGGGCACGTGCGGTTTTGCGAAATCTACTTTTGCCGCAGCACTTAATCCGCCCCTGGCCACCGTTTTTGATTCAGGAATTGTATTTTCTTCGTAAGTCTTTTTCTGTTCTTCCAGGGTCATTCCGTTGGTGAAAGCATACTGCCAGTCTGAGAGCGACATTAAGTATGTTTTTTTGAGGGAAGTAAATAACCCTAATGCCTTCCAGCCTGCTCTCAAAAACGAGAATTCGTACGGAAAAACACCCTGAGGAGGTACTGAATGAATTGCTACTCCGGCGGCGCCCAAACCCCTGTTTATCAAGACCTGCGTGATCAGACCACCCAGTGAATGCCCTACAATAATTGGTTTTTCAGGCAGGCTTTTGATAAAATCCGCATAATGATCGATCAGCTCCGAAAGTGTAAGTGCCGCCAGATCTGTGTCATTTGGCTGTCTTTTTCTGAGCTCCGCTGCTGGCGCATCTTTGTGGGGCCAGGCTGGGGCGTAGGTAATATATCCTTTACTTTCAAAATACGTTTTCCATTCGTCCCAACCACTGTTACTAACAAATGCGCCTGTTACGAATACGACTGTTTTTGTGCTACTGGTTTTCATGATTTCTATCCGTTTTATACTGATTTTGAACTGCTTAATGTTTTGAACAAGACAAAATTCAGCACTGGGACGGACAATAATTTTAACCTGGGTTAAAATCGTCATTTACCTGTCATTCTTTTTCGGATCCTGCTGAGAGAAGGCCCCTGAATGCCCAGGTAGGAAGCAATATGGTACAGCGGAACACTATTAAATATATCAGGGTGACTGGAAATAAGGTCTAAATAACGCTGCTCCGGGGTAAGGAACATGAATGCCTCGGCTCTGGTCATCGCGATATTAAACGCAGTCTCAGCCACCAGTCGCCCGAAACGTTCCCATTGATGAGACTGTTGATAAAGCTGTGTGAGCTGATTGATATGGATATAAACAATGCTGGAATCGACCAGTGATTGCGTGTAATAGTTGCAGGGAGTCTGGGTAACAAAGCTTTTGTAAGAAACGACTACCTGGTTCTTTGAAAAGAAGAATACATTTTTTTCCTCGGCGGTTTCATCATTCACATAATAGGTCCTGAAAACACCATCTACGATAAACCCAAGGTGTTTACAAACGTTCTTGTATTCATTGTAAAACTCACCCTTGCCATATTCCCTCTTCTGCCAGTAAGGCAGCGACAATGCAAATTCCTTTTCGTCGATCCCTGCGAAGGATTTCAATGCAAGACCCAATGATTCGATTTCCGACATATTGTTTTAAGGATGGAGGACATAACCTCAGTTTCTTTTTATTACGAAAGCTGTTATACAATACAAATAACTACTAAAAACCTGAAAGCCAGTTACGTTATCTGACTAATATTAGTTAAATTTGATTACCTCCCTGCCTGCTTAAAGTTCCGGATTCAAAACGTCTGTCACAATGTTGAAAAAGACTTATATCCTACTTCTGGTCCTTTTTACTCACGTTTCCCTGGCCAATCAGCTGCTGATCCCGATGGACAAGTCGCAGACCAACCACCTGAAAGCTTACGGCCTCGCTTACATTTTGTTAAAAGGTGATATTGACGTGGACTGGCTGCTCAATTATCGTGGCGGCAGCTTTAAGGTGCAATACAGCAAATCAATCGAGAATGAATGCAAACTGCGTGCGATTTCCTACGAGATCATTTCGGAGGCTGCCAATGCGCAGCTGGTCAGCGATATCAGTAATCCGAATATAAATATGGATGTGGTCAAATTGCATAAGGCTGCCAAAATCGCGGTCTATTCTCCTGTTAAAATCAGCCCCTCCGAGTTTGAAAATACCGACGCCGTACTTCTGGTATTAAAGTATGCCGAAATACCCTTTGATATCATTTACGACGAAGAAATCCTGAAAGGTGAGCTGCCGAAATACGACTGGCTGCATTTACATCACGAAGATTTCACAGGACAATTTGGTAAAAACCTGCGGCGCACTTCGCAAGAGGACATCAAGGCGCAGGAAGCAATTGCAAACCGGTTCGGCTATACGAAAGTGCCACAAATGAAACTGGCAGTCGCCAAAGCAATCAAGGAATTCTGTGCAGGCGGGGGCTTTCTTTTTGCAATGTGCTCAGGCGCCGAAACTTTCGATATTGCGCTGGCGGCAGAAGGTATTGATATTGTAGATAACCTCGACGGCGACGGTATCGATCCGGATGCGCAATCCAAACTGGATTTCGAAAAGACCTTTGCATTCTATAACTTCAAGTTACAGCTCGACGAATATGAGGGGATGAATTTCTCCGATATTAATTCGTCAGCGGGGAGATATCGCGGCTGGGGTGAAAGCGACGTCTACTTTTCGCTTTTTGATTTCTCGGCCAAATGGGACGTGATCCCTGCCATGCTGGTCCAGAACCACGAAAATCTGATCCGGGAATTCTTTGGACAAACCACCGCATTTTCAAAATACACCGTCAAACCCAGCTCGCTCGTCATGGGAACCAGCAATTCATCTGACCGCTACATTTACGGAGAGCTCGGCCGCGGGCAGTGGACATTCTACGGTGGACACGACCCGGAAGGGCGCGGAGGTGGAGGCAGAAGAATGCCCACAGATCTGAATCTTTACCCCAACTCGCCGGGTTACCGCCTGATTTTGAACAACATCCTTTTTCCTTCGGCGAGAAAGAAGAAAAGGAAAACGTGAATGTTATCAATTCGGTTTTGAAGGATTTGACTAGATTTGTTGAAACAACATACTATGCGAGCGACGATCACAGACATCAATCAGCTGGATCTTAATGGAACCTACACTTACGGCGACTATTTGCTCTGGCGTTTTGAAGAGCGTTTGGAGCTGATTAAAGGCAAGATTTTCAAAATGCCACCCGCCCCCAACAGAAGACATCAAACAATTCTTGGACATCTTCATTTACCAATCGGCTCATTTTTCAAAAATCACTATTGTCAGGTTTTTCTTGCACCATTCGACGTTCGCCTTCCAAAAAAAAATCAAAAATACTTCGGACGGGAAAATATACACCGTCGTACAGCCCGACCTTTGTATAATTTGCGATGAGTCCAAATTAGACGACCGCGGCTGCATCGGGGCACCAGACCTGATTGTTGAAATCCTTTCTCCGGGCAATTCCCGAAAGGAAATGGACAACAAATTCGAGCTTTATGAAGAATGCGGCGTGCGTGAATACTGGCTGGTAGAGCCTGCGGAGAATGCCGTTTTCGTTTATGTATTAAATGAAATAGGGCAGTACGTTGGATTGAAACCCGCTGTAAACACCCTGACTTCCACGATTTTCCCGGATCTTAAAATTGATCTGGAGGAGATATTTGGCTGACACTTATATATACCCAACAATGAGCTTGCCGGCATATTCCGAAGCGCCAGGCCCTCCTACCAGCTCTTTCAAATGCGAGTAGTTTTGAAGCTGGACTTTATGTTTTATCCCTCCCGGGAGTATCGACCGCAGCTCTTCTACGAGCATCTTTTCATTCAAATCGCCCTGAATAAGCTCCCTTACCACTTCTTTTTCCATGATCAGGTTAACCAGGGAAATAAAGGGAACCTTGATCAGCCTCTTCGCGATCGCGTAAGAAAAGCCGCTGGTTTTGTAACACACTACCTCGGGTACCTGAAAAAGGGCGGTTTCTAATGTAGCTGTGCCGGAAGTAACCAATGCAGCAGCAGCTACATGCAGCAGATCGTAAGTACTTTCATACACAACCACCGATTTCCCTGAAATATCCGCCCTGGCGTAAAGCGACTCGGACAGGTTTTTTACACCAGCTATTACGAATTGATATTCCGGAAAATGCGGCTGGGCTTTGAGCATAATGTCCAGCATGCTCACAATCTCCTGCCGCCGGCTGCCGGGCAATAATGCAATGATCGGCTTATGTTCGTCGAGGTTATTCTTTTTTCTGAAATCTGGATCGGGTTTGAAGCTGCTGATCGCATCCATCAGCGGGTTGCCCACGTAATCTACTTTGTAATCAAATTTTTTATAAAAATCGACTTCGAATGGGAAGATCACGAACATATGATCCACGTTTTGCTTGATCTTCCAGGCTCGCTTTTGGTTCCAGGCCCATACTTTCGGCGAGATATAGTAGAAGACTTTGATTCCTTTTTTCTTAGCAAAAGCTGCAATGCGAAGATTAAAGCCGGGATAATCGATCAGTACCAGCGCGTCGGGCTGGTAATTGATAATATCAGCTTTGCATTTTTTCAAAAAACCGGAAATCCTGTGAATGTTCATCGCCACTTCCAGGAAACCCATGAAAGCAGTGTCTTTGTAATGGGTAACGAGATCCAGCCCTTCCGCCGACATCAAATCACCTCCCCAGCCACGAAAAACGGCATTTTCATCGTTTGCCTTAATTCCTTTTATCAGATTGGAACCGTGCAGATCGCCCGATCGCTCGCCGGCAATGAGGTAGTATTTCATTCAGGTTTTAGCGGTTAGCTTTTAGCTATTCCCTTTACGATTATTCTCCGTAATACTCCACGAAGTTCTTGGGGGTCTCGATCAGTTTTATGTAGTGCAGCTTCGAGTTGGGGGATGCGTTTTGAATGGCCGGGGCCAGTATATTCCAGATTTCAAGTACGAATATCTCGCAGGAAGCCATTTTACCTGCCATAAAATCGACGTCGAGATTCAGGTTCTTATGGTCTACTTTGTCTACGATTTTTTCCCTGATAATATCCCCCAGCACTTTTAGGTCGATGACGAACCCGGTATCGGGGTCGGGTTTGCCTTTTACAGTGACAATCAGCTCAAAATTGTGCCCGTGCCAATTATTATTTGCACAGGGACCAAAAACTTCCTGGTTCTTCTCTTCTGACCATGCCGGATTAAAAAGCCGGTGAGCTGCGTTGAAATGCTCTTTTCTGGTTACGTAAATCATAAAACTTCTTTGCACTTGGGAAATCGGATGCAAAATTACATTTTGTATCCGTAGTTTTGCAGTTCAACAAGCGTATCAGTAAAAAGAATCCTTTTAACCATATATTCTTCCCATGATTATCGTAACAGGTGCGGCCGGATTTATCGGCAGCGGATTGATCAGCCGCCTCAATCAGGACGGATTTCAGAACATTATAGCAGTAGATGATTTTTCAAAAATCGAAAAAGCTGACAACCTGGAAGGTAAGACCATCAAGGAGAAGGTAGAGAGAGATGCGTTATTTGAATGGATAGACGCGAACAGCCGGGATATCGAATTTATTTTCCACATCGGCGCCCGAACTGATACGACGGAATTTGACAAAGAGATATTCGACGAGCTGAATGTAAACTACTCGAAATCAATCTGGGAGAAATGTGTCGCCTACCAGATTCCGCTGGTATATGCTTCGTCGGCTGCTACTTACGGGTTGGGGGAAAATGGTTATGACGACAATGAATCTACATTGAATCAACTAAAACCTTTGAACCCTTACGGAGATTCAAAGAATGAATTTGATATCTGGGCACTGGAACAGGAAAAGAAACCTTTCTTCTGGGTTGGGCTTAAATTTTTCAATGTTTACGGACCAAATGAGTACCATAAGGGAAGAATGGCTTCTGTCATTTTTCATGCATTCAATCAGATCAAAAAAACAGAGAAGATGAAGTTGTTCCGGTCGCATAATCCGGAATACAAGGATGGAGAGCAAATGCGTGATTTTATCTATGTGAAAGACCTGATAGACGTCTGCATTTTCTTTATGCACCATCGTAAAGATTCGGGAATATATAACCTGGGAAGCGGGCAGGCACGTACATTCAAAGACCTCGTGACCAATACCTTTGTGGCAATGAGCAAAACTCCGGACATCTCGTATATAGATACACCGGAGGATATTCGGGACAAATACCAGTACTTCACAGAAGCCAATATGAGCAAGCTGCGATCCATTGGTTACAACCGTCCTTTCAGCACTTTGGAAGAAGGTGTTTCCGATTATGTGAAGAATTATCTGTCATCCGGGAGCTACCTTTAGGCCATTAAAGTCGACATTTTTGCGTATTTTTGACCTCTGCATTAAACTCAATGACGTTTCTCTGTGTTAACATAATTACCAGGCAAAGCGTGATAAATTAAAGACTATGAGCAAAGAAGAAGAATTGTTGGAGGAAATCACCAGTTCGGAATATAAATACGGATTTGTAACTGATATTGAAGCGGATGAAGCCCCTCCCGGGCTGAGCGATGATATTGTCAGGTTCATCTCCGCTAAAAAGAACGAACCTGAATGGATGCTCGAATGGCGCTTGAAAGCATATCATCACTGGCTCGGTATGAAAGAGCCTGAATGGCCAAATGTACATTACCCCGAGATCAATTTCCAGGCTATCAAATATTATTCAGCGCCCAAGAAAAAGAAGGCGGTCGAAAGTATTGAAGATATAGACCCCGAGCTGCGTAATACATTTGAAAGACTGGGTATTTCTCTGAATGAGCAGAAAAGAATTTCGGGTATTGCGGTAGACGCGGTAATGGATTCGGAATCTGTGTTCACTACTTTCAAAGGGACACTTAAAGAAAAAGGGATCATTTTTTGCTCTATCAGCGAGGCGATCCGCGAGCATCCGGATCTGGTTAAAAAATACCTAGGCTCGGTGGTACCTCCGCGCGATAATTACTATGCAGCATTGAACTCGGCGGTTTTTTCCGACGGATCATTTGTATATATCCCGAAAGGCGTTCGCTGCCCCATGGAGCTTTCCACCTATTTCCGTATCAATGCGGCAGGTACAGGCCAGTTTGAGCGTACATTGATAATTGGTGATGAAGACAGCCACGTCAGTTACCTTGAAGGTTGCACTGCCCCAATGCGTGATGAAAACCAGCTGCACGCTGCGGTAGTAGAGATTTTCGCACACGAAAATGCGAATGTGAAGTACTCCACCGTTCAAAACTGGTACCCTGGTGACAAGGACGGGAAAGGCGGTATTTACAACTTTGTAACCAAGCGCGGCCTCTGCGACGGTCGTGGATCTAAAATCTCCTGGACACAGGTTGAAACCGGCTCCGCTATTACCTGGAAATATCCTTCTGTGATCCTGAAAGGTGATAATTCAATCGGTGAATTCTATTCAGTTGCTGTAACCAACAATATGCAGCAGGCTGATACGGGTACCAAGATGATCCACGTTGGTAAAAACACCAAAAGCCGTATTGTTTCCAAAGGTATCTCGGCCGGAAAAAGCCAGAATTCATACCGCGGGTTGGTGCAGGTTTTCAAAAGAGCCGACAAGGCGCGTAACTTCTCCCAATGTGATTCACTTTTGTTGGGAGATAAATGCGGCGCCCATACTTTTCCTTACATCGAAGTCAATAACCCTTCGGCAACAGTAGAGCACGAAGCGACGACTTCAAAAATCGGCGAGGACATACTTTTCTACTGTAATCAACGGGGTATTCCCACTGAACAAGCTGTTGCATTGATCGTAAATGGCTATGCAAAAGAAGTCCTGAACCAGCTCCCGATGGAGTTTGCGGTAGAAGCTCAAAAACTACTGGAAATCAGTCTGGAAGGAAGCGTGGGCTGATCACGATGCCCTAAAATTTGCGATTTTATAGACAAAAAGCCTTTGATTAATCATAGGCTTTTTGTATTTTATTGACCTTTCTGATACAATACATCAACAATACCTTTACATGACGCATGTTCCGCAACTGATCGTAGACCTTTCTTTAATACTCACGATGGCGGGTATCATTACCCTCATTTTCAAGAAATTGAAACAGCCAATCGTGTTGGGTTATATTTTGGCCGGATTACTTGTTGGTCCTAATTTCCACCTCTTCCCTACCATCACCGACATCAAAACCATTGAGATCTGGGCTGAGATCGGAGTGATCTTTTTGCTATTCAATCTGGGCTTGGAGTTTAGTTTTAAAAAGCTTGTCAAAGTCGGAAATACCGCCGCGATTACCGGGCTTTTTGAAGTAACGATGATGCTGATCACCGGTTTTGTCACTGGCCAGCTGATGGGATGGAGCAAAACGGATAGCCTTTTCCTGGGAGGTATTATCGCAATATCCTCTACCACGATCATATTCAGGGCTTTTGATGAGCTCGGTATCAAAACCCAGAAATTCACCCGGGTCGTATTAGGCATTCTCGTCATCGAAGATCTCACGGCAGTTTTGCTGATGGTATTACTTTCCACATTGTCAATCAGTCAGCAATTTGCTGGTTTCGAGCTGCTGCAATCCATATTGAAACTATTCTTCTTCCTGACGATCTGGTTTTTGGGCGGAATTTTCGTATTCCCTACGCTACTAAGGCGCTACCGGAATCTGATGAATGACGAAAGTGTTTTAATCACCTCCGTGGCGCTTTGCTTTGGGATGGTATTTCTGGTCACTCAAGCGGGATTTTCTGCCGCACTGGGCGCTTTTATAATGGGTTCAATTTTGGCTGAAACTACGCATGCTGAAAAAATAGAGCATTTGCTGAAACCGCTGAAAGATCTTTTCGGCGCTGTCTTCTTCATTTCTGTGGGTATGCTGATCAACCCGGGATTGCTGGTTCAATATGCTGTGCCCACAATGATTCTGGTATTCGTAGTGATTTTGGGAAAAACCATGTTTGTCACAATGGGAGCTGTTATATCGGGGCAGCCTCTAAAAAAATCAATGCAATCCGGCATGAGCCTTTCGCAGATTGGTGAATTCTCCTTCATTATCGCCACACTAGGTGTTTCTCTCAATGTAACGAGCGATTTCCTCTACCCCATTGCAGTCGGCGTTTCGGTAATAACAACATTCACAACGCCTTACATGATGAAGGCATCGGAGCCTTTTTACAATTGGTTTGAAAAAAAGTTGCCCGAAAAATGGAGGCATTACCTCAACCGTTACAGCACAAGCACTGAAACTATTACGCAAACAACCCAGTGGCAGGAGATCCTGAAATCGTACGCGCAGACTGTTGTACTGAATTCGGTTGTCGTAATCGGGATTATTTTGGCCGCTTCCCGGCAACTTGCTGATCAGCTGCACAGGGTTGTGCCGGAAAACTATGTTACGAACTCAGTATTATTCGGCATTACCTTTCTGCTGATCTCTCCGTTCCTCTGGGCGCTTATTTTTAAGAGATCCAATCGAAAAGCCTATTCGGCCATTTGGCTTAGCCGCAAATTCAGTCGCGGCCCGTTGCTGCTGCTGGAACTGTCACGTGTCCTGGTTGCGATCTTATTGATGGGCTTTTTGCTCAGCTCCTTTTTTGCGACGCCCACAGCACTGGCCGTCGCCGCAGGTATTATGCTGCTGGGTTTTGCGATCTTTTACAGAAGGCTACAATTGTTTTACAGCAAGATCGAAGATCGTTTTTTACAAAATCTGAATGCCCGGCAACTGGAAGGAAGTGGAAAATCCAAAAGGATCTTACTTCCGTGGGACGCACATTTTGCTTTCCTGGAAGTTAGTGCCGACTCAAATCTGATCGGCAAAACGTTGCAGGAGCTGAAAATCCGGGAGAATTTCGGTATTAATGTCGTGCTGATCGAGCGGGGAAGCAAAACAATTTATTTACCCAAGCCAACAGAAGTACTGTACCCCTGCGACCGCATTGAGGTAATCGGGACCGATGACCAGCTGGACATATTCCGTGGACATGTGGAAATCAGTACCAGCGGTGACGTGTATATGGCGCATGAAGATACGATCGTATTGGAGCGGATTGAGGTTAAAAATGAATACAATATCAGGGGCAAGAACATCAGAAACAGCGGTATACGTGAAAAAACGCACGGTATGATCGTCGGATTGGAACGAAATGGGGAGCGCATTCTTAATCCCGACTCTTCTATGATCATCGAAAACCAGGATGTCCTCTGGATTGCGGGAGACCGAGATCTGATCAAAGAATTTATTAATACAAAAAGCAGCAACGAAGAGACGATATCGCAGGTTATTTCCTGACGAGACCTTGCAGGCCGCCGGTATGAACGGCGACAATAATAGCATTTCTCGAAAAATAGCCTTTTTTAATCAGGTCGAAGACGCCGTAAAGCATTTTACCCGTATATACCTGCTCCAGTTGAATATCAAACCTGTTTTTGAAATCATCTATAAAGTCTAAAAGTCCGGCATTCCATTTCGCATAACCACCGAAATGGTAAGAAGTCTGCAAATCCAGTATTCCCGGATTCTGGTAGTCTTGAATAAGCCCGTCGATTTCATCTTTCAAAAAACCACCACCTTTCAATGCTGAGAAAGCCACTACATTCGCGCCTGTACACAAAATTCCAGCTGCAGTTCCACCGGTACCCGCCGCCACGCAATAATAATCGGGCACAATCCCCAATTGGTTTTTCACCTCGGTAGTTAGTTCACTCACGCCGGGAAGCGCCAGTACGGAAGTTCCACCCTCCGGTATCAGATAGGGATAATCAAATTGCTGACTTAAGCTTGACTGATATTCTTCGGACTGTCGCAATTTGTATTCCTCGCGCGTGACAAAATGCAGTTCCATTCCTTTTTGCCTGCAAAACTGCAAAGTTGCACTTTCTTCTACCGGCCTCTCTCCCCTCACTATCCCTATCGCCTTTATATCCAGTTCACTACAGGCCGATGCCAGGGCATACAAGTGATTGGAGTAAGCACCGCCAAATGTAAGAACCCTGTCGATTTCGAGCTGCTTAACCTCTTTAAGAACATATTTAAGCTTACGCCATTTATTCCCTGAAACTTCCGGGTGAATGAGGTCATCTCGCTTGACAAATAGGCGCACTGCGGCTTTTTCACATAATTCATTATGCAGTTCCTGCAAAGGCGTCGGAGGCGAATGACTTAGTAAGTCCACTAATTTTGATATTTTTGTTTCCGTTCAATTTAAATAGAAATGTCCGAAGACCTTATTGAAGTTACGTCAGATGAAGACGATCTGTTTGAGCATTACCGGATTGTGGCCGACAAAGGTCAGGGTTTGATCAGGCTTGATAAATATTTGAACCTTCATGTGGCCAATGCATCGAGGACAAAAATACAAAACGGAATCGAGGCAGAGGCGGTCAGGGTAAATGGTCTTCCTACCAAAGCCAGTTACAAAGTAAAGCCGCTGGATATAATCACACTTTCGCTGCCGCAACCTCCGCGTGATACCGAAATTCTCCCTGAAAACATTCCGCTTGATATTGTTTACGAAGATGATGCGCTATTGATCGTCAATAAGCCAACCGGCATGGTTGTGCACCCAGCATACGGAAACTGGACAGGCACTTTGATCAATGGTCTGGTCTATCATTTCCAACAACTCCCTACGGGCCGTAACGGCGAAGGAAGGCCAGGACTTGTTCACCGAATCGATAAGGACACCTCTGGACTGCTGGTAATAGCGAAAACCGAATTTGCTATGTCCTTTTTGGCCAAACAATTTTCCGATCACACCATTGAACGAACCTATTATGCGCTGATCTGGGGAGAACCTAAGGAAGCAGAAGGAACGATCATAGGTCATATCGGGCGAAGTATCCGCGACAGACGAGTAATGGATATGTTCCCTGACGGCAGCTATGGGAAGCATGCAGTTACGCATTATCAGGTCATTAAAAATCTGCGTTATGTTTCGCTTATCAAATGCAATCTCGAAACGGGACGAACTCATCAGATAAGGGTTCACATGAAACACCTTGGCCACCCAATTTTCAACGATACAACTTATGGTGGAGATAAGATATTACGCAGTGTATCGAGCGGAAAATATAAAGACATGGTAGAAAGCTGCTTCGGCCTGCTACCAGGTCAGGCATTGCATGCAAAGTCACTGGGTTTTATTCACCCTACATCCCGGGAGTGGGTACAGTTTGATACCGAGCTACCTGAAAACTTTCAGGCAATTATCGAAAAATGGGAAAACTATTTAAACTACTAGTGGCAACAGGTATATTTTAGATTTAAGGTTGCTTTTAAGAAAAAACATCAGCATGACAATTTTAACCAGACAGGGAAAAGCAGAGGATATTCCGGCGATTTTTGAATTAGTAAAAGAATTGGCTATCTACGAGAGAGCGCTCAACCAGGTATCCAATAACGTGGAAAAAATGACGCGCGATTACCACGAAAAACTGTATGATTTTTTCGTAGCGGAATCCGATTCAAAGATCATCGGCCTTTCGCTCTACTATTTCCGGTATTCAACCTGGAAAGGAAAGCGGCTGTATATGGAGGATATCATCGTAACCGAATCCATGCGCGGAAATGGTATTGGAAAGATACTGTTTGATGCAACAGTGACCGCAGCGAAGGAAACCGGATGCACGGGAATGCTTTGGCAGGTTTTGGACTGGAATACTTCTGCGGTGGGCTTTTACCGCAAGTACGGCACCAACTTTGACAACGAATGGATTAATTGCAGCCTTGATTTTTAAGGGCCTGAGATTGACTTGTCCGAACAGATTCTACTTTAATAAATCGGGGCGCCGCTCCTTTGTCCTCTTAATAGCCTGCTCATAACGCCACTCCTCGATTTTAGCTTCGTGCCCGGACATGAGAATATCCGGCACTTTGTTGCCTTCGTAATCGGCTGGTCTGGTGTAAACCGGTGGGGCAAGCAGATTGTCCTGAAAAGAATCCGTCAGTGCGGAAGTTTCGTCATTTAAAACGCCAGGTAAGAGTCTGATAATCGCATCGGCCAGAACAGCCGCAGCGAGCTCTCCCCCGGAAAGTACGTAATCACCTATACTTATCTCTTTTGTGACAAACAGGTCTCTGACGCGTTGGTCAACTCCTTTATAATGGCCACACAACAAAATCAGATTACCTTTTAAGGATAACTGATTTACGGTTCGCTGCTGCAAAAGCTCGCCGTCCGGAGTCAGGTAAATAATCTCGTCGTAATCCCGCTCCTCCTGCAAAGACCTGATACATCTGGCAATCGGCTCAATCTGCATGACCATTCCGGCGCCTCCTCCAAATGCATAATCATCAATCGTGCGATGTTTGTTTGTCGAATAGTCCCGGATATCATGCACATTGACACTTACAAACCCACCCTGCTGTGCGCGCTTCAAAATAGAATGCGCAAAAAAGCTATCGAGCAGGCTTGGAACACAGGTTAATATATCAATCCGCATCATCCGGTGTATTTGCTGCTGAATCTTTGTCAAGATAAACATCCAGTAATCCCTCTGGCAGGTTTACAATAAGCTGTTGCTTTTCCTTATCGGCTTTCAAAACGATCTCAACAGCAGTTGGGATGAGTATTTCAGAACCCTGGTAATCCATTGCAATCAGATCCTGCCCATTCAGTGTATACACATCCCGAACAACACCCAGCGCGCCGGACGTTTGATCCACTACGGTAAAGCCCTTTATTTCGTGATAATAAAAATCCTCGTTACCAAGCTCTTCCAGGTCTTCCAGGGGAAGATAAAGCGAACTTCCTACAAGCGCCTGCGCTTTTGCCATTGAATCTACATCTTCGAAAGAAACAATGGCATTACTTTGCTTTTGAAGATTAATATCCTGAATAAAATATGGAACCAAATCTCCTTTGATTTCCACATAAACAGATTCCAGCCCATCATAATCATCCGGATAATCCACATCCAGATAAATTACCACATTGCCGGCCGTCCCGTGTGTTCTGACAATATATCCCAGTAAAAAACAATTATCCTGCGTCATGGATAATAAAAATTAGGATGAATATAAAAAAGTATGAGTCTGCACGGCATTACCGACAGACCCATAAAAAGTATTGAAGCAATAATTATTCCGCAGATTCTTCCTGAGTTGTAGCAGCAGGTGCCTCTGTTTCAGTTTCAGTTGCGTCAGAAACTCCTTCTGCAACTTCGTCCTGCACTTCTTCAACTTCTGTAACCGGCTCTGCTGGAGGCGCATTTTTCTTAGCAATCGCTTCTGCGCGAGTTTGGCTCACTTTACGTTCTGCATCCAGTTTCGCTTGCTTGTCAGCATCCTTTTTCTGCGTTAGGGTGTCAGCCGCAGTCGCTTTACGATCTGCTTTCGATCCTTTCCAATCTTCGAAACGTGTATCTGCAACTTCCTGTGTGATTGCACCTTTCAACACACCTACCTGCAAGTGCTTGCGCAATAAAACGCCTTCATGTTGCAAGATAGAACGCGCCGTATCAGTTGGCTGAGCCCCTTTCAAAAGCCAGTCAACTGCCTTATCCGATTCCAAAACGATGGAAGCAGGATTTGTACCTGGGTTGTAGATCCCCAATTTTTCGATGAAGCGACCATCACGTGGTGCTCTGGCATCTGCGACTACGATATCATAAATCGCTTTCTTTTTGCGTCCACGACGCGCTAACCTGATTTTAACTGCCATTATGAATTTGTTATAGCGGGAACTCGTCCCTGGATTAAACAGGGTGCAAAGGTAAGAAATTATCTCTGTTTATAAATATGGAGGCATAAAAAAAGGGAAGACATTGCTGTCTTCCCTTTTCAGTCTTTTGTTCAAATTATCTGCGGAAACCGGCAGGATAAGTTGAGCGGATTGAGTTGTTTGGCAAAATCTTGATCTCAACGCGACGGTTGGACTGCAGACCTTCAACCGTTGTATTCTCTGCGATCGGGCGGTACTCACCGTAGTATTCAGCAATGATACGGCTTGGATCTGTTAAACCGGCACGGATAAGGAATCTCTTAGCGGCATCAACCCTGCGGCGGGAAAGTGATACGTTGTAGCTGTCAGAAGCACGGGCATCTGTGTGACCTACCAGAACGATGCGGCAGTTGGTACGCATGTTCAGCAATTCAACCACTTTGCTCAAAGTTTCTTTCGAAGGATTACGGATTATTGCTTTGTCAGTATCAAATTCGATGTTGCTGAACAATGCTTCGCATTCGTCTTTCGGAAGGTTATTTTTGATAGCGTCTCTGATGATTTTATCAATATCGAGTGCAACACCACCACCTGAAACAATGCTACCGGCTGGTGTATTAGGTTCTTTGTCGAACAAATCTGCAACACCGTCGCCATCAGTATCAGTATAAAGACGTGGATCAACCGGCTTAGGCATATTTGCTTTTGCAATTGAATCCGCATCGTCCATAGTTGGATTGTAAGGTACCGGTATCAATTGCTTTGGATTAGCCCAACGAAGGTGGTAACGTCCGCTTGCAGCGTCATATTTACCGTCTTTTGCTCTCACTGCATTTTTACCTAGTTTGTAAGTCAAAGCAAGTGAAAGCATTCCGTAAGCGTCATTTCTAGAATCTCCCTTTGCAAATGTCCAGATACCCTGTTGTGAGTCATAGTCGCTCAACCCACCAACTGTTGCATCCATTTTCTCTGTATTTACAAAGTTATGTGTGTAATCCAAACCAAGGTCGAATCTTGGAGATAGCTCATAGTGCAATGTAAAACCAGCTGGAACTACCCATTCACGTGTATAAACTGAACCATTACGCTCCCATTTTCCCGCTGTTTTAGAGCTCTCGCCTGTATTAGTCGAGAAGTTGTCAGCCTGGCCAGTGTTCACATCTCTCCAATCGATATCAGTATGGTAGTAGATAATACCTGCTCCAAGGTGCGCATCAAACTTCCATCTGCGCAGCTTGTTGTAACCTAAAAGCAGACGGTTCAGATTCATTGTTCCATCCAATGTCACCTGAACAAAAGATGGACTATTGAAAGTGGCGCTATAAGTTCTGTCCGTCAGAGAGCTCTTGTGATTATCTTTCGCTCCCTGCAGGCGTCCATTATAACCCACAAGTTGAACACCAAAGATGGGCGACAACTGCTTGTTAATGGAAAGGCCCCAGCCTGCGGTGAATTCCTCTCTGTCCCCGCGCCTGAAGCCACTGTATTGCGATAAATCTCCGAAGAATTTTGTAATCCCCCCGTATCCGGTAATGGACCAGGTATTCATTTTGTTGGGTCCGTCATACGTTCGATTTTGGGCAGACGTATCCAAACTCAGCAGGGACAAACAAAGTAAAGCAACGTAAAGATTCTTTTTCTTCATGGGAAACACGCGTTATGTGATTCAATATTGCACTATAAAATAAACTCAAAAATAAGAAAAAAGGGTAAGCCTGTAAGCCGGATTCTGTTCTCCATGCGGTTTAACTGCCTGGAACTCCTACCATTTATCCAGGATTCAGGTCACCCTGAACCTCTAACGATCTACCCGTGCCGACGTTCCTGAGAACGGGGACGAGCAGCCCCACAAACCGACACCTATTTGATCTTTCAGCCCGTAAGGTTTACCGTGCCCCGACTGTCACCAGTCAGGCGGTGGGCTCTTAATCCACCATTTCACCCTTACCCCAACATTATAAAAAACATGCCAAGGCGGTATTATTTCTGTGGCACTGGCTGTCAACAAACCGTTCCCAATCTGCTGCCTTCCTGTTAGGAAGTACGGTACTCTGCGCTGCCCGGACTTTCCTCTCCGGCAAAATTACCGCAGCGGTAGGACAGCTCACTCCTTTCCTCTGACCACAAAGCTAACAAATACTTTCTTTTGATCAGCAGTCAATATACTATAAAAAGTAAAAATTTATGGTACAGATGCGCACTATTCTGTCCGTTTTCCTTCAAATTCACTTCAATCCATCGACCTTCAAATTCACTTTTCCGTGTGCAAAAACGACCGAATAAAGGTGTTTCGGAGTGAGGTAAACCTTGTCAGGCTGAATGTCCGAAAGCGTACCTTTTAGGGTAACTCCGTCTGTAACCTTGTAGTTACCAAGCGCTTTCTGAATGGTCTGCTTCGCTTCCGTGATCTGGTCGCCGACCGGGAATGTCATTTTCTTTTCCATCATTCTGCTAAACTGTCCCTGCAACAACCAACCCGCTGTGCGGACAATTGTATTTCTCGTTTCCAAATCATAATCAAGCCCTTTCAATGACAACTGCTGCGTCGCCGGATCGTAATAAGGGACGCCTTTTAAGTAAATATATCCTGAAATACTTCCCGCAAGCCCTGCCTTAATGACCAGTTTGTCGTTCTGACCATACAGCTCAACAGAAGTTACGTTCACTTTATATTGCCCACCTAAAAACGAAAAGGTTTCTCCCTTCATTTTTGCGGTTGCAAGCCGCGCTGCATCTTCGTAAGAAACGACACTGATCAGCCCGACTTTGAAATCATCGTTCACTTGCTGTGTAATTTGTAGATCGGGCAGCTTTTCGACAGCCGTCACGCTAGGCTTGGTGGCGGACGTGATGGTTTGCGTATACCCTTTGATTCCCAACACTGCTCTGATTACATTGTTCTTTGCCAAAAGCGGAGTCATCACCACACTTGTTGGCACTACTACCAGCCACGTATCAAACTCCTCCGCCAGCATTACCGGCTGCCTGACGATATTCCAGGCGAGTTCTGCATTCTTTTTCAATTCCAGATTATTCGCTACTTCCTGATCGATCGCCTCGGTTATTTTATCAAAATTCTTATTCAGCATTCTGCTGGCCATACTTTTGATCGGAATGTTCAACCCGGCCACTTTAATGCTGGGATCTGAGATCCAGTCGTAGCTGTCTACATAAGTCTCTGATTTAATCTGCCAGTTTGCGGCAATACCGATTTTGGAAATCAGTCGGATCCGTATAGAAAACTCCGTGTCCTTATAACCCGACATCGTGATTCCCAGCGGACTGACTTTATAGCCAGCACTCACCCAGATTTTTAATGGAACTTCAAATAAAAAAGAAGAGTCGATCGCTACGACGCGGATCGGACTGATTTTCCAGACTTTCGCTTTGATATTATCATTGTTATCATCCTGGTAGCTATTATCCTCATAAATCAGACCCTTAATCTTTGCATTGATCTGATTTTCGATCTCCGAAACCGGTAGCTCGATCGGAACATTCATGACGGACAAGTGTTTCTCATTCTGGATTGCCTTATCCGTGTACTTATATTCTTCCATAGGTGCTTGAGGAGAGGTGCTTTTGGAACGACACTGCCATTGGCTCCATACAATGACCGATAAACAGAACAGATATAATATCCTGGCCAGCAGGCTACTTGATTTTGACGAGGGTTGCACCGTATCCGAATTTATCTTTTAATGCATCTTTAAAATAAGCCACGTGCTTGTGCTTGCTCAGACGCCGGTGCAGTTCATTTTTCAATGCACCGCTACCCGCTCCATGGATAAAAGTTATTTCTTCCATACCATTTGCAATTGCATTCTCAAGGTTTGCTTCAAAAGCGCTGAGCTGTGTTTTCACTATATTTTCGTTAGAAATCCCGGCCGTATCGATCATGAGTTTTTCAATATGCAAATCAACTATCGTGTCCGGCTTTTCAACCTTCAACGGCTCTGAGCCTGCTCCTCTCAGCATGCTTTCTTTCAATGCAGCAGAAAGTTCTTTGTCGGTTAGAACCGGTTCTTTTTTAAGATTTTCCTCGTCGAGCTGATAAATAAATGCCTCTTTATCCAATACCGGTGCTTTTCTTTTGCTTTTATAAAAAGATTGGGCGCGGCATTTTATTTTTTTGCTCAAAGATTGAGGCAGCAGATGTTTCCCCTCCCTGAAATACAGCACATTCAATTCAAAAACCGGCCATTCTTCAAAATCCTTCATCAATACTTCTGCCAGCTTTTGCGACTGCCGCGGCTGCAAAACACCCGCTCCCAGCCCGGTCTGTGCCTGATTCTGAATGGACGAAGCCGTAAAAGGCAAAATCCAGTCCGTATTATTAATGATATGTACCGTCAGTGATTTATCATTAATTGATACAAATGCAAGGTAAATGCCTTTCTCTGCAAAGGGTGCATTGCGCGGAACGATCATATCCGACTTTGCAACAACCTTCCCAGGTTCCTGCCCCTTTTGCATCCGCTGCGATTCTACCGGCGAAATAGTAACCACTTCATTCCGCAGCACAGGAATCCTGAAACCGTCCTCAATTTCTATCTCAACCACATTCCCTGGAAGAAAAGCGTAGATAATACCTTCTTCTCTCCCATGTACCAGTCTTACTTTATCTCCGATGTTCATATTTAATGCGTTAATAACTCTGGTCCCTCCTATTCTCAAAAATAAAACGGCTTAAAATCGATACCATGCCTGCTGAACTGCAATGCAGGAGCAGGTATCTTTAAGGAATTGACAAGGAAGCCGATAGTACGAACAAATTTACTCTTTGTTTTGATCTTGGTCAGGTCGATATCAACAGACAAATAAAATTGCCGGTAAGGCCGGTAACCCATTTTCCGGCTCGTGGATACTTCTGCCGAAACCATGTCGTGAATCCCATAACCAACTGAAAAGCAGAGCCAGCCCGGCCAACTGCTTCCCGGAAAAAATGATTGCGGACTGGCAGACAACCAGTAGGTCTGCCCATTGTAATCTTTCAGCCAACTTTCTGTCAAACTCTTTCCCAGCAGCTCCGGCCGCACTTTCGCCAGACGGGTTGCGTGAAATGAAAACTTGGGATGAATACGGACTTCGTCCCATAATGCCACTTGGCCGAGATATAAAGCAGAGCCCGCGATATTGCCGATCATATCTCCCGGTGAGAATCCGTAATCGGGTGAAAAGCCGTCGAGGATTTCAATGGGGGTTTGGAAAATAATGCCTGAAATAGCCCCGTAAACAAGCATTTGCCTTTTCGAAATACCTGTTTTTTTATAAAGTGCAGCCGTGTGACGGGCGATCTGGAATGATGTGTAAACGTGCCCCACTTTGTCCATTTGAAGCCACTCGCGGGAATCGTCCTGAATCGTGAAGTTGGTGAGCGGCTGTTTGTACCAGGATTTACTCAGCCCGTAGATCGTTCCAAGGTACAAAACAGATTGAGCTGCAAAAATCCCCCGTAACATCGCATAATTTGGCCGCTTTATCCCGACCGAATCCGTTACATCAGTTACAGCGAGTGAGTCACTTTTTTGCGAATAAAGGGGTTGAAAAAAGCAAGTGAAAATAAGAAGATAAACAATTGCAATTGACTTCGAAATTCCGGAAAACACGATTTTAGTATCCGCCATGGTACTTTCTTAATCCCCATTCAGCGCCGAGCAGAAGTATCAGCAAAAAAAACAGCCATTTCATATAAATCAATTCAACCATTTCCTCAGAGCTGTCCAGACGGTCGGCGGGGCGTTCACTTTTTAACTTTTGTACGTAGGAAGCAAGCGAAGAGGGCTTAAGTAATTCACCACCGGAGCGGCCGGCAAGTTCCCGCAGCATGCCGAAATCGGCAGTGGTATTATTCATTTCCAGATCAACATTTTTGACAATAAACTGTCCGGCTGACCGCTCCTGACCTGCCCGCAAAGCCGTAGAAGCCATGTAGCGGTATACACCCTCCTGCAGGCCGGTCATATTAAACCTGGGCGATTCGCTGGAATGCGTATAGGTAAATTGCTTTGTTTTGCCTTTTTCATCCGTAATGTCCAGCTTCACTTCCTGCCCGAAAATCGGTTCGTAAATATCGTTATAGATCTCTGTCTGAAACGTTACCTGTTCTCCGGCTTCAAACTCATTATTGGTGGGATAAACCCTGAATTTACGCTTGTCTTCCCGTAGCGAAAGTATCTGAATCAGTTTCTGAAAAAGATTATCGACCACCTCCTGCTTATTGGTTTGTGCAAATTCTTCCTGTCGCCACTGCCACAATCCTTCCCCCGCGAGTACAGCTACTTTATGGTCACCGCTGGTGTTCAAAACGAGCAGAGGTTTGCTGGTATTCAAGGTCCCTACCTTCTGATAAAGAATTGTTTCTGTGCCTGAGGAAAGATTATATTCCCCAAACGGGACCGAAAGTGGTGGCAGCCTTTCCAGCAATTTCAGACTTTCTGTGTCAAAATTAAGCTGCTGAAATGCCGGATTGAAGCGTGCAGTAACTTTGTCAAGCTGGTTGTTGGAAGTATTGATCGTCAGCGAGCGGTTGAGCGAATTCGCCAGCGGCACTGCCGACTGGTTACCTAGTATAAAGAACAAAGGTGTTTTAGCGTCGATAAACCTCCTGATCTGCGCATTCCCAAGTCCAAGAACATTCGGTATCTGGTGCAGTATCACCAGGTCATAAGGTTTCGTAGCCGCGGGTACATTAGTGGAAATCGACAAAATATTAATATCCAACTCATAATTTTCATTCGCCTCTATCACGCTTCTCAGACTCTTAATATCCGGGTGCGGCGCCAGCGCCATGATCAGGACCTTTTGTTTACCGTCGATAATATCAATATACACATCCCGGCGATTATTCCGTTTGGAAGTCTCACCCGAGACCTGCCCGATTTCCAGCGTAAAATGCTGCACTCCCTTTTGAGCAGAAGTAGCCTTGAAATCAATCGCCTTGAAGAAGTCCGGCCGGTCGATCGCTACATTCTGACTTTGGATCACCCGCCCGTTTTGTTTGAGCGTGACCGTAGTTGCTTTGCCGGCAAGCCCGTTTGCAGCAATTTCAGCCCGGATCGGGAATTCGTTGCCGAGGTATGCGATCCGGTTATTAACCACATCTTTGATACGGATATCCAGATCCGGCACCGTGTCGCCCACGGCCAGCGGGCTCACTTTAAAAGGAAAATTGTTATAAGCCGGAGAAACACCCTGATTTACAATACCATCAGAAACCAGGATCACTTCCGTCAGGTTCCTGCCCTCAAAGTTGCTGCGGATCGATTGCAGCATGCCGGTCAGGTCTGTTTTATTTTTGTCAAAACGTATAGAATCGGGCTGCGTTTTCGAAGTACCGCTTAATGTCTCCATACTTACTTCAAAGCCGGAAGCATTCAATTGTCCGGTCGCTTCGGCCACGTCCTTCATGACGGCTTTCCCGTACGCTCCTACCGACTCTGAATCATCAATCGCGAAAACGATCTTGGCCTTATCGACAGAAGTTTCCGTCTTCCTGACCAGCGGACTGAGCAGCAGAAAGCAAATTAACGCAACCGTGATTCCACGGAAAGCCGCCAGAATATAGTTCCACTTTTTACCCCAGGAAGCAGTTGGCTGATACAACAGAAATGCATACAAAAGCCCGGCCGCAATGCAGAAAATAAGGAACCAGTAAGGAGTTTGAAAGATAAGTTCGGACCGCATGTGCTCAGAGTCAATAGCTGGCAATGTTACAATATACAATGAAACAGCCAGCTATTCTACAAACGAAGAAAGACACTAGGTTAACATACCACCGTCGACCTGAATGACCTGGCCGGTAATATATCTGGACAGATCCGAGGCCAGAAAAACGCAGGCGTCAGCCACTTCCTCAGGTTGTCCGCCGCGCTTCATCGGGATGGATTGTTTCCATTCCTCCACTGCTTTGGATTCTACCGCGCCGGTCATTTCCGTTTCGATAAACCCGGGGGCAACTGCATTGGACCTGATGTTACGGGAGCCTAATTCAAGTGCGATGGATTTTGTAAAACCGATAATACCTGCTTTGGAAGCCGCATAGTTGGATTGGCCTGCATTTCCGCTGATCCCAACCACGGAAGTGATATTAATGATCGATCCGCTTTTGGCGCGCATCATGCTTTTGGTAGCCGCTTTTGTCAAATTAAAAACAGATTTCAGGTTGATTCTGATTACCGTATCCCATTGCTCTTCGCTCATTCTCATCAACAGTCCGTCTTTGGTCACGCCTGCATTGTTGATCAGCACATCGAGCTTTCCGAAATCGGCTACTACATCGGTTACGAGCTGGTCAGCTGCCTGGAAATCAGATGCATCGGAGCGGTAACCTTTTGCCTTTACACCAAAAGCTTCGAGTTCCTTGGTCAGCGCCTCGCCTTTTTCAACACTGGAAAGATAAGTAAATGCAACATCAGCTCCCTCCTGGGCCAGTCTCAAAGCAATCGCACGACCAATTCCCCGGGAAGCTCCGGTTACCAATGCAACCTTGTTTTCTACTATTTTCATAGATGATTTATAAATCTGTCAAAAAGAATAAATGGTTGGCAAAAATAGGGTTTTAGACATTACTTAAGTGAAAAACGGAGCTATTTTACTGAGAAAGCCGGGCACCCGGGCGCCCGGGAACGACTATTTTCAAACCTTATCAAATGGATAGCTGTTGTCTTTTTACAGTAATTACTTAATAAAAACTTCAACCATGTCAGAATCATTAAAAACCGCATTGATAACCGGCGGGTCCAAAGGAATAGGGTTCGGGATTGCCCAGGTACTTATTAAAGAAGGAATCCGCGTCGCAATTACCAGTCGCTCCAAAGAGAACGCAGAGCAGGCCGCCGCCGAGCTCAACAAGATCAGTGAAGGTTTCGCGATCGGGATCGAATCGGATGTGAGAAACTATGAGTCGCAGCAAAATGCAGTGCAGACCATACTCAACAAATGGGGCCAACTGGATTATTTTATCGCCAATGCAGGTGTCGGACATTTCGCTCCGATTGAAGAACTTACCCCGGAACAATGGCAGGAAACAATTGATATTAACCTGACAGGCGTGTTTTTCAGTGCAAAAGCATCACTAGCTGCATTGACCAGCTCGAAAGGTTATTTCATCTCTATTGCAAGTCTGGCCGGAACCAACTTCTTCGAGAACGGAACTGCCTACAATGCAAGCAAATTCGGCTTGGTAGGCTTTTCACAGGCGATGATGCTGGACGTAAGGAAAGCGGGGATCAGGGTTACTACCATCATGCCCGGCTCCGTGGCCAGCGAGTTCAATAACCATTCACCTTCTGAAAAAGATGCATGGAAAATCCAGCCTGAGGATATCGGTCAAATTATTTCGGACCTGATCAAGTTGCCCGCACGCACATTGCCGAGCAAAATTGAAGTAAGACCATCTATGCCTTCCAAATAGGTCAGATTTTATACCACTTCGGATAAATCAAGACCGAGAAAAGCATTCCGGCGGCGACCAATAACAGCAGCGGAATTTTATACAATATAAGTAAGGTCAGCCCTACGAAGCCGAAAAGGAAAACTTTCAGCGGATCGTCGGGCTGACCTTCTTTTTTATAAAAAAACAAATGGATAACTGTCAGGATCGTTAGTCCCAATAAATAAACCTGCAAAATTTCACCCACACTTAAAGCCGCATTCCGGATTGCTGCGAATGTTTCCGGCAAAATAATGATCGCGTGAAATATCACAATGCGCATAAAGCGCCTAAAAGGCGATACCGGCATCGACCTGCCCCAGAGGCAAATTTCATTTTCCCACTTATAGTATTCAAACGAAATCCCGGAGTTTAAAAGGTAAGCCAGCGACAACCCGACGGCTGGTAACCGCAGATCATATACATCCGTCGAATAATAAAGCATTGTGCCGGTAGCACCCAGTATCGGCCCCAATTTTCCCACAAGCAAAGTGACGCCACGCTCCTGAAACAGCCACTCGACCGACCAGTATAACCAGGAAACCGGCCGTCGAAACGGCCATTTAATACCCCCCGCACTCGATATAGCTACATATCTGATAGGATTCCGCAGCCGCCATTCTGCGATGCCCGCCAGGAGGGCCGCAAGCAGTGGATAGTAGATGAAAACAGGCCAGATATTGGTCAAAATTTTGTCCTGGGCAGCAATTGAAATGAGGTAAACTCCATAATAGAGAATCGGCTGAAGGAATGCGAGCGCCATAAAAGTCAGTCTTTTTACCCGCACGAACACCGGCCAAACCCGGGCGTCGTAGATAAATGTGTATTCGGGTAATTTCCAGAGCTGATATACGAATTGCGCACAGAACAATGAATAAAGCAGCCAGATGCAGAATAAATACAGCATGCCATAGGATCCTGTCAGAAAAAAAACGGCGATGGCATGATGTTCCGCGCCGCCCATAAATCCGAAAAGAATGCCAAGCAAAACTAGGAACATTCCCGCACGGCGCCTGAAAAATTCGTAGACTGTGGAAGTGAGCAGCGTTTTCATGGCAGCGAAAGCGGAACAAGCGTCTTATTGCGCAGCCCGAAACTTTGCGTGATTTCCAGACCTTCCTGCTGAAAAGGCTGGTGCGAAGAAAGCAAAAATGTGACGCCCGATTCGTGGTAAGTCCGGATGATACCAAACAAAGCTTCTCTCGCCTGCTTGTCAATCGTGATCAGCGGCTCATCGAGAATAATGATTTTGGGATTACCTAAAAAAGCCAGCGCCAGCGAGACCTTCTTGACCATTCCACTGGAACAGCTGCCAAAGTTGTTTTTCAGATAATTGATGCCAAGCCGGGAAATAAGCTCGTCCGCCTGACCTTCCGGCGCCTTTTTGGCCTCGGCGACAAATGCGATCAGGTCGGCGGGCGTCAGAAATGCGGGGTACAAAGGTTCAGCTTCGCCCAGATTTAACCTTAACCTGTACTCGACCGGATGTTTTTTAAGATCAAACTGCCCATCGATCACTACAGATCCCGTGCAAGGCAGCATGCCCGATAATGTCCTGAAAAGCGTTGACTTACCTGCGCCATTTTCGCCCTGAACCCAGTAAATCCCGTGACTTATTGCAAAATGCGCAATTGCAAGAATTTCCAGATCTCCATACTGTTGGCGCAGGTCACGAATTTCCAGAACCATTCGACTTAAAGCGATTTGGTTTGCGGATTGTACCCAAACTCGTCGATCAGCTGCTGCAATGCGACGGATTCTTCATATTTGTACAGATCCTTGTTGAAAAGCGCGTCGTGGCCGGCATTTTTCAGACTGATCCAGCTGTGCGTCGCATAGGGATCGTAGTCGAAATGTTCAAAAGAATGGCCCAGGTTATTCATATCTGCAAACCATTTTACGCCCACATCCAGCCTGTCGTAACTTCCGAATGCGGAGCCCTTTCCGACCGGCAACGTATCTTTTCTGGTTTTTTCCAGATCGATCATCGCCACATATTCATTGAGCCGGCATTCGGGAAGCGGCCACGGAGCCGCAGGATCGACGACCTCCGTGTAGGTGGATGTGCGCGCCTGAGGATACTCAGCAGACAACTGCATTAATTCCTGATATCCAGGCTTATATTGTGTATAAGTCTCAGGCTGACAAAGTTTCGCCGCAAAAGCCGGGCACACCCAGCATTGACCAATATGGCCGATCCCGGAAGCTTCGCCAATGTGTTCGAGATATTCCTTCACCAGATCGCCTTTGAAATACACATCATTATGTATCACCAGCAGGTACTTTTTTCTGGATTTCTCCCAGGCATACTGATACCGGATCGCACGCCTGAACCATTTCAGTTTAAGTAAAAAGTTAAATTTCAAATTCTTGGTCCACAACCAGAAGCTGGGTTTGTAGTACACTATTTTATCCCCGAAATGATCGAAAATAAACTGAAAATTTGAAGGTTCAGGCTGCTTGGCTTCTTCAACGAAATAGATCTTATTGATCCATTGACCCGAAGTCTTCATTAAGGTAAGAAGGGTAACGGCGGTTTGATAGGGTTTGCCGTAAGCATTGATCGCAACGTCGACACTGGCTTTCTGAGGGGTCATGATGAAGCAATTTTATTTTCTTGTATAGATATTTTTCATGGTGATGATCCGCTTTGGAAATCCGAATTTCAGGGAAATCGGGTTACAAACAAAATCGCCGGCGGAGGATTAAGTAAGAGGTATCAAATCGCGGACGAAAATTTCGTATTTTTCATTTGTCGGGACACACTCGCCGAGTATATTTGAAAAAATTTAAATTAATAGAAGGGTATTTTCAAAAATATTAGAAACTATTCCTATTCCCCATCCTATGAAATCCAACCGCAGATCCTTCCTCCGCTTATCGGCTCTTGCTTTGCCATTTACAAAAGTGAATGAATTGTTTGCAAAAGCCCCGGCAGCGAACATGCCGCTGGTTGTATCCACCTGGGATAGCGGTAAAATCGCCAATGGCGGCGCCTGGCCGGTTTTGGAAAAAGGCGGCAGCGCATTGGACGCTGTGGAGCAGGCTGCGATCGAGATAGAAAATGAGGTTAATTGCTGTGTTGGCCTGGGCGGTAACCCGGACCGTGACGGTTTTGTAACACTCGACGCCTGTATTATGGATGATAAGGCAAATTGCGGCTCGGTAGCGTTTGTGGAGCGGATTAAACATCCTATTACCCTGGCCCGGAAAATAATGGAGACTACGCCGCACGTGTGTCTGGTAGGGGAAGGCGCACAGCAGTTTGCAGTCGCAAACGGCATTCCGCTTGAATCGGGTGAGCTGTCGCCGGACGCGAAGAAAGCTTATGAAGAATGGTTGAAAAAAGGCGAATACAAGCCCGTTATCAATATAGAACACCAGCAATCCAAGCCTGCAAAAGGGCACGGACCATTTGCGCCAAACCGTTTCGACGACGGCTCCTTTAACCACGATACGATGGGCACAATTGCCATGGACGCGAAAGGAAACCTGTCAGGCATGTGCACTACGAGCGGAATGGGCTTTAAAATGCGCGGCCGGGTGGGTGATTCTCCGATTATCGGCGCCGGGCTTTTTGTTGATAATGAAGTGGGCGCTGCGACTTCCTCAGGTCAGGGAGAAGAAGTGATCCGGATCTGCGGCACGCACACCGTCGTGGAGTTGATGCGCTCGGGACTTTCTCCGGAGGCAGCCTGCAAAAAGGCTGTGGAACGCATTATCAAGATCAATCCCGAAAAAGCAAAAACGTTTCAGGTCGGCTTTATCGCAATCAATAAGAAAGGTGAAGTAGGCGCATACTCGATCCAGAAAGGCTTCAATTATACGGTTAATGACAAAACCGGAAAGCAGCGGATTTTGAATGCCAAAAGCCACTTTGCCTGATTTTAGCGTTCGCGCTTTTACATTTATAATTTCCAGAAAACATGAATTTAAAGTTAAAAGCAATGCTGCTTGCAGCTTTGCTAACAGGAAGCATATCGTTTGCCCAGCAGCATGCTGAGCAGGATCATTCCAAATATGTTGCGCCGACCGATCCGCTGGTGCAGCAAAAGCTGGCCAAATGGCAGGATGTGAAATTTGGCCTGCTGATGCATTGGGGAACGTATAGTCAGTGGGGAATCGTGGAGTCCTGGTCACTTTGCCCGGAAGACGAAGGCTGGTGCGAGCGCCGCGGGCCGCATTCGCATGATTGGTACGCTTATAAAAAAGCCTACGAGGATATTGCCAAGACATTTAACCCCGTCAAATTCAACCCGGAGCGCTGGGCGCAGGCCGCTAAAAATGCGGGGATGAAATATGTGGTTTTTACAACAAAACACCACGACGGATTTGCGATGTTCGATTCCAAGTACACCGATTACAAAATCACCAACACACCATTTAAATCGAATCCTAAAAGCAATGTGACGAAGGAAGTACTGTCTGCATTCCGCAACCAGGGCTTCATGACAGGTACTTACTTTTCAAAACCTGACTGGAACACGGAGTTTTACTGGTGGAAATATTTCCCGCCAAAAGACCGGAATGCTTCCTACGACCCTAAAAAGCGCCCGGAGCTTTGGAATAAGTTCAAAGATTTCACCTACAATCAGATTGAAGAGCTGATGTCCGACTATGGCTCCGTCGACATTCTATGGCTCGACGGCGGCTGGGTGCGACCAATGAATACCATCGATCCGAATATCAGCTGGCAAAAAAGTATTCCTTATGAGCAGGATATCGATATGGCCCGCATTGCTAAAATGGCGAGATCACACCAGCCGGGACTGCTTGTGGTAGACAGAACGGTCACCGGTGAGTTTGAAAATTACGTTACACCCGAACAATCCATTCCTGATCATTATATGTCGATCCCGTGGGAATCGTGCATGACAATGGGCGATTCATGGTCATACATTCCGAAGGAGAATTTTAAATCGACTCAAAAACTGGTGCATACGCTGGTTGATATTGTCGCAAAAGGCGGGAATCTGCTTTTAAATGTAGCACCAGGCCCCGACGGAGAGTGGCACGAAGAAGCTTATACACGCCTCGAAGAAATAGGAAAGTGGATGAATGTAAATGGTGTCGGTATTTACGAAACCAAGCCGCTCGCCCCCTATCGTCAGGGCAAATGGGCGTTTACAAAAAAGGGGGATACCACTTATGCATTCTATCTGGCCGATGCAGGCGAAAAGCTGCCTGAAAGCCTGAAACCGGAAGGATTACCAATGCCAGCCAATGCAAAGATCACTTTGGCAGGAAACAAAAAAGCTTTGAAAATCAAAGATGGTGCAATCCAGATACCGGCGAAAATTGCAGCTGAAATCGGTCAGCGGCCGGCTTATTTGTTTGTGATTGATTAGGAAGGGAAGGATTTGTACTTCCTGCGGTATTCTATTACCATCCCATTTTTTTTAGATCATTGATCGGATACCTCGGCTCATTGCTTTCAGCACGCATGAATTCAAGCAGAAACAAATCTTCAGACTTTTCGCTTTCGATGATGTCAAGTTTTTTTTCATCTCGTCCGGCGTCCAGTTTCCACGTTGCTTTTTAACACTGAACGTTGGCGCCGGCATACCAATTTGTTCTGCCAAATAAGCATCCTTGAACCCAGACTCCTTGATCAACAGGCTCATGTTTTTGCTTAATTCCATATAGTCATCAACAATATTGAACATAGCATGAAATTATCTGGAACGTTGAAGTGTATTCAAACTTAAGAATGAAAATTACGCTTTTTGTTGTGTACCTACACCAGTTAAGCCGTTTCAGGCCACACATCAACATCACCTGATAAAATCATTAATCTCTTTCAAAAAAAACCGATCTTAGCTTTAAATTAAACCTGCACTTTACCTTTTACCATTGATGAGAAAATCCATAACTGCGCTCTTCCTCCTTACGGCGCTGAATACCTTCGCCCAAACTCCCCCAAAACCTTACGGCGCGCTTCCGGCTCCCAGACAGATACTTTGGCACCAGACAGAGGTTTACGGCCTGATACACTTTACCCCTACCACCTTTGAAAACAAGGAGTGGGGTTTTGGCGATGCTGATCCGAAGACTTTCAATCCAAGTGATTTTAATGCCGAACAGATCGTGCTCGCAGCCAAGGCAGGTGGCCTGAAAGGAATTGTTCTGGTAGCCAAACACCACGACGGATTTGCGCTCTGGCCGACGAAAACCACAGAATACAATATCTCCAAAAGCCCATTCCGGGATGGAAAAGGGGATCTGGTGAAAGAAGTGGCCGACGCGACAAGAAAACACGGACTTAAATTCGGCGTATACTGCTCGCCCTGGGACAGAAATAATGCGAAGTACGGAACGCCGGAATACCTGGCGATTTACCGCGAGCAGCTCCGCGAACTTTATACCAATTACGGAGAACTGTTTATGTCGTGGCACGACGGCGCCAACGGCGGCGATGGATACTATGGGGGCGCCAGGGAAAAACGCTCGATCGACAATACGACTTATTATCAATGGGATTCCACCTGGACAAACCTGACCCGCAAATTGCAACCTAATGCCAACATTTTCAGCGATATCGGCTGGGACGTGCGCTGGGCAGGCAACGAAGACGGCAGCGTGAACGAAACTTCGTGGGCTACTTTGACCCCAAAACCTTCGGAAGGCCAGAATGTAGCCGTACCGGGCCAGGCGAATGCGACTGAAAACCCGGGCGGCACCCGCAACGGAAAGTTTTGGATTCCGGCTGAATGTGACGTTCCATTGCGTAAGGGCTGGTTTTATCATCCAAATGAAAAACCGAAAACACCCGAAAAGCTATTTGATCTATACCTCAAAAGCGTAGGTCGCGGCGCGGCATTGGATCTTGGCCTGGCGCCCGACACGCGCGGACAGCTGCACGCAGACGACGTTGCTACATTAAAAGCATTCGGCGATCGCGTGAGCAAGACTTTTGCGACCAACCTGATCAGCCGGGCTACTTCGAAAGCAGTGAATGTAAGAGGCTATAATTCTATTTACAGCGCCAAAAATATCCTCGACGGAAAGCCGGAAAGTTATTGGGCGACGGACGATGATTTCAAAACACCCGAGGTGATCATGGACCTCGGCCAGCCGATCGTTTTTGATATCATCAGCATTCAGGAATTCATCAAACTCGGCCAGCGAATAGAGGAATTTGCAGTTGACGCCTGGCAGGACAATAATTGGAAAGAAATTCACAAGGGTACCAGCATTGGCGCCAAAAGGATCGTCAAACTGGAAGCACCGGTTACTACACAAAAAGTGAGGCTGCGGGTCACCAAATCGCCCGTCAGCATTGCGATTAGCGAGTTCGGATTGTACAAAGATTCGGAATAGCAAAAAAAAGGGTTGCCAGTCGGCAACCCTTTTTTTTGATTACTCTTTGGTCAAACGTGCCAGTCGCGCATACATTTCCAACATAGCGCCCTGATCAATCAGTGATTTTTCAGGTTTCCTGCCCATCAGGTTATGCTCGTCCCGCTCCTCTTTCCAGATCCTTTCCGCATCATCGACGAAAAAGCTGAAAATGCTTTTGTCCTTATTCACTTTATAAAGCTCCTCATAGCCGCGAAGTAACACGACATTGAACCAATAGTTTCCCGGCAATTTGTTGTTCACATAAAAGAAGTCCCGGGCCGCCTCAGCGATCTTATTTGCCTCATCGAGATACTTCTTTTCTTTGGTGATTTCATATAATAATACATTGGATTGCAGCATGGTACCCGTATTATAAGTGTACTTGGCCGAGTCAATTTTCATGGAAGGAATCTTGATCGCATCCCAGTAAGTACCGTCAGGAGAACGTAAATGTTTGTTTGTCCACGTATAAAGGTCCAGTGCCGTGTTCAGGTATTCGGGCTTTTTATTCAATTTGTATAACTGCAGCGCCACAAGGATTCCCGGACCATTTGAGCAGGTATTCTTTGTGTTTTTTTCATCCTCCTTCCAATAAAGACCGCCGCCTGATTTTTTGTCGTAACCCGTCATCATAAACCTGTAAATCTCCTCCGCCAGGTTCAGATAAGATGGATTCTTGTTCCGGTTATAGGCATCGAGCGCCGCAATCGCGATCCACTGATTATCATCATAAAACCGCGAATCCTTTTGCTCTTTTGTGACATAAGCCTGGTAACCCGGCGCCAGCGCATCATTATTTTTATACTTCGCAATTGCATTCAAAACCGGCTGCATCAGCTGGCTTTCCGAAAGCGTTGCCTCTGCCTCATTCTCGGCTTGCATTAATGCACAGAGCGGCCACAGGTACGAATGCGGCTTTTCATTTTTTCCATTCGTTTCAATATAAAGGCCAGATTTTTGATCATAAAATACCTCGTTGATATTCGCATTGATCAGCCTGATACGCTCCTGGTAATGAATGTTTTCCTGGGCATTGCCAGATAGGAAACAGCAACAACTAAAGAAGCTCAAAAGCCACGATCTTTTCAAAAGCATGATTATATCGGTTTGGTTACGTTCTTTAAACAACGCGGGCGAACAATTTTACCATCAGTTACATCTAACTTTTCACAAAGCGCCAACAGGAGCAAAAACCCAGTTTTATATTGCATTTAGGAAAATAATACAATTTTCTTTTGATATTTCAAGGAACTACGAAACACTATTTTATACAGGTTGCACATCACCTATATTTGATTCAGCAACAACCCTGACCGGACATTATAAAATAGTTATTCACCCTAAATCATCGCCTCCTTCAATAAAAAAAGGTGAATGATGTCGCCACATCACTCACCCGAAATAAACCCTCAACCAGATTGTGACCCGGATTGCTGCCCCGAAAGGAGCTTGGGATTTTGTTTGCCAATTTTTACAAACCAACAAAACGAACAAAAGTATGAAAAAAACCTTTTATCGGCGGATCTGCCCGACTAAAAATTTGAAAATCAGGCTACTACAAGTATTGACTATTCTCCTGCTCAGCGCGTTTCCGCTTGTTGACGGATATGCGCGGGCAGTGCCGGATAGCCGCCTGGAATTATCGCACGAACAAAACGCAGACCTTTCAATTAAAGGAAAAGTAACCGATGCAACCGGCGCTACTGTTCCCGGCGCCACAGTGGTTTTGAAAGGGAGCTCATCCGTCGGTACCACTACCGACGCGGATGGAGCCTTCACGCTTTCAGTACCCGACGGCAGTACTACCCTCGTCGTCTCCTCGATCGGTTACCTGACCCAGGAAGCGGATATCACCAACAAATCGCAGATTGATATTGTACTCCAATCGGATGTAAAGGCGTTGAGCGAAGTGGTCGTGACCGGATATTCTTCACAATCCAAGAGGGATATTACCGGCGCAGTTTCGACTGTTGATGCGAAGGAACTGACCAAAGTTGCTGCGCCCAATGTGGCCCAGCAATTACAGGGACGTGTTGCCGGGGTAACAGTGACCTCCAACAACACGCCGGGCGGCGAAGCGACAGTCCGTATCCGCGGTTTTGGGACGATCAATAACAATGATCCTCTATACGTGATCGACGGAGTTCCTACCAAAGGCGGACTGAATAGCATTAACCCGAATAACATCGAGTCCATGCAGGTTTTGAAAGATGCTTCTTCTGCCTCAATCTACGGTTCAAGAGCGGCGAACGGGGTTATTATTATTACTACCAAAAAGGGCAAAGCAGGCGCAGCGAGATTCACATTCAACTCACGCGCGGGTTTACAAACCGGTAAAGTAGACCTCGATCTGATCAAGGATCCGCAGCAATTTGGTGACCTCCTATGGACGCAGCGCCGGAATGCAGGGGTTTTGACAAATGGAAATCCTTCGCACCAGCAATATGGTAACGGGCCGAACGCAATGGTACCCGACTATATTCTGGCTGGATCGAACTACGGTCTCTCGGCAGGTGATCCGAAGGTTGACCCGTCACTTTACAATTATAACCGCGCCGGTTTTTACCAGATCGTGGAAGCGAACAAGGAAGGCACCGACTGGCACAAGGAAATCCTTCGTCCGGCTGCGATCCAGGAATATAATATTGGCGCAACAGGTGGTACCGAAACCGGCCGCTATGCGATTGCATTAAACTATTTCAAGCAGGACGGGGTATTGATCCATACTTCTTTCAACAGATATTCACTGCGTTCCAATACTGAATTTACCTTCAAAAAACGCGTGCGCCTGGGCGAAAACCTGGAAATCAGCTATACTGAAAACAAAGGTTATTACAACAATAACGGAACGTCCAGCTCAGCCAATAACCAGGACGGAAACCCGATCGGAAACGGGTACCGGATCCCTTCGATCATACCGGTTTATGACATTATGGGCAATTTCGCTGCAACCCGCGCAGCTGGACTGGGACCTGCTACCAACCCCGTTGCACAGCTTTACCGCACCAGAAATAACCAGGCGAATAACTTCCGCGCATTCGGTAACGCCTATATGGAAATCGATATCCTCAAAGATCTGACTGCGAAATCGAGTATCGGTATTGATCTGAACAGTTTCAACCGCGTCGGTTACACCCTGCTTGACCTGGAAGAGGCAGAAATTGAAGCTGCAAATGCATTGACAAATGAAAACGCGTACGATATCAACTGGACGTGGTCCAATACACTCAATTATAACAAATCGATCGGTACTGATCACAAGATCAATGTATTATTGGGAACCGAGGCGATCAAAGGTACCGGCCGCAACTTCAATGCGACGCGCACCACGTTTTTCTCCGAAGATCCGCAATATATGTTCCTGAGTTCGGGTACTGCGGGTATTAACAATGCAGGCGGAGGTTACGAGTGGGCGCTTTTCTCGCTCTTTGGAAAAGTTAACTATTCGTTGAAAGACCGCTATTTACTCGAAGCCACAGTACGTCGCGACGGGTCTTCCCGTTTTGGACAAAATAACCGTTATGGAACATTCCCGGCATTCAGTGCGGGATGGAGACTTTCCGAAGAAAGCTTCCTGAAGCCTGTCAGCTGGCTGGATGATCTGAAAATAAGGGCCGGCTGGGGACAAACAGGTAACCAGGAGATTGGTAATTACAACGGTTTCAGCACCTACCGCTCCAACCTGGGCTTGTCATCCTACCCGATCGGCGGCGGTAACAACTCGGTGGAGCCGGGCTTTGACACAGAAGCATTTGGTAACCCCAATGCAAAATGGGAAACTACCACGCAAACAAACGTTGGTTTGGACGCGACTTTCCTGAAAGGCATGTTCAACTTCAATCTTGATTTGTACAACCGTACTACTTCCGACATGCTTTATCAGGTAGCACTTCCTGCAACTCAGGGTGTTGCCACGATTCCTTTCGTGAATGTGGGTGAAATGAACAACAAGGGAATTGACCTTGCCCTGGATTTCAACAACAAAGCATTGAACGGCGACCTGACCTATTCAGTCGGAGTGGATTTTTCGAGCTACAAAAATGAAGTGGGTAAACTGAATAACAGTTCGTCAGCGGTATTGCTCGGCCCGGCGATCCGCAGCTACACCTGGACCCGCTCGGTCGCAGGCATGCCGCTTTATTCATTCTATGGTTTGCAAATCGACGGCATTTACCAAAATCAGGGTGAAGTCGACAAGGGCCCGAAATATCCTGGCTATGCAGCTGTGGGTAAATATAAATACCAAGACACCGACGGCGACGGCACCATTACCGACAACGACCGGGTGTTCCTGGGCAACCCCCACCCGGACTTTACCTATGGTATCAACCTGAACGTAGGCTACAAAAACTTCGATTTGTCTGCATTCTTTCAGGGTGTAAAAGGAAACGGCATTATCAATATGGTAAAGCGCTGGGTTGACTTTAATAATCAGGCGGGTAACAGAAGTTTACGCATGCTGAATGATTCCTGGACGCCAGAAAACCCCGACGCTGCTCTCCCGATTTTAGATGCCAACGATAGCCGCAGCCAGCAGCCTTCCAGCTACTTTATCGAGGACGGTTCTTATTTCCGTATGAAAAACCTGACACTCGGCTACACTTTGCCAGGTACTGTTTTGTCAAAAATCGGATTCGAAAGTGCGCGTGTCTACTTACAGGCTCAAAACCTTTTCACGATCACGAAATACAGCGGGATCGATCCTGAGGTAACTTCTGTGGGCGCGACGCCCGGCAGTACTGTATTGGGTGTGGACCAGGGGAACTATCCTAATTCCAAAATGTACCAGATCGGTATCAACTTCGGGTTTTAGTAATTGAGAAAAAACTTTTTATCTGTGAATAATAAGCGAATAGATATGAAAAAGAGCATATTAACTGCAATGGTTTGCGTAGGAATGCTGACTTCCTGCGGCAAAGAGTTTCTGGAAACCACGCCGCTGGGTGTTGGAAACGAGCAGTCACTTTCCAATAAAAATGGTGTCAACGCGGTACTGATTGGCGCTTACAGCTTGCTCGACGGCGTCGGCGCAGGTCCTGTAAATACGTCGTCGGTAAGCAACTGGATTTACGGTTCCGTTGCTTCCGACGATGCTTACAAAGGTTCGGACGTAGGTGACCAGGCGCAGATCACGACGATCGAGCGTTACATTCCACAGGCAGATATCGGTGCATACAACGATAAATGGGTGGCCGTTTACGACGGGGTTTCCCGCTCCAACAATGCGATCAAACTGACCGGCCTGGCAACAGACATGACCGACGCGGAAAAAGCGCAGGCATTGGGCGAAGCGCGTTTCCTGAGAGCCTGGTACCATTTCGAAGCAAAAAAGCTTTGGAATATGGTCCCTTACGTAGACGAAAACGTGACAGACTTCATTAATCTTCCAAACGATCAGGATATCTGGCCGATGATCGAGGCAGACTTCCAGTTCGCGGTCGATAATGTCTCTGCGACCAAAGCGCAGGTAGGAAGAGTAAGCAAATGGACAGCGAAAGCTGCGCTCGCCAAAGTACATATGTACCAGCAGGATTACGCCGCTGCCAAGCCGCTTTTGGACGATGTGATCAATAACGGCCCTTTTGCATTGGTCAACAGCTTCCACGACAATTTCAGGATCGCGACAGAGAACAACAGCGAATCTATTTTTGAAGTGCAGATGTCGGTAGGTGACGGCGGGAATGGGCAGAACGGTAGCTGGGGCGATAACTACAACTTTCCTTACGGCTCGGCGCCAGGCGGTTGCTGCGGATTTTACCAGCCTTCTCAAAACCTGGTAAACGCATTTAAAACCGACGCGGCGGGCTTGCCTCTGCTGGATACATTTAATAGTGTCGACGTTAAAAATGACGAAGGATTGGCTTCAACCGATGCATTTACTCCTTATGAAGGAACACTTGACCCAAGACTTGACTGGACCGTCGGTCGTCGGGGCCTGCCTTTCCTGAACTGGGGTGTACATCCCGGCAAAAACTGGATCCGTGACCAGGCATTCGGGGGGCCTTATACGTTCAAAAAGTTCTTTGCTTACAGCGGTGAAAATGCCGGCGCAGAATCGCCGCGTGCGAATGCTAACAATTACCGCGCGATCCGTTTTGCCGATGTACTCTTAATGCGTGCCGAAGTGGCTGTGGAGCAAAATGACCTGGCGACCGCATTGAAGATCGTAAACCAGATCAGGACGCGCGCGGGTAATGTGGTGGTGACCGATGCAAGCGGGAAGCCTGCTGCTAACTACCTTGTGAAGCCCTACCCTGCTTTCTCAACGCAGGACTATGCCAGAAAAGCAGTACGTTTCGAGCGCCGCGTGGAGCTTGCCATGGAAGGTCACCGGCATTTCGATCTAGTTCGCTGGGGCGTAGCTGACGTGGTTTTGAATGCTTACCTCACCAAAGAAAGTGTGAAAAGAAGCTATCTGAAAGGAGCCACGTTTGTGAAAGGAAAAAGCGAGTACTTCCCGATCCCGCAAGCTCAAATCGATATTATGGGGGCTGATGTTTTGAGGCAAAATCCTTAATTTTTATTAATGCCACGAATACGCGAATGAGGCACGAATGTATTAGTGCCTTATTCGCGTATTCGTGGCTCAAGACTTAATAGGTTTGCATCGTTCTTAATGTGTCGCAAGCTATTTTTCATAATGATAGCGACAACGGACAATGATGATTAAATCGTTCTCGACTTTATAAACCAGGCGATGCTCTTCGTTAATGCGTCTTGACCAATGGCCTGAAAAATTCGAGCGCAGCATTTCCGGCTTTCCTTTCCCTTCGAAAGGTGTCCGCAGGCACTCTTTGATCAATTCATTGATTTTCCTCGCGATAATTTTATCTGTTAATTGCCATTCCAGATAATCTTCCCAAGCGCCTGTCTGCCAGGCGAGCATCATGGTTCTATCAGATCCCGAAAAATGAACTTACCATTTTTAACATCGTCAATCGCCTTCAGCAAAAGCTCTCTGTTGCGAGGATCGCTCATTAAATAGTCGGTGGTGTCCATTTGGGCAGGCGATTCCTTTTGAGTTTTGATGGTCCTCAAAAAATTCCTGATCGCTCGTTTTTCCTTTTGTGACGGCACTGCAAGTCTCAACATAGTGAAGGTTTTAAAGATAAGTATGTGTTATGAAATGAGGAACCGGGACAAATATAGACAAAATCCCAGTTACCTGCTCCGTACCGACGAGCCCCTTACGATCAGTTCCGTTTTCAACACTTTGCGTTCATGCAAACTAATATTTTCAGCATCAACCAGTTGCAGAATCCACTCGGCGGTGGTTCGGCCCATTTCCAATGTCGGCTGCCGAATGGTCGTGAGCCCCGGCCCAATGTACGCTGACTCCGGATTATCGCTAAAACCGACTACCCCCAGCTCTTCCGGAATACGGATTCCCTTTTCTTTCGCGATCAGCATAATTTCAATCGCCGCAGAATCATTGACGGCAAAAATAGCATCGGGCCGCTCGGCGAGGTCGAGCAGATATTGACCGTAAATCCGCGCTTTTTGCTGGGTAAGCATCCCCTGGATCACCATGTGATCTTCAATACTTTTACCATATTTCTCCATCGCAGCCTGGTAACCACGTAACCTTTCACGGCTGACAAGCAGATTAAGCGGCCCGCCGAGGTGTGCTACTTTTTCATAACCATTCAGCAGGAGGTGCTCCACCGCCATAAATGCCGACTCAAAATCATTCGCTACCACTTTTGGAACGTCGATTTGTTCACAAACCCTATTGAACAGGATGAGCGGGATATCCCTTTTTTCAAACACACTTAAATGATCGAAATTGTTGGTTTCCTGTGTGAGCGAGATCAACAGGCCATCGACCCGGTTGGCGAGCATTGCCTTAGTATTCGAAATCTCAACCTGATACGATTCATTGCTTTGCATGATCGTGAGGTTGTAGCCGGCTTTGGTCAGCACCTCGTGCGCGCCTATAATCACATTGGGGAAAAATGGATTATGAAACTCCGGCACAATCATCCCGATCGTGTTAGTGCGGCTTTTTACCAGATTGTAAGCAAGCTGATTAGGCTGATAATCCAGCTGCGCCGCAGTATCCAGCACTGCCTGCCTCGTTTCAGGACTGATATCCGCGTGGCCGTGCAATGCACGGGAAACGGTTGAATTAGACACGCCCAATGTTTTGGCTATATCGATGATCGTGGTCTGGTGGCGCTTCCTTTTGAGCCGTACAGTCGTCGAAATGTCCTGTTCGGCAAATGTGAAATAGTAATTACAGGGTTTGCAAAGATAGCGCTGCTTGCCCCTGACGTAGCCCGCTTTCATAATCCCCTCCACCTGTCCGCACTTCACACATTTTATCATACAAATTGTATTATTTAAACAAACAGCCCGCTCATGCCCTGAAACTGCCTGCTACATATCCCCGATCACAAACATAAAGAATTATTATATTAAAAATACCTAAAACCATATATCGGTAACGTATTCGCAAACGTTACCGATACTTTTTGACGAATATTGAGATTTAATAGAATGTAAATAGGCTTGATTTAAGGGTTAGCAGCTGATAACTTCAATAAAAATCACCCTGCCTGCACTATTAAGGGGCATATTTCTCAATCATCGCAGCAGGCACGTGACGGAAATTATCTGTGTAGAATTGTATTATTCTGTTATTACAATCTAACCCTTTATCCTTTGTATGAAGAAACAAATACGAGTACTGTTCGGGCTACTTTGCTTATTGCTGAGCCTGACGCAAACCGCCTTCTCCCAATCGGGAACCGTTTCGGGAAAGGTGACTGATGAAAAAGGCGAGGTTGTTCCGGGAGCCAGTGTTACCGTAAAAGGAACGCAGCAAGGGACACTCACCACCGCAGAGGGCGATTTCAGCATTGATGCGCCTGCTAACGCCACGCTCGTTTTCTCGTTTGTGGGATACCTGGGAAAGGAAGTGAGCGTAAACGGACAAAGTAGAATCAATGTCACCTTGCAGACAGATACCAAAGCACTGGAAGAAGTCGTGGTTGTCGGTTATGGCACACAGCGCAAAGTTGAAACTACCGGCTCTATTGTCTCCGTTAAGGCTTCTGAACTTACGCAAACACCGGTAGCAAACCTGGCGCAAGGCTTACAGGCGCGGGTGGCGGGAATGCAGGTAAATCAGAACTCCGGTGCGCCGGGCGGGAATATCAGCGTCAGGATACGCGGGACCAACTCCATTAACGGATCCTCTGAGCCGCTTTATGTGATCGACGGAATTCAGATCTCAAATGGCGGGGGTATCACGGACGTCAGCCCGCTGTCTACAATTAACCCGAATGATATCGAATCGATCGAGGTTTTAAAGGATGCTTCTGCCTCGGCCATTTATGGCGCACGCGCTGCAAACGGGGTTGTTCTGATCACCACAAAAAGAGGGAAAAACGGTGCTACCCGCGTGACCTTCGACAGCTATTACGGAACCCAGAAAGTGACCAAACAACTCGACGTGCTGAATGCATCGCAATTTGCTCAGCTTGAAAATGAAGTTTTTAAAAACAATTATTACCCTGACCCTGCTTCACTTGGCGAAGGTGTCAATTGGCAGGACTACATTTTCAGAAAAGCCCCGATCCAGAACCACCAGCTTTCGGTGAATGGAGGCAATGAAAAAACACAGCTGGCGCTTTCTCTCAACTACTTCGACCAGCAGGGCACATTTATCGGTTCTGCTTTCAAACGATATTCTTACCGTGTCAACCTCGACCACCAGATCAGCAAGGCGATTAAGATCGGCACTAGTCTCATGGGAAGCTATTCGGTAAATGACGGTATCCAGACTGGCGGCGAAAACATCGGCGACGGCGGCGCGGTACTTTCATCTGTTTTGGGAGCAGCTATCGGCGCCCCTCCTACTTTGCAGCCTTACCGCCCCGATGGTACCATATTCCCGTTCGGCGAGCAGGCAGGAGGGCAGTATCGTGAGGTTACTAACCCGCTCAATTTTGCGCAGGTGAAAAATCTACGCTCAATCAAGAGAAACCTGATCAATGTATATGCGGATGTAAACCTGTTCAAAGGGCTTACTTACCGGGCTTCGTTTAATGTGGACCAGCGCGGGGAACTTTACGATTTTTACTCACCGAGATCTATTGTCAACAGAACCGACCTGAACGACAACTCGGGCTCCGGAACCAAGTCGAATGGCAATTTCCTGGCGCTTCTGCACGAAAGTATCTTAACCTACACGGCCAACGTCGGCAAAAACCATTCACTGAAAGCGACTGCCGTTTTTGGTACACAGCTTGAACAATCGAACAGCAACACGCTCAACGCCACAGGATTCCCGAACGATGCGACTGAAAACGAGGCCATGCAGCTTGCACTGACCCGGACCGTGAGTAGTGAACGGACCTCACAGCGTCTGGATTCGTATCTGGCTCGTGTCAATTATGGTTTCAAAGACAGATTCTTCCTTGACCTGACTGCACGGATCGACGGTTCCAGCAAATTCGGGGCCAATCATAAGTACGGATTATTCCCGGCAATATCAGCGGCTTACCGTATTATCGAAGAGCCGTTTATGAAAAGCGTTAACTGGATGTCGGACCTGAAACTGCGTGGTAGCTTCGGGATTACCGGCAATGCAGGAGGACTCATTCCATACCAGTCACTTGCCATCGCAGGCGCTACCGGCAGCAACTACATCATCGACCACACCTTCGTAACAGGTATTAACCCGACGGGCATTTCAAACCCTGACCTGCGCTGGGAGAAATCAACACAAAGTAATATTGGTATCGACATTGGCTTATTCAATAACCGCATTAGTCTGATCGCGGAGGCGTATTATAAAAAAACGGATGACCTGATCTATATCAAAGCATTGCCGATGAGTTCGGGGTATGGAAACATCCGCGGGAACTTTGCGGCACTGGAAAACAAGGGGCTTGAATTTTCGGCATCATCTCGTATCCTCGACGGGAAATTAAAATGGGACGTTTCGGCGAACGCGACCATTAATCGCAACAAGATTCTTGATCTTGACGGTGGAACGACGAAGGAACGCTTCATTACAACATACACGACCCTTACCGTTGGTCAACCCCTGGGAATGTTCAAAACGTACGTGTTCGACGGTATTAACCAAACCGGCGAGGCGATCCTGCCAGGGTATGACGGACGTGTCGGGGGCCATAAAGTAAAAGATGTCACAGGCGACAATGTGATTTCTGCCGCTGACCAGGTATTTGTAGGAAATCCCAATCCTAAGTTTATCTACGGAGTTTCCACAAACCTCTCATTTAAAGGGATTGATTTCAGCACATTCCTTTCAGGATCACAGGGTAACGACATTTACAATGCCAGCCGGCTGTCATTTGAAAACCCGCTGGGTCAACGGAATTTGCTCGCAGGCGTAGCCGATCGCTGGTCGCCGACCAATCCAAGCAACCAGTATGTAAGTGGTTTTCAGGGCGGACGTTTGCCTATTTCCAGCTACGTGGTCGAAGACGGGAGTTATCTCCGCTGCAAAAACATGACGCTCGGCTACACATTGCCGAAGTTTAAAGGAGTGGAAGGTATCCGCATTTACGCAAGCGCCAACAACCTGTTCACCATCACAAAGTACAGCGGATACGACCCCGAGGTGAATACTTACGCAGGTTCCAACACGGTGATCGGCGTCGACAACTTTGTATATCCCCAGTCGCGGTCGTTCCTGGGCGGCATTCAGGTGACATTCTAAATCCTCAAACAGCCATTTTATTTATGAAAACAAGATCTAAAATAGCAACATATATAGGTGCGCTCGGGGCTTCACTCCTGCTGCAATCCTGCGACCTGGAAGAGACGGTTTACTCTTCCATTTACACTGAAAATTTTTACAAGACCGCAGCCGATGCGGAGAAAGCATTGATTGGTGTTTACGGGGGAATTGCGGGAGTAGGCAACGCGCCTGCATTGACCATCGTGGCCGATTTCAGTGATGACCAGACTTATCCAAGAGGGGTGGTGGGCCGCAATACCCTTACACTGTTTACCTATGATGTCAACTACACGACGCAAAAAAGTAACGACCGTTTATTTGAGTCTCCTCAGCAAATCTGGCAATCCTGCTATGGAGGTATCGAGAAGGCCAACTGGCTGATCGCAAAGGTGCCGGATGCCTCAATGGACGAAACGCGTAAAAAACAGATTATCGGAGAGGCTTACTTTCTGAGGGCATTTTACCACTGGTTGCTGACCAAGAATTTCGGGGAAGTCCCTGTTAAAATCGCGCCGAGCTACTCCGAAGAGGATGCTTCCGTAGCAAAAAGCGCGAAAGCGGATATTTATAAACAGATTTACGCAGACCTGGAACAAGCTGAGTCAGCGGGATTGGCTTCCTTCCCGACTGTTGCCAAAGGCCGGGTCTCGCGCGAAGCGGCATTTGCATTACACGCCAAAGCCGCATTATACAATGAAGATTATCCGACAGCAATTGCAAAAGCAAAAGAAGTGATCACTTCGGGGAAACATGCATTGCTGCCTAATGTACTGGATGTATATCGTTACGATAATGAAGATGCTGCGCGGCTTGAAAACATATTCGCCTATGAGGTCGACCCGATTTCACCGGGATTGAGCCACCAGCTCGTCGGTTTATGCGGCCCTCCGGGAAGCGCGGGCCCCGCTTATGCAAGGACTTCTTACGGGTCGATGTTTGCATACCAGTCGTTTTTTGATTCGTTTAATCCTGCCGACAAGAGAAGACAATTACTGGACACCAGCTATATAGATAAGTCCGGCAAGGTCATATCCCAGCGCAACATCACGCCTATTACACCAGATGGTGTGCTGATCAAAAAATACATGGATCCGGTTTCGACCGTCGGTTTCATCCCCAACATTCCTATTCTGAGAATGCCGGATGTTTATCTGATCCTGGCAGAAGCAGAAGCCCGTCTGAACGGAGCCAATGCAGCAGCGCTTGAAGCAGTCAATGTCGTGCGCAAGCGCGCCGGTCTGCCCGATCTGAAAGCGGGAATTACAAAAGATGCATTGGTTGAAGCCATTTTACAGGAACGCGCGTGGGAATTCTTCGCCGAAGGTGACCGCTGGTATGATCTGACCCGCACCGGCAAATTCCTTACGGTCATTCCAAAAGCAGTCAATGCTGTTTATCCCGTTCGCAACGTCACCGCTAAAAACAAATATTTCCCTATTCCGCAGGATGAGCTCAATGCCAATTCCAAGATCGAACAGAATCCGGACTGGAAGTAACATGAATGAATGATTGATTGATTGAATGATTGAATAAATAGAAGCCGACAGCCGAAGTAATCTAATTTTATGCTCAACCTTCTGACCTTTTTCCTGCTCCTTCAAACTTCCCCTGCTCCGGACAAAGTGCGGGAGTTTACGGTCGTGGAAAATGATACTTTGAGCTATACTTTGAAGCTTGCACTGGATGATGCCGGCAGGCCGCAGTATTTTTTCAGGAACATTTTCACACCGGTTTGCTACACCAATGAATGCAAACCGGTGCATATTAATTTTTACTGGGACCTGCTGGGCAACTATATGCGCTTCGATCTGCCGCCAAACAAAGTGCTCACCAAAGTGGACCACGACGAGTTCAAGGAAGAAGATTACCAGAAGTTGCAGGACATTCTCGCGCAGCCTACCTCCATTTTTGCCGAATTGAAAATGGAAGACCTGATTACGACAGGCACCGAAAACCTGACCGACTCAGTAGACGTGAAGGCGGGGGCGACTTTAAAAACCATTAAAAATCAGGTGATAGATGGTGCGGTTTATACCTGCTATACACTCTGGCACATTGCATATGGGAAGGTGGTGCCGGAAATGCAAAAAATTATTGAAGAATACAGTGATGACAATTTGCTACACAGCTTTTTAAACAGCAGCAACTACCATTATCAATATTGGGCAATGGATAAAGTGGTGGATCCGAACGGCAATGTCCGGCGCAATTATGAAACTGATATTGAAAAGATTATCGGCGGAAAAAACATTTTCATAGCAAAGAACGCATTACAACGTGTGGGGGAAAGCTTTTTAGCAGGACAAGAAAAGCAAAGCTGGCTTTGGCAGACTTACCAAAAATCTCCCTACGCTTTACAGATCGCTATTCTGAAAAAACTGCAATCCGTCCCGGTCACCGACTCAGTCAAGGAAAACCTGAAAGCCAGTCTTCCCGAATCCAATCAAGAACAAGCATCGCTAATTAATCAAATATTGGCAAAAAACTAACTCATGAAAACATCTTACAAAATCCTAAATCCATTTAAGATCCCCGGGCTGAAGCCCGGGGCAATTGATTTTTTATTGAATTCCCGCCGGCTTCAGCCGACGGAAAAGACTATAGAAAAGACAATGGGAAATACGATGCTATCAGGACCAAAGCCCGGAACAATTGATTTCTTATTCAATGCCCGTTGGCTTCAGCCAACGGTATTGTTTCTAATATTTTTCTCTTTTTCTGTTTCTGCCCAAAATCATGTATTCGTTGAGACAGAATCGTTTGCAGACAAAGGCGGCTGGGTGATTGATCAGCAATCTTTTGTCGTAATGGGCTCATCTTACCTGATGGCGCATGGTATGGGGCGACCTGTAAAAGATGCTACCACCACGGTACAGTTCCCTAAAACCGGTAAGTACCGGATGTGGGTGCGGACAAAAGACTGGGCACCATTTCCGAAGGGTCCGGGGAAGTTCAGGCTGATTATTGATGGTAAACCTGTCGATATGGTCTTTGGAGAAAGCGGGTCGGATGAATGGAAATGGTATGACGCCGGGCAAATGGACTTGAAAGCCGGCCAGGTAAAGCTTGCAATAAAAGACCTGACAGGCTTCAATGGCCGCTGCGATGCCATTTTATTTACCGACGAGCTGAAATTCACCCCACCAAATAAGCTTGAAGGACTGACTGCCTTTCGCAAAAAACTTTTGAACCTCACCGACAAACCAATGGACGCTGGTCAGTTTGACCTGGTGGTCGTAGGCGGGGGGATTGCCGGCACCTGTGCTGCAATTTCCGGGGCAAGAATGGGACTGAAAGTTGCACTGATCCAGGACAGGCCCGTGCTTGGCGGAAACAACAGTTCGGAGGTGCGCGTGCATTTGATGGGGGACGTCGATAAAAATCATTACCCAAAATTGGGGCGGATTGTTCGCGAAATGGATAATGGTGATCCCGGAAACGGTAATCCGGATGCCAAAGAATATGGTGACGCGCGCAAGATTTCAATCGTGAAAGCCGAGCCTAATATTTCCCTGTTTCTAAACACGCATGTGTATAAAGTTGAAAAAGAGAATGATATCATTACTGCGGTGGTAGGCCGCGATATCGCTACGAACCAGGAAACACGGTTTGCCGGATCGTTCTTTACAGATTGTACCGGCGACGGAACCATCGGCTTTTTAGCAGGTGCAGAGTTCAGGATGGGACGAGAAAGCAAGGCCGAAACGGGCGAATCGCTGGCGGCTGAAAAGGCGGATGATTTCACACTCGGCACTTCCAACCTGTGGGCCTCCCTGCCGCGAGATACCGTTTCTTCATTTCCGGAAACACCCTGGGCGATCCAGTTTTCCGACGAATACCATATCGACGAACCCAAAGCCGACTGGCAATGGGAAACCGGCTTCGGGAATTTCAATACCATAACAGACGCCGAGAAAATCCGCGATCACAACCTCCGCGCGATCTACGGAAACTGGTCTTATCTGAAAAAGAACAAGGCAGCGAAATACGCGAAACATGAACTGGCGTGGGTTGCCTACATTGGTGGAAAAAGGGAATCGAGGCGTATTATCGGCGATCATATACTGAACCAAATGGATATTCAGGAAGGTAAGTTTTATCCCGACGGCTCGGTAACCGCTACCTGGACGATCGACCTGCATTTTCCCGACGCGAAGAACAGCAAGTATTTCGAAGGCCAGGAGTTTTTTGCCGGAACAAAACATATTAAGGTCGCTCCCTACACAATTCCTTATCGCTGCTTATATTCCAAAAACATTCAAAACCTGTTCATGGCGGGAAGAAATATCAGCACGACGCACGTCGCATTCGGCAGTACAAGAGTAATGCGGACTTGCGGAATGATGGGTGAGGTAGTCGGGTTCGCAGCTTCTTTGACAAAGAAATACAAAACCACTCCCCGGGGTGTTTATGAGCATCATTTACCGGAACTGATGGGAATCCTGAAAGGAGAAACAGTAGAGCCGCAGCCTTGAGTAACATACTGATTTGATGACTTTGAAAATTTCGTTTGCGCTTTTTTTAGTGGTATTGCAAATGCTTCTTACCCCGGTGAATGCGGAAACCGCCGGGGATGAGCGGATGATCTCTATTTCCGGCGAGGCGCAGGGTACTACCTATCATATTAAATATTTTGATCAGCGCAACCGGAATTTCAAAGTCCAGATTGACTCCATCCTCACGGATTTCGATCTATGCTTATCCTTGTATCGTAAAGATTCAGAGATCGTTACATTTAATAATAGTACCGGATCACACAAGTTCAAGTCGCCGTATTTTTATCCGGTTTTAAAAAAATCCAGAGAAATATACCTGGCCACAAAAGGCGCTTTTGATCCTACGATCATGCCGCTGACGGAAGCACTTGGATTTGGTGCCAGGCGTACCGATCCTGAGCTCGCTAACGTCGACTCACTGCTCCAATATGTAGGTTTTGACAAGATTCGCTTTGATGCCAGATCTATCACAAAAGCTAAAACAGGTATCAGGATCGATATGAACGGAATTGCACAGGGCTATTCGGTGGATATCATCAGCGCATTTCTCAGCAGTCAAAAAATAGACCGGTTTATGGTGGAGATCGGCGGTGAGGTGGTTTGTCGGGGAAATAAAAACGGGCACAGTCCGTGGGTAGCAGGAATTGAAAATCCGCTTAAACCGGGGACGCTCTTTGCCACTGCCAGACTGAGTGACCGTGCGATGACAACAGCTGGTAATTATCACAATCATTTCACCAAAAATGGCCGCGTTTTCAACCATATTATCAACCCAAAAACGGGCTCCATGGAAGAATCATCTTTGCTAAGCGTTACCGTTTTCGCCAAAGACGCAATCACCGCAGATGGTTATGACACCGCGTTTTTTGTCATGGGGCTGGAAGCGACAAAGCAATTTTTAACACAACACAGTGACCTCGATGCCTACCTGATTTACACCGGTGAAAACGGTAAAATCGAGGGTTACAGGACAAAAGGGATTCAGGAATTTATAACGGAAACACATAACCCATGAGAATAACTTCAGCGATATTATGTGCCTTCTTATTATCAGGAGCAGCATTTGGTCAGAAGAAACACCCGAACCAACTGAGCAATGATCATATTAAAGTTGTGTGGCAGGGAAAGGCAGACGGCACATTTCCGATCGCCACTTTACAGGTAAAAAAGGAAGGAAAGTGGATTGAAGGGCCAAAGCCTTCGGGTGAACATACTTTACTGTACTCAGCCACAAAACCCTCAACGGAACCTACCGAAACCTTTGAAAAAATTACAGGTGGGAAATTCCCGGAAGAGGCTTACCATTACCAGCAGGAACAATGGAAGGAAAGTATCAACGACGTTTCCCTCAACAAAGCCGGACAGGCGTTTCATTTTCTGCCGGGTAAAATGTTGATCAAATCGGATGCGATCGAATTTTCGAAAGAAACCGGGGTAGCGACTGTAACCTCCAACTGGCGCATCGACCCGCAAAACCCAACGGATGTTCTTGTTAAAATGACCGTTAAAGCGAAGGCGAAAGGTTACTTTTCAATGGCCACTCCTACGCTGGGAACCGTAGCCCAGGAGCAGCTCGGCTGGACTTCAGTACCAGGTTACTTCCAGGGAAACGCTTTGCAGAAGAATTTCGCATTGGCCTATGCCTACGGTCACGGCGTGCCCGACCGCCCGGTTGTGTATCGCGAGCGGTGCGCCACAACATTGAGCCCGCTCGTTACTACTAAAAACGGCGTCACATTATCTGTCATTCCGGAACCCGGACTGGCGAGAGATCCGTGGGCCAAAGACAAGATCACCCAAACGGACTGGCACATTGGCCTGTCGCATATGAACCGCAAAGGGCAGCTCGCGCCTACTATTTACTATCCGGTTCTGGGTGAAAAAAGCTCAGAACTCAATGCAGGAGAAGAATATAGCTTTTCTTTCCGGTATAGCCTCATTGCCGGTGATTGGTTCCAGGCGATCAAACATGCTGCAAATGATATTTATAAGTTTGACGAAACATTAAGCCTTCGTCAGAGCAAACAATCTCTGACCGATCGCATTGAAAAAATGCATCATTACCTTACTGATCCAAAAACTTCTCTCTGGAACATTGAAGAATTTAAAGGAAAACAAATAGGCGCGCAATCTTACCTCGGTGGTGTAGTGGGTTCGGATAAGGACGCGATGAAAAACTCAGATTATGGAGCAATGTGGATGCTGGCCCACGCCACAAACGACCCCGAGCTGACCGGCAAAGTGCTGCCTCCTGCCAAAAATTTCAAGCTCGTCCAGCAGCAAACCGACGAAGGCTTTTTTAAAGGTTCGGTGGAGGGGCAATACTACCTGGCGAAAAAGAAAAAGTTTGTCGAAGAATGGGGCGAGGTGGTCGAACCAATCGCGCTTACTTACTATGTCATGCTGGATATTGGCAATATGCTGCTTTTTGAGCCAGGTGATACCGAATTGAAAACACGCCTGAAATATGGTGCGGATAAACTGTTGAGCTGGCAAAAAGCCGACGGAAGCTGGGCAGTAGCTTATGACCGCAAAACGGAGCAAGGAGCATTCAAAGACATTAAGGATGTGCGGCCGACATTTTATGGAATGATCGTCGCCTATCGGCTCCTTAAAGATGAAAAATACCTGAAAGCTGCACAAAAGGGCGCTGATTGGTTTATTAAAAATGCAGTGGAAACGGGTTCTTTCCTCGGTGTGTGCGGCGACGCGCGTTACGCGCCGGATTTTGCAACCGGACAATCGGCGCAGGCTCTGCTGGATCTTTATGATTTTACCAAAAACAAAAAGTACCAGGACGCGGCTGTTACCTGCGCGAAAATCTACACCACTTCTATTTACACCCATCCTATCGCCAACCATAATCCTAAAACCGTCAACGGAATAGCGCGGGAAGACTGGGAGATCAGCCAAACCGGCCTGAGCTTCGAGCATGGCGGAATTTTCGGCTCCGCGACGCGCCATGGACCTATCCAGCTGGCCAGTCACGCAGGAATGTTTATCCGGATGTACAAGCTCACCGGTGAGCAGATTTTCGCAGATATGGCCCGTTCAGCTGCCATCGGCCGCGACGCATTTGTGGACAGCAAAACGAGTGTTGCGTCTTACTACTGGAATGCGATGAACCGCGGGGCCGGCCCCTATCCTCACCACGCCTGGTGGCAGATCGGCTGGATCACGGATTACCTGCTTTCGGAGGTGGAATTAAGATCCAATGGAAAGATCAGTTTCCCTAGAGGTTTCGTAACCCCAAAAGTTGGCCCGCACCAGACTTATGGTTTTGAAGCTGGGACCGTTTACGGCGATAAAGCGAAACTGGTTATCAAAGAAGGACTTGCCGAGCCAGATAAGCCTGCCATTGAATGCATTACCGCCCAATCGACGTCCAAAAACAGCATTTACATTATCCTGATGAACAATAGTTCTGCACAAACGGATTTTGCATTGAAAATAGATGAAACCAAAATCGGCGGATCAAAAAAGATTAGTGCATTGAAATGGCTGGAAAACAACCAAGCGGCAAAAATCGATCAAATAAAAATTCAACCATTCGAACAAAAAACCATCGAAATCCAATTTTAATCTGTTTCCGTCGCCTGAAGGCGGCGGCTATTGATTGATAATCTCTAATCAATTCCCGTCGTCTTCAGACGACGGACAATCATAAATCAATTTCAATTCAATTCCCGTCATCTTCAGACGACGGATAATCATAAATCAATCTCAATTCAATACCCGTCATCTTCAGATGACGAATAATCATAAATATGAATAGCTCAATTGATACAATCGTCATCCTCGTTTTCTCAGCGTTCGTATTGGGGATCGGAATGCTTTTCGCCCGGACGGGGCGGAATCTGAAATCCTTTTTTGCGGGTGGGGAGGCGGTTCCTTGGTTTATCGGTGGGTTATCACTTTTTATGAGTTTTTTTTCCGCGGGAACATTCGTAGCCTGGGGATCAATAGCTTATAAACATGGCTGGGTTGCCATTACCATCCAATGGACTATGTGCATTGGTGCACTGATTACCGCACTGTATCTGGCGCCACGCTGGAAGAGAACAGGTGCGTTAACAGCGGCAGAATTCATTCGGGAGCGACTTGGCTTACCTGTTCAGAAGACTTATATCTTCATCTTTACATTGGTTTCTGTCTTTATAAAAGGCTCGGTTCTATACCCTGTCGCCAAGCTTGTGAGTGCCTCGCTGGACTTACCATTAGTTCCTTGTACCGTTGGATTGGGGCTTTTTATGATTGCTTATACCGCGGTAGGCGGCCTTTGGGCAGTAATGGTGACGGACATTCTGCAGTTTGTGGTTTTGTCGGCCGCCGTGTTCATTCTGCTTCCATTGTCTTTTGATAAAGTTGGTGGCTGGGAAGGTTTCACCCAAGCAGTTCCTGACGATTTTTTCAATCTCTTGAATGGTGAATATACCCTTGGCTTCGTCGCCGCATTTGTCATTTACCACATCTGTTACATTGGCGGAAACTGGACGATGGTACAGCGTTATACAAGTGTGGATAGTGAAAAATCGGCTAAAAAAGTGGCATGGCTCTTTGCTGGCTTATACCTGATCAGTCCAATCATCTGGATGCTGCCGCCGATGATCTACAAGGCGATCAACCCTGCATTAACCGGCCTGGACACCGAAAATGCGTACCTGATGATCTGCAAACTGGTACTGCCTCCGGGACTATTGGGCTTGATGCTCACCGGAATGTACTTTTCTACCTCGGCCAGCGCCAATACAGCATTAAATGTCGTGTCGGCTGTTTTTACCAATGACATTTATAAAGGTATGGTCAACCCGAAAGCTTCCGACAAGCAGCTGATCCGGGTGGCGCGTGGTTCCTCCTGGTTTTTTGGTTTGGGAATGATCGGCATTGCATTGCTGGTTCCGGCGGCGGGAGGTATTGTGGAAGTGGTTTTGAGCATTTCAGCGATTTCTGGCGGTCCGCTTCTGGCGCCGCCGCTATGGGCGCTTTTTTCCAAAAGGCTGAATAGCACCGTCACGTTATGGGTAACCGGGATCGGACTTTCGGTTAACCTGTTTTTCAAAATTCTGGCCCCGCTCCTGCTGGATTTCAAACTATCGAGAGGAATGGAAACGATCGTCGGCGTGGGGCTTCCACTGGCACTTTTACTCGCCTATGAACTTTGGGCGCGCTCTAAAGACGTCATAGCAAAGGAATATCTGACCTATCTGGAAACCAAAGAACAAAAGCGCATTGATGCACTGGAAATCAATGAAGAAGAGGCGATTGAGATCAAACGTCAGAACCGTTTCGGCCTCCGCGTTATTACGGGTGCATTGCTTTTTACCGCTGTGATGCTTTTTATACTGAGTGTAATGACCACCTCCGGAACCATCGTCACCGCCGTCGTAGCCACCGTCGTGCTGTTTTCGGCATTGATTCCATTTGTAGCGTCCCGGAAAGTTAGTGTTGGCGAGATTTTACCAATTCAAGAAAATCATCCGCACGAATGACTCTTTACTTATAATCCTTTTCGAATTCCTTAACGCATTTTATGAACAACAAATTTAGAACGCTGCTTCTGATCGTTGCTTGCTGGATCTCTCAAAACGGCTTCGCGCAGTATCATATTAAAGATCCCGGGGCGATATCGCTGAATGGGGACTGGATGTTTGTGCTCGACCCGGCCGAGCTTGGACTGTCGAATCAATGGTATAAAGAAGGCGTGGCCAAATCTTCGCGACAGGATATCGTAACCGTGCCACATTGCTTCTCGACGGATCCGCGCTATGAATTTTACACCGGAACAGCCTGGTACCGTAAATCGTTTCCATGGAAACCAACCTCCGGCAAGCGTATAATCCTTCATTTTGATGCAGCTTATTATAAGACTTATGTATGGCTGAACGGTCAAAAAGTCGGCGAGCATGAAGGTGGCTATACGCCATTTAGCTTTGATGTAACTTCTTTGTTGAAAGAAGGTGGGAACGAGCTGGTGGTTGCAGTCAACAATAATACGTGGAAAACGAACACCATCCCGGGGGTAAAGGATAATGGTGATGTCAATGATTCGTTTGTCGGCTGGGTGAATTATGGGGGACTGATCCGTCCGGTTTACCTGACGATCGAGCCGGAGGTTTATGCTGAAAATATCAAGATTGAAACAACACCCGATCTTTCTAAAAACTCTGCGAGCATTACTGCGAGGATTCGTGTGAAAAACGCTTCTCAAAATGCAGCTGCGCCAAAAGTAGATATCTCGGTCTTTCATGACAAAAAACCTCTCGCATTGAAATGGAAAACAAAACCGACCAGCATCCCGGCCGGCCTAACTGCCCTTGTTGAGGCAGAAGCCAGCATTCCAGCCTCGCAGGTAAAGCTTTGGTATCTCGACCAGCCAAATTTATACGAACTGAAAGCTAACGTGGGCTCCGACTCGATCGGCTCAAAGTTTGGCATCCGAAAAATCGAAATCCGCGACGCACAGATCCTCCTCAATGGCAAGCCGCTGAAAGTGGGAGGTGGCAACCGCGTACTGGATTATCCCGGCCTCGGTTCCATGGAGCCGGACTGGCTTGTAGAAAAAGATTTCCGCCTGATGAAAGAAGCCGGTATGGAATTCCAGCGCCTGACGCATTATACACCGGCCGAATATTATTATGACCTCGCAGATAAATACGGTATGCTGATCATCACCGAAGTGGGTAACTGGCAGCTTACCGGCAAGCAAATGGACAATGATTCCATGCGCGCCAATTTCAAATCTCAGTTCCGGGAAATGGCTGAGCGCGACTGGAACCACCCGAGTGTGATCGCTTACAGCGTTGGCAATGAATATCTGTCCGAAGAACCCGCTGGTCAGCGCTGGACGAAGGACATGATTGCATTCGCCAGGGAGGTTGACCCTACGCGGCTATATACTTTCGCTACGATGAGGCTCAATGCATTGCCAGCGAAACCGGAGGACGAAGCAAGTCAGTATGTCGATTTTGTATCGACCAACACCTATGGCGGGCATGCCAAATCACTCGATCATATTCACAAACTATATCCTGATAAGCCTGTATTTATCAGCGAATGGGGTACGCGCTCGGACGGAAACGGAGGCGAGGCATATCAGGCGCAGCATATCAGGGACGTAATGGCCGAAATCCGCAAAAGACCTTACGTAGCCGGAGCTTCGTGGTGGACTTACAATGATTATCGCAGCAAATTATTCGGCACCAATGTAAATGGCTTTCGCCCGTGGGGAATCGTAGGTCCGGACCGTTCTCCACGCCGCGCCTACAAGGTTCATCAGGAGGAAATGTCGCCGTTAACGGTTGAAAAGGTCAGCTACCGGTCAGGAGAGCAAGGCACTAGCGCCTTGACTATTAAAGTTACAGCACGGGCTGATTTCCCTGCGCGCAGGCTATCCGGGTACTACATCAAAACTTCGGACACAAAGGTGAGTATACCCGAACTAAACCCCGGCGAGAGCAGGGAAGTACTTGTTCCGGTCCGGGGCTTTGAAGGGAAAGCGCATATTTCGATCTATAAACCAACGGGTTTCCTTGCGACGGAAGCTGAATTTGCATTGGAATAAAGCGCCTCGCTTTGAGCCATTGACGTAAAAAAATTTAACAAAATGATACAAGAAGAAGCTTCTGCGAAAAGAACACCGAAAACCATTGAATCTGCGGCTGATCTGGTGATTGTAGGAGGAGGATTAACGGGTACCTGTGCAGCAATTACCGCTGCCCGTGCGGGATTAAAAGTGATTCTGGTACAGGACAGGCCGGTTTTGGGTGGAAACTGTTCCAGCGAAGTCCGGCTTTGGATTCTTGGCGCCACATCGCACATGGGCAACAACAATCGCTGGGCACGCGAGGGCGGGGTGATCGACGAGATTATGCTCGAAAACATTTACCGGAATCCCGACGGTAACCCGCTTATTTTCGACACGGTATTATTGGAAAAAGTAGTTCAGGAAAAAAATATCACCCTATTATTGAACACCGCGGTTTTTGATCTTGATAAAAAACCGAATGCGGACGAAATAGACACCGTCTACGCTTTTTGCAGTCAGAACAGTACAAAATATGTACTTTCCGCACCGCTATTCTGCGACGCTTCCGGCGATGGGATTGTCGGTTTCCTGGCCGGCGCGGCATTCAGAATGGGCGCTGAATCGATGGAGGAATTTGGAGAAAAATTTGCACCGGACAAAGCTTACGGCGAACTCCTTGGGCACTCTATGTACTTCTATTCCAAAGATATAGGCCGGCCGGTAAAGTTTATTCCACCCTCCTATGCTTTGCAGGACATTACTGAAATTCCGAGATATAAGACCTTTAACCCAAAAGATTTCGGCTGCCGTCTCTGGTGGCTGGAATTCGGAGGGCGACTGGACACGGTGCACGACACCGAACAGATCAAGTGGGAATTGTGGCGAGTGGTCTACGGAGCCTGGAATTATATTAAAAATTCGGGGGAGTTTCCCGAGTCTGAAAATATGACCCTGGAATGGGTGGGTACCATTCCGGGAAAACGCGAAAGTCGCCGGTTTGAAGGTGACTATCTGATCAAACAACAGGATATTGTTAAGCAAACTGCATTTGAAGATACCGCGGCGTTCGGCGGATGGAGCCTCGACCTCCATCCTGCCGACGGCGTGTACAGCGACCAGTCAGGCTGTAACCAGTGGCACAGTAAAGGCGTATACAGCATTCCTTACAGGTGTTATTATAGCAAAAACATCAGTAACCTCTTCATTGCCGGGCGCATTATCAGCGCTACGCACGTCGCGTTTGCCTCAACCCGTGTCATGGCCACAAGTGCAGTGGGAGGACAGGCAGTTGGGATCGCCGCTGCGCTTGCTAAAAAATACAATTGCACGCCCCGCGAAGTAGGTACGCAGCATTTGGAAGAATATCAGCTGGAACTCTGGCGATCAGGCCAATATCTACCTCAAACGCAAATAACAGACCCTGCTGACTTGGCCCAAAAGGCGACGATTACTGCGTCGTCCAGTCTCCATTTGACCGAACTTTCAGGCTCGGGGCACTGGCTTGCGATCGAGCATTCCGTTGCGCAAATGCTGCCTGTGGCCGGTGCAGTTCCCGCCGTCACGATCCAGGTCGAGGCTTTGGAAAATACGGTACTGGAAGTGGAATTGCGCAAAAGCAGTGAGGTTTTCAATCACACGCCCGACGTAACGCTGGAAACCAAATCTGTTCAACTTACAGCCGGAAAACATGAGCTTACGCTGGAATGGTTGGCGAATATGCCGGAGAGTTGTTATGTTTTTGTTTGTCTGATGAAAAACAAGAGTGTGAAAGTCCAGTATTCCGATGAACGAGTGACCGGGCTGCTGACCGTTTTCAACGCGACGAACCCGGCTGTTTCCAACTATGGAAAGCAGGAACCAACGGAGGATCTGGGCGTTGATACTTTTGAATTCTGGTGTCCCCAACGCAGGCCCGCAGGTCGCAATCTCGCTTTTCGCCTCAGCGCGCCTATTTCTTTATTTGAGCCAAAAAATCTTTGTAACGGACTGCACAGGCCGATTTCTTCGCCTAATGCCTGGGTAGCAGATTTCGCTGACAAAAATCCTTCGGTAAAAATCGAATGGCAGGAACCGGTGACGATTTCGAGAATTGAGCTTGTATTTGACACCGATTCGGACCACCCGATGGAGAATGTGATTTATGTGCATCCGGAAACGGTTATGCCCTTTTGCGTGTGTGATCTGAAAATCGCGGATGAAAATGGACAGGTTATTGGAAAAATAGAAGGGAATCATCAGACCAAAAGAACCATATCGTTAGATACGCCGGTCGAGACAAAGTCACTGCATCTGACAATATTAAGCAAAAATGAGCACGTACCTGCTGCAATTTTTGAAGTTCGCTGTTATTGATCCGCGTCTGTTTTCAAGGCTGACAGTTCGCAATTTTCTTTTCTGACAAAATCAGGGGAAGGAGCGCAGGATCGATATGTGCTCTCCCTGTTCCTTTGAATTTTAATAATTAGACTTTAACTTTGCCACCCTAAATTACTCTACCAGAATAGTATACTTAATAGACTTTGAAGGAAGCGGCGGATTTAACACCCTCATCGGATATGAGCTCAGCAAACGACTGGGAATCTCTTCACGTAGCGTACATTGCTAGCGGAAATCCGGACGAAGACAGGCGACTGGCAGCGCTGGCCAGGGAAAAGGGACAGGTAGTTTATCTTCGCGACTTACCGGAAGAATCTGATGTCCGGTTCAACAGTACTGCCACAATTCCCGCAGCAATTTCTGAAAACAGAGCTTCGAAAAATCATACAAAGACACCGCTTACCTGGGAAACCATCCAGCAGAAAGTATGGGCTGCCACGATCAGGAAAAGAAGCCGGACGGAAGTAGCCGTTAATATTTTTTCTGCCATTGCGCTGATGATCGTCGGTCACCTGATCTTCACATTCTTCACCTACGACCGTCTCACGATCCTCTGGAACGAGCTCGAACTGAATGAAAATTTCTTCTACTATGTTTTGGGCGGCTTTGTGGCCCAGATGATCGACGGGGCCCTGGGTATGGCTTATGGGGTTACAGCAGCCACTTTTTTGCTCACCCTGGGTGTGCCTCCATCTGCCGTTAGCGCGAGTGTGCATAGTTCTGAGATATTCACAAGTGGTGTTTCGGGATACATGCACCTGAAATTCGGAAATGTCAACAGCAAGCTTTTCAAGAAGATTTTGTTCCCCGGTGTGCTGGGCGCAATTACCGGCGCTTATTTGTTGTCTTCCCTTGAACAATATATTTATATTATTAAACCATTAGTCGCCGTATATACGCTAATCCTGGGAATTCTTATCATACAGAAAGCGTTAAAAAAGCGGGTTGAGAAAAAGCCGATCCGGAAAATCGGCTGGCTTGCAATGGCAGGTGGGACGCTTGATTCGATAGGAGGCGGTGGCTGGGGGCCGATTGTAACTTCCACGCTGATCGCCCGGGGACGTCACCCGAAATATACCATTGGCTCGGTAAACCTGGCTGAATTTTTTGTGTCGCTGGCGAGCTCGATCACCTTTATCAGTATCATCGGATTTTCGCACTGGCAGGTAGTTTTGGGATTGATTTTGGGAGGAATGGTAGCCGCCCCTATCGCCGCAAACCTCTCACGCCGCCTGCCGATTAAAACGATGATGATCATGGTCGGAACAATCGTCGTTATTGTGAGCATCAGGATTATTTATATGGTTTTGACGGACTTGTAGGTGTTAGCGATTAGCTGTTAGCCGTTAGCTATTGGCTGTGGACGCTTCGGGGGTTTGTTTTGAGTTGAACAACGATACTACGAGATTTATATATTACTGAAATAAAAAAGGCCAAAAGCCGATAGCTAAAACCTAATTGCTAAAAGCCAAAAGCCAACAGCCTGCAAATGAAAAAACAAACCAAAGCAATACGGACCCAAACGAGCAAAACAAAGTATCGTGAGCATTCCACACCCCTGTTTCTGACCAGCAGCTTTACATTCGAGAGCGCTGAGCAAGGGAAGGCGCTTTTCGAAGAAACTGAGGCCGGAAATATATACAGCCGGTTTTCCAATCCGAGTGTACAGGAATTTGTAGACAAAGTCTGCATTCTTGAAGACTGCGAAGATGGTGTGGCTACTGCTACCGGAATGGCGGCGGTATTTGCGAGTATGGCGGCTTTGTTGAAAACGGGCGACCACATCGTGGCTTGTCGCGCATTGTTTGGTTCTGCGCATCAGGTTATTACTCAGATTTTGAGCAAATGGGGTATTACCCACACTTACCTGGACGCCGATGCATCGGAGGCGGATTGGGAAGCGGCGGTTCAGCCTAATACCCGGATGATTTACCTGGAAACGCCTTCTAATCCGGGCCTCGACCTCGTTGATCTTGCGATGATCGGGCGCATTTGCAAAAAACACAATATCATTTTTAATGTAGATAATTGCTTTGCATCACCCGCATTGCAAACTCCTGCCGACTATGGCGCGGATTTGGTTTTGCATTCAGCAACCAAGTTCATGGATGGTCAGGGACGTGTTTTGGGCGGTGTAGTTGTCGGTAAAAAAGAATATATCAAAGAGTTACGATTTTTCTGTCGCCAGACGGGACCATCTATGTCTCCGTTCAATGCGTGGGTTTTGAGCAAAAGTCTTGAAACCCTGAACCTCAGGATGGAAAAGCACGCGTCGAATGCATTACAGCTCGCGCAAGCCCTGGAAAAGCATCCTGACGTGAAACAGGTTAAGTATCCATTTCTGGCCTCTCACCCACAACACGAGCTGGCAAAACAGCAGATGAAAGCAGGCGGGGCAGTCGTGACGATTGAGCTGGAAGGCGGCTTTGAAAGAGTAGCTGCTTTTATGGATGCATTGGAAATCGCATCACTGTCGTCGAACCTGGGAGATACACGTACTATTGTGACCAATCCGAATACCACAACCCACGCAAAACTGAAGCCCGAGGAGAAAAAAGCGCTGGGTATTACCGAAGGTTTGATCCGAATTTCAGTGGGATTGGAAGACATCGAAGACCTCATCGAGGATTTCACGCACGCCGTGGAAGTGTCGGTGAAAAGTGATATATTGGAGTAGTAATCCATTTAAACAACTACATAATGCACACTGTAACAATTGAAATACCGGATGAATTGAGCAATAAGGAAGTCTCGCTTTCTATTGCCAGGCAACTGTATGAAAAAGACCTGGTATCTGCCGAGCAGGCTGCAAAATTGGCCGGTATGGAGGAGAAAGAATTTATTGCAAACGAGTTGCAGAAAGATCGGGCCGAATCCTGGTCTAAGATTAAATACAGGACTGCGGAGGAAGCTTTGCAAGAGCAGATCAAGAGACAAGGCTATACCGGTTTGAATAAAAAAGAAATGGATCGATTGAGGGACGAACTGGACATTCAGGAGCCACTTGAGCTACTCCTCTCGCAATTGACGAAATGAAGTATGTACTTGATACAAACATCATTTTAACCTATTTCAGAAAGCATTCCTCCTGGTACCGGATTGAAGAGACTTTCGGAATTTTTGAATCGGGAACACAAGTGATGATTCCCGCACCTAATAATAGGTGAATTGCGATCTCTTGCTATTCAGAATGGCTGGGGAAACCTGAAAATTGCTAAACTGGAAAAATTAATTACGCAATTTATTCCACTTTTTGACTTGACTGATGACATCGTAAATCGTTATGCCGAAATCGACGCATTCAGTCAGGGAAGGTTATCGGATAAAAAGCTGGATTGTTCAGCGAGAAATATGGGAAAAAATGATCTTTGGATTGCGGCGGTGGCGAGTACGCTAAACGCGACGCTGATTACCACCGACGGTGATTTCGATCATTTGAACAACCGGTTTCTCAATGTTGCCCGATTTGATTTGATATAAATTACACCATGAACGAAGCAATAATTTCATCTTTAAACGCCGCTATCGAAGGCAAAAACGAAACCGAATCACTCGCGATTCTGGCTGACCTTTTTCCTGGCGAAGTAGTGTTTTCAACCAGCCTGGGATACGAAGATCAGGTTATTTCAGACCTCATTTTAAAGAATAACCTGAACGTGAGTATTTTCACGCTGGACACTGGCCGGCTTTTCAGCGAGACTTATATGACGCTGCAAAAGACAAACAACCGGTACGACACCAAGATCAAAGTTTACTATCCGCAAACGCAGGCCGTAGAAGAACTTGTGAGCACCAAGGGCCCGCTTAGTTTTTACGATTCAGTTGAAAACAGAAAAGAATGCTGCTTCATCCGCAAAGTCGAGCCTTTGAACCGTGCATTGAATGGTGCGAAAATATGGGTAACGGGCATTCGCGCTAAGCAGTCCGGCAACCGCCACGATATGCCAAGATTGGAATGGGACGAAGCGCACCAGCTGGTGAAATTCCACCCTATTTTGCACTGGTCTTTTGAAGAAGTGAAAACTTATGTTAAGTCCAACGGTATTCCTTACAATCCATTACACGATAAAGGATTTGTAAGCATAGGCTGCGCTCCCTGTACACGGGCGATCCAGGAAGGCGAAGATTTCCGTGCCGGCCGCTGGTGGTGGGAAGATGAATCGAAGAAAGAATGCGGGTTGCATGCGAAATAGCTTTTGGCTTTTAGCTTTTAGCTTTTAGCTTTTAGCTTTTAGCGACAAGCTTTTCAGCGTTAATTAAGTGCATATAAAATATAAAAAGGCTGACAGCTAATAGCTAACCGCTAATAGCCAAAGCAACATTAATCTCGAAAGAAAAATAACAACCATGTCAATTTCAGTCAATGAGGCTTCGGTAGGTGCGGAAAAGAAAGCTCCGGATTATCTGGATCAGCTTGAAGCAGAAGCCATTTACATTATGCGCGAGGTAGCGGGACAGTTTGAGCGTCCGGCTTTGCTGTTTTCCGGTGGGAAGGATTCAATTACGCTGGTACATCTGGCGAGAAAGGCGTTTGCACCCGGCAAAATCCCTTTTCCGCTCGTACATGTGGATACAGGGCATAATTTTATCGAAGCAATCGAATACCGCGACAAGCTTGCCGAGCAAATCGGCGCAAAACTTGTGGTGAGATATGTGGAAGACACGATCAAAGCCAAAGGGCTGAAAGAGCAAACCGGCAAAAATGCAAGTCGTAACTGGCTGCAAACCTTCACCTTGCTGGATACTATCGAAGAATTTGAATTTGACGCATGCATTGGCGGCGCCCGCCGCGACGAAGAAAAGGCGCGTGCAAAAGAGCGTATCTTTTCGTTCCGCGACGAATTTGGTCAGTGGGACCCGAAACGCCAGCGGCCGGAGCTTTGGAATTTGTTTAACGGACGAATTCAAAAAGGCGAAAACGTACGCGTTTTCCCAATCTCTAACTGGACTGAACTGGACGTTTGGGCTTACCTGAAAAGAGAGGGTATCGAATTGCCTTCCATCTATTTCGCCCACGAAAGAGAGCTGATTTTGCGTGATGGAAAATTGCTGAACCATACTCCCGTGATTGAAAGTGACCCTGAGGATCAGATTGTGACGCGCCAGGTCCGTTTCAGAACTGTGGGCGATATGACCTGTACTGCGGCTGTTGAGTCGAGTGCAGCTACTTTAGACGAAGTGATAGCCGAAATCACGATTTCAAGGATCAGCGAACGCGGCGAAACCCGCATCGACGACCAGCAGACAGAAGCTGCGATGGAAGATCGTAAAAAGGGGGGGTATTTTTGATAGAGTTAGAAGTTCAGGAGTTTATGAGTTCAAAGTAAACACTCATAAACAGTACTCATAGACTTTAAACTCATAGACTTAAACTTACAAAAGTGGATTTACTAAGATTTATAACAGCAGGTTCGGTTGACGACGGAAAAAGTACTTTGATCGGTCGCTTGCTTTTTGACACAAAAAATATCCTGGCCGACCAGATGGAGGCCATCGAAAGAGCCAGCAAAAGCCGTAATACGGGAGAGATTGACCTTGCATTGCTAACCGACGGCTTACGTTCGGAGCGCGAGCAGGGAATTACGATTGATGTGGCCTATAAATATTTCCAGACACCAAACCGCAAATTCATCAGTATTGATGCACCAGGGCATATTCAGTATACCAGAAATATGGTTACCGGCGCTTCTAATGCAGATCTGGCAATCATTCTGGTAGATGCGCGCCATGGTGTGGTTGAACAAACACGCAGGCACTCATTGATCGCTTCCATGCTTGGAATACCTCATGTGATTGTGGCAATCAATAAAATGGACCTGGTCGGCAACTCGGAGGATGCTTTTCTTCAGATCGCTAAATCATACCAGGAACTTGCGCAGAAACTGAATATCAAAGACCTGACGATCATTCCGGTAAGTGCATTGAACGGGGACAACATTGTTGAGAGATCGGCGAATATGAGCTGGTACACCGGCGAAACGCTGCTTTCTGTTTTGGAAAATGTGAACGTACTGAAAGATCAGAACCTGGAAGACGGACGTTTTGCGGTGCAATATGTGATACGCCCTCAAACTGACGAGTTGCACGACTACCGCGGCTATGCGGGAAGGGTACAAAGCGGCAGCTTCAAAAAAGGCGACCTGATCAAAGTATTGCCTTCGGAACAGGAATCTAAAATCGCTAAAATAGAATTTGGCGGAAACGAAATAGAGGAAGCCTCTGTTTTAGAATCTGTAACGATATTGTTGGAAGATGATATCGATATCAGCCGCGGAGATACGATTGTTTCTTTGAATAATTCCCCGATCGTAAGCCAGGACATTGAAGCGCTGGTTTGCTGGATGGATGATAGAAAAACGCTGAAAGCAGGCAATAAATACGTGCTACAACACGGTACCGCGAGGTCGCGTTGTTCAGTCCGGGATATTGAATATCAGATCGATATCAATTCATATGAAAGATTGGATGAAGTGGAGAGCCTGAAACTTAACGACGTGGCCAGGATCGTTCTCAGAACGGCCCAGCCAATTGCATACGATCCCTATCAGAAAAACCGCGCAAACGGCGCAGCAATCCTGATCGACGAAACTTCGAATGTTACTGTGGGCGCCTGCATGATTGAGTAATGCCGGCGCAAGCCAGTGTCGGTGTTTTCAACGGCACCCTAACTGAAAATGTTGGTGACAACACCAACATTGGCCTAGGTGACAACACCAACATTGGCGTAGGTAACAACACCAACATTGGCCCTTAAAATATACTATCCCGATAGACGATTAGATTACCAGAAATATCACCATGAGCGAAATAATCATTTCTGACAAAGTATCCGCCGTTGCAAAGCGTGATATCGTTGATTTAAATCAAAAAATCAATGCATTTAATACGGGCGCGACGCCGGAGGAAGTCTTCCGGAAATTCCGTCTGACACGTGGCGTTTACGGTCAGCGCCAGCCGGGAGTGCAGATGATCCGTATCAAATTACCTTACGGACGCATTACAGCCGACCAGCTTGTGCGCATTGCTGATACTTCCGACAAATTCGCTACCGGAAACCTGCACGCTACGACACGTCAGGATATTCAGTTGCACTTTGTAAAACTTTCCGACTCGCCACAATTGTGGGCTGACCTGGAAGATGCGGGAATCACGCTGAAAGAAGCTTGCGGAAATACGATTCGTAACGTAACAGCGTCGTCTATCGCAGGTATTGATCCTGATGAACCTTTCGACGTGACACCGATCACGCATTCAATATTCACTTATTTCCTTCGCAATCCGATCAATCAGGATATGGGACGGAAATTCAAAATTGCGGTCTCGTCTTCCGAAAAAGACACTGCGCTCGCATTTATCCACGATGTGGGCCTGATCGCGAAAATGGGCGTGAATGCAGCAGGAGAGACTGTAAAAGGGTATAAAGTGTTGATTGGCGGCGGCTTAGGCGCGCAGCCTTTCTCGGCACAAACTGCATTTGAATTCCTTGAAGAAAAGGATGTAATACCATTTATAGAAGCATTATTACGTGTTTTTGATCGCTACGGAGAGCGGGTTCGCCGCCACAAAGCGCGGATGAAATTTCTTTTGAACGATCTTGGTCTGGAAGAAATGCTGGCGAAAGTGGAGGAAGAGCGTACTGCGGTTAAAAACAAGGTATTCGAAATTCCTGACGACCTGTTTGGTACGAAAGAAGTTGAATCCGTAATCTACGCCGATCGCGCCTCATTGAGTGAGGCGGACATTTTAAAGATTGCAGCTGAAAGCATTGATTCAGATAAGCTTGATACTTTCACAAAATGGCTGAGAACCAACACTTTCGAACAAAAACAAAAAGGCTGGCACGCAGTTCAGCTTCGCGTTTTATTGGGTGATATGCACTCGGATATTGCCCGCAGTCTGGCAAATGTGGTGCACCAATATGCGGCGGATGATATCCGCGTAACCGTAAATCAGGGTTACCTGCTCCGTTTTGTAAAAGGGGAAGACCTGGTTGCTATTTATCACGAACTTGCCAAACTTGGATTGGCTGCTCCCGGATTTGACAGCACGATGGACATTACGACCTGTCCGGGAACGGATACTTGTAACCTGGCGATTTCTAGCAGCTACGGAATCACCCGCGTACTTGAAGATGTAATGCGCGACGAATTTCCGGAAATGATTTACAATCAGGATATTAAGATCAAAATAAGCGGCTGCATGAACGGTTGCGGACAACATAATGCTTGTAATATCGGTTTCCACGGCAGCTCTATCAAGAACGGCAAACTGGTTCTTCCTGCGTTGCAGGTCCTGCTGGGCGGTGGTTTTTCAGGCGATGGTGTCGGTTTGATCGGGGACAAAGTAATTAAAGTACCGACCAAGCGCGGACCGGAAGTATTGCGTACGCTTTTCAATGATTTTGAGGCCAATGCATATGATGGCGAGTATTATAACCAATACTACCAGCGCCAGACTAAAAACTATTTCTTTCAACTATTGAAACCCCTCGCCGACTTGTCAACCGTGCAGGACGACGATTACCGCGACTGGGACCACGACGAACTGTTCAAAACCGAGATCGGTGTGGGCGAATGTGCAAGTGTGATGATCGATCTTGTCGCTACCACGATTACGGAAGGTCAGGAGAAATTGAATCTTGCCAAAGAAAATTTCGAATCGGGCGTTTGGGCGGATGCAATTTATCACGCTTATAATGTTTTGATTACCGGTGCGAAAGGTCTGCTGATGACCAAAGATGTCAATACCAACACACAATATGGTATTGTCAACGATTTTGAAACACATTTCGGACAGGATTTTGAATATGAGACCCCTGCGGAATTCCTGCTCCCTGAAAAAGCCGAAACACCTTTTAAATCGCTGGTTTTCAGTATTAATAAATTTGAACCAACCGAAGCATTTGCTACCTACTTCATAGGTACGGCAGGTAAGTTTCTTGATTTTGTCCGCAACACACGCGAGACACAATTAGCGGAAACTGGAGAACCAGCATTGCAGGAGCTCTCATTCGGAAAAGATAGTTAGGATTTGGCTGTTAGCTGTTAGCTATTAGCGGTTGGCTTAAAGCTGTTAGCCCAAGTATTAAGGTTAACCGCATTAGGCCGATAGCTAATAGCCAATAGCCAACAGCTAAAGGCTACCAGCCAACAGCTAAACTACATGAAACTCACATTAATCGGTGCAGGGCCCGGCGATCCGGACCTGATCACCTTAAAGGGCATCAAGGCTTTACAGAAGGCTAAAGTTGTGCTTTACGATTCCCTTGCCCACCCCGCTCTACTGGACTATTGCCCTGAGGATTGCGTTAAAATTCTTGTTGGCAAACGCTTTGGAAAAACCAGTTGCGGACAGGATGAAATCAACGATCTGATCGTCGAAAAAGCCAGACAATATGGCGAAGTGGTGCGTTTGAAAGGCGGCGATTCATTTATATTCGGTCGCGGCTATGAAGAGGTGATTTTCGCTGCCGGTTTCGGCATTGAATATGAGGTTATCCCCGGCATTTCCAGCAGTTACGCAGTGCCCGCTCTTGCAGGAATCCCCCTCACTTCCAGAGGAATAAGCGAAAGTTTTTGGGTAATTACCGGCACTACGAGAGCGCACCAACTCTCCAGAGACCTGCACCTCGCGGCACAGTCTTCTGCCACGGTCGTCATTCTGATGGGCTTGCATAAGCTGGAAGAAATTGTTTTAATGTATTCAGAGCTCGATAAGATGGACGAGCCTATCGCCATTATTCAAAACGGTACGCTCGAAAATCAAAAGGTGGTAACGGGAAAGATCAGCAATATTCTGCCGCTCTCGAAAGTGAGCGACATTGGCTCTCCCGCTATTATGATAATTGGAAAAGTTTCGGCACTACCGGATCTTTCACTTCAAAAAGTAACGGAGATCATGCAGGGAAATTCTGTTGCGGGGCTGGGAGATTAAAGCATTCTCAAAAACCAGCTGATGTCTAAAATTTTGCCTTTCTGGTAAAATTCCAGAAAATAAATAATCCCCGCCAGAATCAGATAACTCACGAACAGCCACTTTTTCTTGACTTCATACTGGTCGTGGTGATGTACATAATCATATACCATGGAAGCGGTGAATCCAAAGATCATCAGTGCAAAGGATAGCAGCCCGCAGTCCTGACGGTAATGCATATATGTATGCAATGCAGGCGCGCCCAGTACCAGGTACATCAGCCACATTCCAAACCCCATGCGGTACAGGTAAACACTCAGACGCCGATCATTCTTGATATCAAATAATCCTTCCAGCATGTTCATGCAATTGTTTGAAAGAGTGAATTTAAGAAAAATAGTAGACAAATGCCAACGTGTACTTACACATAGTATAACCCTGCTAACGTGTGTTTTGTCTCGATGAAACAACCCTTTTCTAAACTTCTGTTTGTCCTATTGAATCAAATTTCCAGGCTTTCATGGGAAAATGCATTCCGCCTTTCGGACTTTTTATGCTGGTCGGTTTTCCGGGTGGTCAAGTACAGGAAAAAAGTGATTTTCGAAAATCTCAGGAACAGTTTTCCTGAGAAAAGCGAGGCGGAGCTGCATTGCATAGCGCACGACTTCTATCGCCACTTCACAGATCTCATCGTTGAAACGATCAAATTCCGCACCGCTACACCACAGTGCGTGCGTGAAAGGATCGAAGGGGACATTGGTATGATGGAAAAATACTACGACAGCAAAACCAATATCATTTATCTGATGGGGCACCGGGGAAACTGGGAACTTGCCAACCTTTTTTCATCCCTCTGCTTCACCCACGAATGCATTGTGGTATACAGGCCGCTACAAAATCAGGCGTCCGATCAGTGGTTTCATGAACTCCGGACGCGCTTTGGCGCCAAGTTGGTTTCCATGGATAATATTTTCAAAGAACTACAAAAACCACGGGACAAACCGTATGTAGTGGTACTGGCAAATGACCAGTCGCCTAATCCTAAAACGGCGTTCTGGACCCAATTCCTGCACCAGGAAACGGGCGTTTTCCGGGGAGTGGAAACAATCGCGAGGCGTTATAATCTAACCGTATTATATGCAGATTTCAGTAAGGTGGCCAACAAGCGCGGCTACTATCATGTAGAAATATGCACGATCACGGACAAACCCAAAGAAGTACCCAACAATGCGATCCTCGAAACTCAGCTGCGCATCCTGCAAAGAGATATCGAAAACCAGCCGCATAATTGGCTGTGGAGCCATAGGCGATGGAAGCACAAAAGGCCCGAAATACTGAAACCAGAACAGCTACTTCGTTAGGGGACGGTTAATAGCAGGCCTTATTGAGGTCCGACCGGAACTATTTCTTTTTCAGAATTGCTATTTTTGAAGGAAAGAATTTATAGTAATGAAAACGTTGACCACCAGGCTGCTGCTGTTACTTCTTACAGCGATTTCCCGGCTCTCCTGGAAAAATTTATACAGACTTTCTGATACTTTCCGATACCTGATTTTTAACGTCGGCAAATATCGAAAAGCTGTTATCGTCGCTAACCTCCGGAATAGCTTCCCCTCCTATTCCGACGACCGGATCAGACAGATTGCTAGCGATTACTACCAGAATTTCACGGATATAATTTTTGAAACCATCAAAATGATCACCAGCCCCAAATCCGACCTGTTGGAAAGATTTGATTTGGAAATGGATTTGCTCAATTATTATTATGAACAAAAGCAAAACCTTGTGATCATGGCTGGTCACCTGGGAAACTGGGAAATGCTTAACCTGGTGGCTTCCGCCAAACTATCCTATCAGATCATCGTTGTTTACCATGAACTCGCCAACGATACTTTCGACGACTGGTTCCGCGGCTTCCGTACGCGATTCGGAACTGAAATGGTACCGATGAAAAATGCCATCTCCAAAGCACTCGAACCCCGTGACAAGCCTTTTTTATTTGTATTGATCAACGACCAGTCGCCCGTGCCGGACAAAGCTTACTGGACCCATTTCTTGCATCAGGACACCGGATTTTTCCGGGGAGGCGAACTGATCGCGCGTCGGTTGAATGCACCTGTGCTTTATATGGGTATATTTAAGGATCGGATCAGGAGGGGTTTCTATCGGGCGTATTTCCGGCTGATCACTGAGAACCCCAGACTGGAACCGACCAATGCGATCCTGCAAAGTCAGATCGAACAATTGGAAGCAGATATCATGGCGCAGCCCGATAACTGGTTGTGGAGCCACCGTCGCTGGAAGCATCGACGGCCGGCGGACCGGCGGCCGCCAAATCTGTTTCCTAACCAGCAACGTCAAACCACAAGAAGTGAGTAAACCGGTAAAATTCCTGATCCTCCGTTTTTCATCCATAGGCGATATCGTGCTGACGACGCCGGTGATCAGGTGCCTCAAACAACAGCACCCTCAGGCCGAGATCCATTATTTTACCAAAAGCAAATTTGAATTCCTGCTGCTCGACAACCCTTACGTCGACAGGATCTGGCTGCTGGAAAAAAATACAAAAGAGCTGCTCAGGCAGCTAAAAAAGGAGCAGTTTGACTACATTATCGACCTCCACACCAATATCCGCACATTAAGGATCAAATTCGCATTGCGCGTTCCTTCGTTCAGTTTCGACAAACTAAATGTGCTGAAATGGCTGATCACCCAATTTAAAATAGATTACCTGCCTGATATCCATATCGTTGACCGGTATATGGAAACTGTTTCATCATTCGGGATTACGAATGACGGGCAGGGCCTCGATTATTTTATTCCCTACAAAGACAATGTAGAACCGGACTGGCTGCCGCCCACGCACCGCGATACATTTGTGGCATATGCGATCGGCGGGCAGCATAATACCAAGAAATTACCCGTGGAGCGAATGATCGAGCTTTGCAAGAAAATCAACTATCCCGTTGTATTATTGGGCGGAAAGGAAGATTTTGAGAATGGGGAAATCATCCGGAATGCAATCGGAGACACGCTGATATTGAATACTTGCGGAAAGTATAATTTCAACCAGTCGGCATCGCTGATCAAACGGGCCGTCATCGTATTTTCCCACGATACGGGGTTGATGCACGTTGCTGCCGCTTTTAAGAAAAAAGTATATTCAATCTGGGGAAATACTGTTCCGGAATTTGGGATGTATCCCTATAAAACAGCTTTTGAAGTACTGGAAAGGCCCGATCTGGGCTGTCGGCCGTGTTCGAAAATCGGCTACAAAGCCTGCCCCAAAAAGCATTTCAAATGTATGAACGAGATATCCTTCTCTTTCCCTGTTAAAGAACTCCCGCCGGAAAATTAGTGTTACACTTCCTGATCAATCCAGGGTAATCCACAAACTAAATTCATGACAAAAAAAGTAAACGTAGGTTTGGTACAAATGAGCTGTACCGCTGATGTTGAAGCCAACTTTCAAAAAGCAACGGTCAAAATCCGCGAGGCTGCTCAAAAAGGTGCGAATATTATCTGCCTTCAGGAGCTTTTCAAATCCCTCTATTTCTGCGATGTGGAAGACCACGGCAATTTTGCCCTGGCCGAACCGATTCCGGGCCCTTCTACTAACCAGTTGAGTGCTTTGGCGAAGGAGCTCGGCGTGGTAATCATCGCTTCATTGTTTGAAAAACGCGCGCATGGATTATATCATAATACCACAGCAGTCCTGGATGCCGACGGAGCTTACCTGGGCAAATATCGCAAAATGCATATCCCCGACGATCCGGGCTATTACGAGAAATTTTATTTTACGCCCGGTGACGCTTCTTCGGGCGACCCCCAGGGAGAGGCGGGCGATCGCGACGGTTACCGGATATTTGAAACAAAATTTGCGAAGATCGGTGTGCTGATATGCTGGGACCAATGGTACCCGGAAGCTGCGCGGATTACTAGCCTGATGGGCGCCGAAATCCTTTTTTACCCGACAGCGATCGGCTGGGATACCAATGAAACCGATCCGGACACCAATGAGGAACAATACGGAGCCTGGCAAACGATCCAGCGTGGCCACGCAGTTGCGAACGGCGTTTATGTAGTTTCCGTCAACCGCGTGGGGCGCGAGGCTGATCAGCAGTTCTGGGGTGGTTCCTTTATTGCGAACCCGCACGGAAAGCTCCTCTACCTAGCTCCGCATGAAGGAGAAGTTACACATGTAGAAGAGCTTGATCTGGAAAGACTCGACCATTACCGCACGACCTGGCCGTTTTTAAGAGACAGAAGGATTGATTCATACCGGCCGATATTGAAAAGATATATTGACGCATAAAATAGATTGAAATATAATTATTCCCATTCACAGAAAAGTGAGCCCGAGATCGGAGGCTCACTTTTTTTGCTTTAAGGCGCTTACACGGCTTTATCTGCACAATTTTCTCATGACAACCAGGTGCTGCACCTTGAATCTCCTGTTATCATTTATAAACATCTATATAATAGACGTTTATAAATGATAAATGAGTTTATTTAATCCAGTAGATCACTAGAGAAGATTAAAAAATGGTTTAGTAAAATTTTTTATCAGATTATTACAATACGATTTTATATTCATTTTAAATCACCAATTTTTATTGCAAAAAAAGCTACTTATTTAATTTATTCTCTTGCATCTTTTCACATTCTCAGTATATTTGAGAAGTCGTTAAACGAATGACTGAACTTCAAGACCGAAGATATATTCCAGCCGCACATGAATATATCCGACTGTTGAGAGAGGAGCGTTCTGAAATCTAAATGGATTACACTTGATCCATTTGGCCCGTTCCGCCTCGAAAACAATATAATTTTTTAAAGACAGATTTTCCAATACCGTGGACAGGCAAACTGTTGACGCAAGGCTTTGCTTTACCTCAGCTTCGTTCATGTCTGTCCTCGATTAACGAGGGTATTGCTTTCCGGAAAAGCAGTGTTGCAAGCTTATGGCTGTGTTGTTCTGTCCATGCGAAAGTGTGTGCGGCGCACGGCAGTGTGGACACCACACAGCCATAACTTTTTTCTCCTGTTACTTTCTACCAACACATTTAACCCAACATCCTCATGCGTAAAGTTCTACTCTTAATAGTATGGGTATGCCTTTGCTCTCCGGCTGCATTTGCCCAGGTAAGGCAGCTCAGCGGAAAGATATTGGCGGCCGAAGATGGCCTTGGACTGGCCGGTGCATCTGTCATCCTGAAAGGAACGAATGTCGGTACCAATGCAGACGCGGACGGTAAATTCACTTTCTCGGTTCCGGGCGACGGGATTCTGGTTGTTTCTTATGTCGGCTTTCTGATCAAAGAGCTCCCGATCGGCAATCAGACGCAGTTTGACATTAAACTGGACGCAGATACCCGACAGCTTTCCGAGGTGGTTGTAACTGCATTTGGTATCGAGCGCGAGAAAAAAGCGCTGGGCTATACAGTACAGGAAGTAAAAGGAAGCGCGCTGACAGAATCGCGCTCGACGAACGTAGCAAATGCGCTTTCGGGTAAAATTGCGGGGGTCAGGATCCAGTCAAATGGCGGGCCGGGAAGCAGTTCTACCATTCAGATCCGCGGTTCTTCTTCCGTTTCGGGCAACAACCAGCCACTGATCGTGATCGACGGTGTGCCGATGGAACAAACCGCGAGCAAAACATTCGGAGGAGGAATTTCGGAAGTTAACCCGGACAATATCAAAGAAATGTCGGTATTGAAAGGACCTAACGCCGCTGCGCTTTATGGCTCACGTGCAGCCAACGGAGTTATCCTGATCACGACCAAAAACGGCCAGGGTACCAAAGGTCTCGGCGTAGATATTAACTCCAACATCACTTTTGAACGTCCCTGGATCAAACCTGATTTTCAGAATACTTACGGTGGCGGAAACGGTTACCGCACCTGGTACAACGACGGGTGGAGCGGCAGCATTACTGATCCCAATGAGATCGCACAGTACAGGTCGGTTTACGACTCAAGATATCCGCTGGCTGGTTCAGAAGGTACCGATGAAAGCTGGGGAGCGCCCATGGACGGACGCATGGTGAGACAGTGGTGGACTGGTGACGATGTTGCTCCACTGACTCCCCAGCCCAATAACTGGGAAGAATACTGGCAAACCGGCCGCACGATCACGAATAGTGTGGCATTGAACGGCGGAAACGACAAAGGTTATTTCCGCCTGGGCCTGAGCCGGGTAGATCAGAAAGGTATTATGTATTACAATGATTTTCACCGCAATAACTTCCGGATCAATTCGGGATATAACCTGACAAAAAACCTGAACATTACGCTTTCAGGAGAATATATCAAGTCGGGCTCGGACAACCGCAGCTACGCCGGCGGACAAGAGTTTATATGGTCGCATCGTCACGTTTCGTGGGATCAGCTGCGTGATTATGAAAGCTACGCAGACGTGCACAATCAGCGTGGCGCAGATACGGACCCGCCTCACTGGCAGCATACTTTCTTTACCAATCCTTATTTTAGTCAAAAAAACCTGCCGTCGGGCAATGAGAAGGACAGATTGCTGGGGAATATTGCATTGAACTACAAAATACTTCCTTCCCTGAGCCTGCTGGTACGTACCGGAACAGATTTCTGGAGCGACACCCGGATCAATGTTTCCAACTTTCTCCGCGTCCGCAATGGTGTTCGCACGCCGGGGCGGTTTTCAGAAGAAGTATTGCGCAGCCAGGAAACCAATTCGGATTTCATGCTGACTTACAATAAAGATATTACTTCTGATTTCGGTTTGAATGTGCAGTTCGGCGGTATTCAACGTAAAAACTATTATAAAAGAAATTACTTCTATGTGGGCGAAATGGTGGTCGACGGGCTGTACAATGCAGGCAACTCGGTACCGAGCCAGAACACCATTGAAAGTGAGATCAGGGAATCTGAAACACAAAGCTTGTTCGGAACCGCTAATTTCTCCTGGAAAGATGCATTGTTCCTGGACCTGACAGCGCGCAACGACTGGTCGAGCACATTGCCTTCGAACGCCCGTTCCTACTTCTACCCTTCCGCGTCTTTGAGCGCAGTAGTGACCGAATTGTTTGATATCAACAGTAATATCTTCTCTTTCGGTAAAGTCCGCGCCAGCTATGCGCAGGTTGGTAACGATGCAACTCCTTATCAGTTAGCACAGACATTTCTTGCAAAAGGCTCATGGAATGGCGCAGTCCCCAAATTCGGGGAGAACATCCAGATCGCCAACAGTAACCTGAAACCGGAGATCACAACCGGTTTGGAAATCGGCGCCGACCTTCGCTTCCTGAAAGGCAAAATCGGTCTCGATGTAACCTATTACGATCAGACCACGAAAGATCAGATCCTGGGTGTTGAAATTTCCAAAGCGAGCGGCTACAATACGCGTATCCTGAATGCAGGAAAGATCACCAACAAAGGAATCGAGGTTTCGATCTCGGGAACACCGGTTAAGCTGCCGGGCGGGTTCAGCTGGGATGTTTCTCTGAACTGGTCGCGTAACCGCAATAAAGTGGTGGAGCTGGCAGAAGGACTGACTACCTACACTTTGGCGACGCAAAGAGGTATGTCGTCGGAAGCCCGTGTGGGACAGCCTTACGGTACTTTCTATGGAGTTGGGTTTCAGAAATACAATGGTCAGGTCGTTTATGGAGCAAATGGTCTCCCGATCACCGCTGCGGGCCAGAACCTGGGTAATATCCAGCCCGACTGGATTGGCGGTATGATGAATACGCTGAACTACAAAGGCTTCTCACTGAGTGCATTGGTTGACGTTCGCGTCGGTGGCGATATTTATGACGAAGGTACCGGTACTGCCCGCTGGACAGGTCAATATGCGGAAACTGCGCTCGGCCGCGAAGAAGGTGTGATCGGTCAGGGAGTGCGCGAATTGACTGGGGCTGATGGTTCGAAATCTTACGTACCAAATGACATCATCGTCACGGCCAACCAGCTTTACGGTTACGCAAACCCAAGAAACTACCACGAGTCGGCGATTTTCGACGCGAGCTATGTCAAACTGCGTGAACTTTCGCTGGGCTACACTTTCAGTCCTTCTATTTTGAAAAAGATCAAAATCCAGTCTGCCAAAATATCGGTAGTAGGACGTAATGTGTGGATGATCTTCAAAAATACCCCTCACATTGATCCTGAGATCGACGCCAAAGGTGGCAACGAGCAGGGATTTGGCTACGGCGAACTTCCGAGCTCCCGCAGCGTAGGTGCAAACCTCTCATTGTCATTCTGATCCAGTCAAACGAGTTAGAGACTTTAAAGATTTTCGAAATGAAAAAAATATTTAATCATAAAACCATCTGGATGACGGCGCTGGCGGGGATTCTTACTGCTTCGAGCTGCACCAAGGACTTTGATGAAATGAACGTAAACCCGAACAGCCCTACGGCGATCGGGCCGCAGTACCTACTTCCTACCGGCATTGAAACTTCAATCGACCGGTACTGGGGACACAGGGACCGTTTTGAGCGGATCAATATTGATGCGGCAGAATTGTACGTACAGCATCTGACCCGGAATATTTACAGTAATGAGGGCGACGATTACACCGTTTCTCCTGCATTGCTTTCCAACAACTGGAAGGGCTTCTTCAACGATGGCCTGCTCAATTTCCAGCGCATGATCATGCAGACCAATCCGGAATCGGCTACTCCGAATGCGAACTATGAAGGCGTGGCGCTGGTCATGCGCAGCTGGGTATTTTCGTTGCTGACGGATATGTACGGCGCTATTCCGTATACGGATGCAATCAAAGGAACGGCGTTGGAACCGGTTTATACACCCAAATATGACGCAATGGATGTTGTATATGCTGGCTTACTGAATGATCTCAAAATAGCCAACGAAAAGCTGACAGTAGGCGGGCCGGTGATTGCAGGGGATATTCTTTACTCAGGGGATATTTTGAAATGGAAAAAATTCGCCAATTCACTTCGCCTGCGGCTCGCTAACCGCCAGGCTGCTAAAAAACCTGCTGAATCGAAGGCGGTCATGGCTGAAATTTTGGCTGACGCGACCAAATTCCCTGTATTTACCAGTAATGCAGACAATGCATCGCTGAAATGCACGACCGTACTTCCAAGCAACAACGAATGGAACCAGATCCTGATCCAGGGCGGCCGTACCGACTGGAATATCAGCAAAACGCTGGCCGACAAGATGAATGCAATAGGCGACACCCGCATTACCGTGTATGCAAATCCGAATAAAGACGGGGTGTACCAGGGACATGCGAACGGTTTGCCCGATGCGATCGCGACCAGCTACCTCGCGACCAGCTCTACGATCGGTACCGCATTCACAAAAGCCGACGCGCCGGAGGTGATCATGACTTTTGCAGAACTGAAATTTATTCTGGCCGAAGCAGTGCTCGACGGTGATATTACAGGTGATGCCAAGAAGTATTATGAAGATGGCATTACGGCTTCATTCGCACAATACAGCCTCACACCTCCAGCAGATTATTTTACAAAAGCGGGTGCGATAAGCAAGGAAAAAGTCCTTGAACAAAAGTGGATCTCCCTGTTTGGACAAGGTATTGAAGCCTGGATCGAATGGCGCCGGACCGGCTTCCCGGTATTCCCTGCACCGGACCCGAGAGCGGTACTAAATAACGGCGGTATCCTGCCGACGCGCTTCAACTACCCTGCCTCCGAATATTCATTGAACCAAAAGGCGGTTACTGAGGGTGTAAACCTGAACGGAGGAGCCGATGATATGAAAACCAAGCTTTGGTGGGCAGAGAAATAACCTTCTTTTTAACCAATCAAGAAATCAGAATTATGAAAAATATCAGATCTGCTATATCTGCAATTTGCCTGCTGGCACTGGTGACGCCCGGAATTACCTCCTGCAAAGTAGAGGATCCGTTTCTGGAAAGAGAGGTAGCGCCCGTACTGGTGGACATTGTCGGAGCCCCTTTCGGCGCACCTATTGCCAGCGAGCCTACTGTCACTTACGCCGCAACAGCAACGAAACTGACTCTATCAGCGCGCCTGCTTGAACTGGACAAGACCAATATCCTTGATCATACCAAAGGCATTGACTCCATTCCCGTACCCAATATTACGATCAAAATCACACTCCGCTCGGGCACTAGTCTTGGAGAAGTCACGTCTAATTCCGAAGGCCTGGTTACCATCGATAAAACATGGGCGGAGCTCGGCATTGCAGCCCCGAAAGCAGGCTCTATCAGCCGTATTTCGTGGACTGGAAACCACAAGGGCATTGCATTTACCAGATACTCACAAGTAGCCGCTAACTAATTGAAAAACAACCTAAGTAAGTTTATATTCAGCCGGTTTTTCTTAAATTGTACATCAGATTTTATTGATCACAAATTATCGTCACATATTACTAAAACTTTATAAAAATGAATCAGAAAATGGACCGTCGGAATCTTCTTAAATCCGGTTTAATGGCAATCGGAGGTATGACACTTGCCCCGCATTTAAGCATGGGCGCCTTCGCCAGCTCACCGTTGTCGCTGGATCCGGAGAACCGCATTTACCGCAGCCCCATGGTGAGAGAACATTTTTTACCGGATGATCGCAAAGCCCCAAAGATTATCGCAAAACTGAATGCCAACGAAAATCCATACGGTCCGCCAATGTCAGCGCAAAAAGCAGTGGCTGACTCTGTAAAAAACGGCAACCGTTACGCATGGAAGGAAATGTATGATCTTATTGATAAAATAGCCCAAAAAGAAGGTGTACCTGCCGACCATATCATGATGGGCCCGGGCTCTTCCGACCTTTTGGAAAAAGTGGCACTGGTCACTTTCATGAATGGAAAGGGAAACATTGTTTCCGCCGATCCCTGCTATATGTCGCTGGTACAGGTCGCCAAATCCGTGGGCGCAACCTGGAAGCCCGTTCCCTGCACAGCCGACTGGTCACACGACCTCAAAGCGATGGAAGCCGCAATCGACAGCGAAACAAAACTCGTGTACGTATGTAACCCGAACAATCCGACCGGCGCGATTACGAAAGGCCAGGACCTGCTCGATTTCTGTTCACGCGTTTCAGAAAAGGTGCCTGTATTTGTTGACGAAGCTTACATTGAACTTGCCGTAGGCGCGGACACTCAGAGCATGGTTTCATTGCTTACGCAAAAGAAAAATGTAATCGTAGCCCGTACTTTCTCTAAAATCATGGGAATGGCCGGTATCCGTGTCGGGTACATGGTGGCGCTTCCTTCTTACCTGGAAAGCATTAACAAGATCACACGCGGCGGAATGGGAATTTCCTATACCTCGATTTTTGCAGCCTCTGCCAGCCTCGACGACAAGGACTTCCAGGGAAACACCCGCAAGCTGAACCACGAAGCGAAACTGTATCTGTACGAAAACCTGGACAAAATGGGCTACAAATACATCCCGTCCTACACCAATTTTGTCCTGTTCCCTGTGACTATTTCCGGTAAGGAACTGCTCACCAAACTGAATGCAAAAGGAGTAGCAGTACGCGCATTCGATATCCAGAACAAGCCGTGGTGCCGCGTTAGTCTCGGCACGATGGATGAAATGAAAGCATTCGTCGGGGCGCTGGGGCAGTTGAGTTAGGGATTTTTTTAGGGGGGTATGGGTAGTTCGAGGTTGTTCGGGGGTTCGGTATTGTTCGAGGTCGTTAGGGGGTTCGAGGTCGTTTTTAATGGTTAGTAAATAGCATTAAAACAACACCGAACCATCTCCAACAACACCAAACACCTCGAACAACGCCGAACTACCTCCAACAACACCGAACTACCCTGAACCCATACCCCCGAACAAAGCCAACCCACTACCAACCATTGAACAACACCATTCAAATCCCTTTTGATCATGAGTGATGCATTGCAAAAAACCATAACACTCCTATTGCTGATTTCTTTGGGACTGCTCCTGAAGAGCAAATTCAAAAACAAGGACCAGACGAATGGGATCAAAGAAATCATTTTGTCGGTTGCATTGCCTTCCACCATCTTCATTTCCCTGATGAAGATCGACATTGACTCGTCGATGATCATCATTCCACTGGTGACACTGGTATTCAACTTTTTAATGTTCTTTTCAGCACCTCTGGCTTTCACACTATTTGGTATCGATAGAAACAGCCCGACCGGACGGACGCTGATCATGCTGATTCCCTCCCTTGCGCCGGGGCTTTCCTGTTTTCCATTTATCGCTGAATTTTTGGGTGAAAAAAGTCTTGCTATCGCGGCACTGGCAGATGTGGGCAACAAATTTTTCGTTCTGATTTCCCTCTATATTCTTGCAATGAATATGTTTTTGAAGAACAGCAACGATCAGGAAACCAGAATGGGCGGCAAGCTGAAAAGTCTTTTTGCCAGTATGTTCCAGGAGCCTATTAACCTGCTCATTTTCCTTGCGATCATTCTGCTGAGTTTGGGCATCAATTACAATACACTCCCTTCTGTTGTGACGGATCTCTTCGACAAAACCAGCGCGATGATGACACCGCTCGTACTTTTGTTCATCGGGCTTGCAGTTCAATTAAAGGAAGGAAAAAAACGCATTGTAGCAAGCATCCTGTTTTTCCGCGCTGGAATTACGATGCTGATCAGCGCAGGGATGATCTATGTGCTCAATATTAATGAACCGGCAATGATCCTGCTGGCAGTCGTGATCCCGTTGAGTGCGGCGAGCTTTTGGCCGCTGGCGCATATTTCGGCATTTAATATCAGGGAAGACGCGAAAGGGTTACCCAAAGAAAAACGGACATTTGACCTGGAACTGGCGGTATTGCTGCTCGCTTTTTCGCTGCCATTTTCGACCATATTAATCCTCGCGATCCTCTCTTCCGGCACTTTCTTCGCACACAACTCCACACTGATCACGTCCGGCTTAGTATTGATAGCGCTCGGAGCATTACCCAATGCACTCAGTAAGGTTTTTGTTAAAATGTCAAAAGCCTAGGCATTTTGAAGAATGCGCTGCCCGAAAACCCAACCGATTTGCACATTAAAACCTGCTAATGAATAAAATAATAAGTACCTCACTCCTATTGCTCGCGTCTCTGAGTCTTTTTGCACAAACGAATAGTAGCCCCGGAGAGCAGATCAAGTCGGAAGAAACGATCCGGGTTTCAAAGAAAAAGAAACGATATCAATACTTTTCGGGCAGCGCGCCGGTGACAATGGCCGATGGTACTGTTAAACCGATTGAGGACGTAAGAATCGGTGAGCATGTAAAAACCTGCAAAGGTGGAAGGTCTACAACTACCCAGGTAAAGCAGATCGATATATTCAACCAACCCTATTCTGCATTGACGGCCTTTTATCTTCGCCCGGTCACTGCTGCTATCAGCCCGGAAAACGAGCGGATTGTCCCTGCCCTCCTGATCGAAACGACACCCGATCACCGCGTTCAGACCAGTCACGGCAAAAAGCGGATGAGAAAACTGTCGAAAAAAGACGTGTTATACCATTATGAACCTGCTACCGGCCTGGTATCTATGTGGAGAATCGGCGCTGTCAAGGAAAATGCCAGGCGCGTCAATAAGGCGTACCACCTTGAAACCGTAGATGGCACTTACCTCGTAGATAATGTCATGGTCGCGAACAATTGATTTTGCCTTAACCCAAAACCTTTCCGACCTTTGCGGTTTAATTATTTACCAACCGCAATACCGTGTCTGAGCTTAATACTTCATTGACCCCCAAAGAATCAGGTTTCATTTTTCCTCCCGAGTGGTACCCACACCGGGCTACGTGGCTTACTTTTCCGCATAACGAAGCCTCGTGGCAGGGAGAAAAGCTGGCACAAATGCGGCCACAGTACCTGGCCTTCATCAAAGCGATCAGCCAGGGCGAAAATGTGGGGATTATTGCTGACAATGAGAACCTTAAAGAATTCATCATAGCCGAACTTTCCCGCACCGGCGTCGATCTTTCCAAAATCGAATTTATCATCAAACCTACCAACGATGCCTGGTGCCGCGATCACGGACCTTCTTTTGTGATCAATCCGGAGACAAAGCAGAAAATGATCGTGGATTGGGGTCACAATGCGTGGGGAGGCAAATATCCTCCCTACGACGACGATAACCGCACGCCTGCCGCGGTTGCGAAATACCTGAATTTACCGATTGTGAATCCGGGCATTATCATGGAAGGCGGCGCGGTGGAATTCAATGGCGCGGGAAGCATATTGACCAGCAAATCCTGTTTGCTCCATACCAATCGCAACCCGCATTTGAACCAGACAGAAATCGAAAAGTACCTCTGCGATTATTACGGCATGGAGCAGGTACTATGGGTGGAAGGCGGCATTGTAGGTGACGATACGGACGGACACATTGACGATACAACCCGTTTTGTGAATGAAGATACCGTGGTAGCCTGCGTAGAATCAAATCCGGAAGACGAGAACTACGAAATCCTGCACACCAACCTCACTATGCTGGAAAATATGCGGCTGGTGAATGGGAAGCAGCTGAATATCATCGAGCTGCCCATGCCGAAAGCGGTTGTAATCGACGGTTTCCGTACGCCTGGCTCCTATGCCAACTTCCTGATCTGTAATGCAGGTGTGATCGTACCGGTTTTCAATAATCCGAATGACCAGGTTGCAATTGATATTCTTGAACAAACCTTTCCGGGACGTAAAATTATCCCGCTCGAAGCTACGGAGATCATCTGGGGACAGGGTAGTTTTCACTGCCTCAGCCAGCAGGAACCTTTGATATGACAGCAGCCCCGGTACGCGCCGGGGCTCGTTATTTCAAGGCTGCTTTCTGCTGATCGTCACCGCTTCCATCACATATTTCCGATCGGATGAACTGCCGTCGTCATACCTGAAACTAATGGTGGGGTTTGCAGGATTGGCGTAGGTCAGGGCACTGTTGGCCACCGGAATGTCTTCAACCGTTATATTTCCGCTCGATTTATAAATGATCAGGTTATATGACGATTTACTCATATTCAGCGCGACAATGAAGGTGTGTGATTCATCAGGTGGAATATTGCCGGCGTGCTGCTCCTCCACAGTTGCTACATTTCTTATAATCGAAACGTCGCCCGACTGCGAGATGAAAAACCTTCCGATAATGGCAGCAGCGCCGTCGGTAATATCAATAGTAATTTTGCCGCCCAGCCCCGAATGTTTCGCTGTAAAATAAAACCACATTGGTTCCACAAAATTGGTTGAAATACCCTTGAAGCCCAGCCACTGATTATGAGCGGTCAGGCCTGACGCACTTACCTGCGTAAAGCTCAATGCCTTATTGCCCCCCGAAGCAACGATCCGTATCCTGGGTTCCAGTTCTGAGCCGAATGTCATTTCATCACCGGCAGGTTCGCCCGGCAAGTTTTTGGGCGGCAAAGTGCCTACCGTATTGCTTTCAAAATTAGCAGAGAGTATAGCAGTAGTCTTACACCCGGTCAGGCAGTAGCCGGCGATTAGCAGCAGCAGACAAAATTGAAATCCCTTCATGACACAGTTAATGTTTGGTTGTGTTCAAAAGTAGGATTTCACCGGCCTGATTCTCAGCGTACTTTTACTCGCTTGAGTATTCGGTAGCTATTCACCCAGGGAAGCCCAGTCGTCGCCTTCGTGTAAAAACACATTATAGTCTACAAAACCTTTGATCCCATCGGCCCAGCCTTTTTCGCTGTGCTGCCAGAATAATACCTTGGCATCGAGCGCGAGGTCGCTGATATCGTCGCGGGAATAGCCAGCCAGCCAGAGCGGGTAATCATCGAAGTTTCCGGCTATATATTTTTTGTAGAAATATTCATTAACGTAAATAATCGGCCGCACGCCGTAATGCTTTTCTATTTGTGTGAGCCAGTTTTTTACACCCTTAATAATGATGTCATCGGGTCTGCCAGCGTGCGTTTCCAAATCCAGTACCGGCGGCATATCCCCGGCTTCCATTGCGACCTGGCCTATGAAGTTTTGCACCTGCCTGTCGGACATCACCCGGGGGTTATAAAAATGGTAGGCCCCGCGTTTCATGCCTACCCTTTTCGCCTCGTTCCAGTTTCTTCTAAATTGTTTGTCAAGATGCGTCGCGCCTTCGGTCGCTTTGATGTACACGAAATCAATACCAACGTCCCCGGACCTGGTCTTTTTCAACTTGTCCCAATTGATTTTTGCATTGTGGTGCGAAACGTCGATTCCATGGATCGAATAACGCATCGGTAAGCGTATACCGAACTTGCTGACAAACTCCCATTGATTTTCATCCTTGCTGTCACGCCACCAGATCACGGCCGCGATCAGCAAAACTACACCTGCAACAATTGCCCATCCTTTGGGTGGAAGGGGTTTTAAGTAAGCTGTTTTCTTTGTGGAGGCTTTAATTTTCCTTTTTGCCATTGTGAGGTAAAAATACAAAAGTTCAGTGTTCCGCAGTTACAACCACTTATTTTCACATACTACCGCTCCTGTACTTTGTATTACATAGTACCTGTCGTCACCTATCTTTGTTATGTCCATCAGGGATAGCAGTCAGATAAAACCTTTAAACATTTATTAGCCATGAAAAACTTACTTAAATCAATCGCCTTCACAGTAGCATTCACTTTTGTTTTCGTTGCCAATACTTTTGCCGCGGATAAAGAGACTAAAAAAGTTACCAGCTTCGGCACCGGAATTTTCGCCTCAAAATCGGGCAACATTCATATTAGTGTCGACAAATATGCAGACTGCAATGCGATCGTGCTGGTAACCAATGACCGGGGACAAGTCATGTTCCGCGAGATAATCGGAAAGAATACTGAGAAATTCAGAAAAGCACTGAATGTCAAAAATTTGCCCAGCGGCATCTACACGATTCAGATAAGCGGCAAAGGCGAAAAGCTGACCAAAACCTTTGAATTGTCGGAACAACCTGTGGAGCGTGTGCTGGCCATTAAATGATAGCTGTTAGCCAAGAAGAAGCCCGGCGCATTTGGTTGCGCCGGGCTTTCTTTTGTATTGACACGAATCCTAAATCACCACATTGACAATGCGTTTTGGAACCACGATCACCTTTCTGGCTGGTTTTCCTTCCATCCATTTCAACACCGTTTCATTCGCAAGTACCGCTTTTTCGATTTCCTCACCAGGGGTATCCAGCGGGAAAGGAATCGAGATCCGCACTTTTCCGTTGATCTGTACGGGATATTCAAAAATAGCATCGATTACGTGCTGCTGCTCCCATTTCGGGAATGCCGCGCCCGAAACCGTCCCCGCTTCATTACCCAATGCAACCCAAAGCTCTTCTGCAATGTGCGGCGCATAAGGAGAAATCAGAATAACCAGCTCCTGCAAAATAGGTTTACTGTGACATTTCAAGCTACCCAGCTCATTTACACAAACCATAAAAGCACTCACGCCGGTATTGAAAGAGAAGTTTTCAATATCCTCTTCAATTTTCTTGATCGTTTTGTGCAGGATCTTTAATTCTTCCGGTTTCGCAGGTATATCTTTCACAACCGATTGGCCGGCGTCGTTATAAAAAAGGCGCCACAATTTGCGTATAAACCGGTAAGTACCGTCGATGCCGTGGGTATTCCAGGGTTTTGCCTGATCCAGCGGGCCGAGGAACATTTCATACAAACGCAGGGTATCCGCTCCGTACTTTTCTACGATGTCGTCGGGGTTGACAACATTGAATTTGGATTTCGACATTTTCTCGATCTCCACACCGCACACATATTTTCCGTCTTCGAGAATATACTTTGCGTTTGCTGCACCGATATCCGCGCGCGTCGCTTTGAATTTCTCAATATCCAGCACATCATTCTGAACTATGTTGACATCGACGTGCAGGCCTGAAACTTCATACTGATCACGCAATCCCGCACTGACGAAGGTCGGATTAGCGTAATCCTCACTTTTCACGCGGTACACAAAGTTACTGCGCCCCTGGATCATTCCCTGGTTAATCAGCTTTTTGAAAGGCTCTTCCTGAGGTACATAACCCCTGTCTTTCAAGAACTTATTCCAAAACCGGCTGTACAGCAAATGTCCGGTCGCGTGCTCGGTGCCGCCCATATACAAATCCACGTTCTGCCAGTAGTCAATCGCTTCCTGCGAAGCAAATTCTGACTGATTCTGAGGATCCATATACCTGTACCAGTACCAGCTGCTACCCGCCCAGCCCGGCATTGTGCTCAGTTCGTAAGCATTCCCAGAACCGTGCTGCCAATCCTGCGCCCGTCCCAACGGCGGCTCACCCGATTCTGTCGGAAGGTATTTATCTACGTCCGGCAGATTCAGCGGCAATTCATTTTCCGACATCAGATAAGGTACAGGAGTTCCGGTGCTGTCTTCTTTATAGAAAACCGGAACCGGCTCGCCCCAGTAACGCTGGCGGCTGAAAACCGCGTCGCGCAGCCTGTAATTGATCTTTCCTTTACCAATACCCTTTTCTTCCAGATATTGTATCAAAACTTTATTGGCCTCATGGAAAGTCAAACCATTGATCATTCCCGAGTTGATATATTTTCCTTCCTTCGTAGCGTCTGCCTGGGTTTCCACATCTTTCTGCGCATCCAGGATCGGAATGATCGGCAGGTCGAAATGCTTTGCAAAGTTCCAGTCACGCTGGTCCCCTGAAGGAACCGCCATGACTGCGCCTGTTCCGTAGCCCGCTAAAACATAATCGGCGATATAAACCGGTACTTTCTCACCATTGAAAGGATTGATCGCAAATGCGCCTGTAAATGCACCGGAAACCGTTTTCACGTCCGACATCCGATCCCGCTCCGACTTCTTCTGCGTCATCGCAATATACTCGTCAATCGCCCTACGCTGCCCGGCAGTAGTAATTTGATCCACCAACTCATGCTCCGGCGCGATCACCATGAAAGTAACACCGTAAATCGTGTCGACTCTTGTCGTGAACACTTCGATTGAAAGGGAGGATGGAGGAACGGAGGAAAGGGACAAAGGATTTCTTTCTCCTTCCTCCTTCCTCCCTTCCTCCATTATTTCAAACTTCACCAGCGCGCCGACCGATCTTCCGATCCAGTTGCGTTGTTGTTCTTTCAATGAATCTGTCCAGTCTACTGTGTCTAGTCCATCCAGCAAGCGTTGCGAATAGGCAGTAATGCGCATCATCCACTGGCGCATCAGTTTTTGAATAACCGGGAATCCGCCGCGTTCGGAAACGCCGTCTTTTACTTCGTCATTCGACAATACAGAACCCAGGCCAGGGCACCAGTTTACGGTTGCATCGGCCACATAAGTAAGTCTGTATTTCAGGGTAATCTTATATTGTTCTTCTTCCGACAATGCATTCCATTCTTCGGCTGTAAAAACAGGGGTATCTTCGTCAGATGGCGCATTAATCCCTTTATTTCCGCTTTCGCTGAATTTTTGGATGAGCGTTTTAATCGGCTCTGCCTGGTCCGTATCGTTATTATACCAGCTGTTAAAAAGCTCGCCGAAGATCCATTGGGTCCATTTGTAATAGCCCGGATCGGAAGTGCGCACTTCGCGGCTCCAATCGTAGCTCAGACCCAGATTTTTCAGCTGCTCAATATAGCGGGAAATGTTCTGCTCGGTTGTAATTGCAGGATGCTGACCGGTCTGGATCGCATATTGTTCGGCCGGCAGCCCAAAGCTGTCGAAGCCCATCGGATGCAGCACATTAAAACCTTTCAGTCTTTTGTAACGGGAATAAATATCGGATGCAATGTAGCCCAGCGGGTGCCCCACGTGCAGGCCAGCCCCGGAAGGATACGGAAACATATCCAGCACATAATACTTAGGTTTATCTGATTGGTTGGAAACTTTGAAGGTCCCCTTTTCTTCCCAGAAACCCTGCCATTTTTTTTCTATTTCCCAATGACTGTACTCACTCATATCTTATAATTTAATGCATTACGGAACTATAAATTGACCTTGTTCCGCAAGCTGCCCTGTGTTAGGAAGGTGACTTAAAAGACCATTTGGTCAAACGACGCGCAAAAATAGCGTTTTTTGATCTTATCAAGCTCTTTCGACTTCCAATAACCTGCAAAGCGGCCAAATTGAAGCGCTTTTGGGGAAACTAATGCCCAGGCACCGGCTGCAAACAGCTTTCTGAACCGGGCACAACTTTTTAATATAATTTAATAAAGAGGTGTTCATCATTCAAACTATCTAATTCATATCGCTATGAAAAACATGCTAATTGCGCTGTGTGCACTATTGATCAGTTATTCCGCATCAGCTCAATACGATCCTGCCTTCAGATTCGGTATTAAAGCGGGCGCTAACCTGTCGAATATCAATGGCAGCAACGATTTGTCCCTCAATTCGGGAGGAAATGCATTTGACTTCAAAGACAACGATAACCGCTCACTGGGTTTTGTAGGCGGTGTATTTTTCAGATTTGGTAAAAATGCATACATCCAGCCTGAATTTTTGCTTTCACAAAAAGGGGGAAAATTCAACGTTTACGAAGATGGTGTACAGAACTCGGACGGAAACGTCGATGTACGTTTTTCTAACCTGGATGTACCGGTTTTGTTCGGTATAAGAATCGCCAAGTTCTTCCGGATTAATGTTGGCCCGATGGCTTCTTTGAGATTAAACAGCAATGGAAAACTGGGCGATTCATTTGATGACGTAACCGGCGGCAATTCAGAGGCAGAATTCAAAAACCGCCTCGCCTACGGTTACCAGGCAGGTGTAGGAGTTGATTTCGGGCGTTTGAGCCTGGACGTACGTTACGAGGGAAACTTTACGGATGTTGTGAAGATCAATTTTAATAACGCGACCACTGCATCTCAGTTCGGCAAGAAAGGCAATCTGTTCCAGGCGACACTCGGCTTCTCTATTTTGTAAGCCAGGTGAAGCCAGCAGCAGAAAACGACGGGACCATCATTTGATCGGTCCCGTTTTTTCTTTGTTTCCCGTCGGGTTGAATCATCTGATTTCTACTTTTGCGTTTCTTTATTTAAATTGCCTGAGACCGAAACCCTTCAAATCAGGCTCTTTTCATCCAATACAGTGGCGATAAATACAGATAATGTTAGGTTGGTATTTGGATTAAAACTTAAACAGCTCCGGCTGGATAAGGGACTCTCCCTGAGCGAGCTATCTGCTAAATCAGGACTTTCCATCTCATATATCAACGAAATTGAAAAAGGAAAGAAATATCCTAAATCGGACAAAATACTAGCGCTGGCGCGCGCGATCGATGTAGACTACGACACATTGGTTTCCCTGAAACTCAGCAAACGCCTCGAACCCATTTCGGACCTGCTGAGCTCCAATATCCTCACCGAACTTCCACTCGAACTTTTCGGGATAGACCCGGCCAACCTGCTCGAAATCCTGTCCGACGCGCCCATGAAGATCAGCGCTTTTGTAGGCACACTGATCGAGATCGCGCGGAATTATAATATGTCGATAGAGAAATTCTATTTCTCTGCATTGCGCACTTACCAGGAAATGCATGACAATTATTTTGAAGATATCGAACTGGAAGCTGAACGTTTTCTGACCGAACAGGAAGTAGAGCCGGAGCGTCTGCTGGATGAAAATTACCTCGCCGAAATCCTGAAATCGAAGTTCAATTACACGATCGAACAGATTAACGAACGCACCAATCCTGAATTCTCAACGGTCCGCTCGCTGACGATCAATAACCCGCTGGGGAACCGGCTGCTGCTCAATGCGCATTTATCGTCTGTTCAGCGTGCATTCATTTACGGCCGCGAGATAGGGTATCTTCATTTAGGCCTGAAAAACCGCCTGCAAACTACCGCGCTGGTGGAAGCAGAGACTTTCGAACAATTGCTTAACAATTTCAAGGCTTCCTATTTTGCAAGTGCGATCATTATTAAAAGAAGTCTCCTGGTACCTGCCATTACCGACTTTTTTGCACAAAAAACGTGGCAACCTGAGCAGTTGATCCAGCTTATTCACGATTTCAATACCACTCCCGAATCGTTTTGTTACCGGCTCAGCAATATCCTGCCCCGCTATTTTGGCATTAACCAGATCTTCTTTTCGAGGTTCAATAATTTCTCCGGTCAGAATGTGTTCGATATGACGAAGGAAATGCACATTTCCCGGAAGCATTACCCGCATACAGTGCGGGACGAGCACTATTGCCGTCGCTGGGTGGCGCTCACGATCCTGAATGACCTGGCCGAACTGAACAAAAACAAGGAGCAGCCGCGTATATTGTGCAAGGCACAAAAATCCACCTACGTCGACACGCAGGACCAGTACCTGGTGATCAGCTTCGCACAGCAAATGTCGCCGACGCCGAATTTGAATGTAAGTGTTTCGATGGGCATTTATCTGGACGAGCAAACCCGTGAAAAACTGGCTTTTCTGGAAGATCCCAACCTGCCCTCACGGGAAGTAAACCAGACCTGCGAAAGGTGCTCGATTTACGACTGCCGGGAAAGGATCGCGGCGCCGGTTATCCTTCAGAAGAAATTCAAAAACGAGGCTTTGAGAAAAGCTTTGAAGAAAATTATTCCCTGAAAAAGCAGTGATTGCAAAGGTGTTAGGATAGTGATATTAGAAATTTCTTAAAACTTCGTCCATCGAATTATACGATGATGTACGCCGCTATATTTGCAAACTATTTGTAGATACGACTATGCCGGGCACATATAACTTGGAGGATTTTCTATTAAAGATTTCCGCTCCATTCTATCTGTTATTAATCGGGTTAGAGATCTTCCTGACACACCGCCAAAGCCACCACGACCATTCCACTAGACCCTCCTACACGTTTCGGGACAGCGTCACCAATGCAATCCTGATGCTTTGCAACGGCGGCATCGACCTCCTGTTCAGGGCATTCTACGTTGCTGTATTAATGTGGTTCTACAACCTCGCGATATTCCGTCCCCTTGAAAATCCCTATGTTTACTGGCTGCTGCTTTTTTTACTTGAGGATCTCGCTTTTTACACTTTGCATTATGTCGACCATCACTGCAGGCTTTTCTGGGCAGTGCACGTCACGCATCATTCTTCCGAGCATTTTAATCTGACCACAGGCTTTCGTTCATCGGTTTTTCAGCCGCTGTACCGTTTTATTTATTTTATTCCGCTGTCGATTTTTGGCTTTAATCCTGCTGATATCATTGTCATGTATTCGCTCACGCAGATTTACGGGATCATTGTGCATACTGAATATGTGAAAAAACTGGGCTGGCTGGAATATGTGCTGGTCACTCCTTCGCATCACCGCGTACACCATGCGAGTAATGTGCAGTATCTGGATAAAAATATGGGTATGTGCCTGATTATCTGGGACCGGATATTTGGCACTTTTCAGGAAGAGCTACCCGAAGTACCGCCGCGTTACGGGTTGACAAAATCAATGCGGCATGAAAATGTGCTGCAAACCGTCTTTTACGAATGGAAAGAAATCGGGCGGGATTTCAGCCAGCCGGTCGCTATTTCTACCAAATTAAAGTACCTGTTGAAATCACCTGGGTGGTCGCACGACGGGTCGCGGAAAACGAGCAGGGAGCTGCAGAGCAAGTTGTAGGATCGCACCGGACGTTTGCTATTTAAATGCATTGATGCCTGTAATTTCGGCGCCCAGGATCAGCAAGTGAATATCGTGCGTTCCCTCGTAAGTTACCACCGATTCCAGGTTCATCATGTGCCGCATAATCGGAAAATCGCCTGTTATGCCCATTGCGCCTAATATTTGCCGGCATTTCCTTGCCACTTCCAGCGCCATCTGCACATTGCTCCTTTTCGCCATCGAGATCTGCGCGGTAGTAGCTTTTCCCTCATTCATCAATACACCAAGCCGCCAGGAAAGGAGTTGTGCTTTGGTGATTTCGGTCAGCATTTCAGCCAGCTTTTTTTGTGTAAGCTGAAATGCGGCAATAGGTTTGTCGAACTGAATGCGTTCTTTCGCATACTTCACAGCCGTTTCATAGCAATCCACAGCCGCGCCGATCGCGCCCCAGGAAATACCGTACCTGGCTTTATCAAGGCACTGCAATGCACTTTTGATACCCGTAGCTCCCGGCAGCACATTTCCCTCAGGAATAAAAACTGAATCGAAAACCAGCTCGCCGGTAGCACTCGTGCGCAGCGACCATTTGTTGTGGATCTCGGGAGTTGAAAAACCCTGCATTCCCTTTTCCACCAAAACACCCATTACTTTGCCATCCTCGTTTCTGGCCCACACCACCGCGATGTCTGCAAAAGGTGCATTGGATATCCACATTTTCGATCCGTTGAGCAAATAGCCATCCTCCGTTTTCGTAAGGGTAGATTTCATACCGGCCGGGTTCGATCCGTGATCGGGTTCAGTTAATCCGAAACAGCCGAGCATTTCACCGGTTGCGAGTTGGGGAAGGTATTTTTGTTTTTGATTTTCTGAGCCGAATGTAAAAATAGGCCACATTACCAATGAACTTTGCACGGAAATCGTCGATCGCATGCCGGAATCACCTCTTTCGATCTCCTGACACATTAAGCCGTAGGAAATATAATCCAGTCCGCCGCCGCCATATTCGGGCGGGATGGTCGGCCCGAATACGCCTAATTCGCCAAATTTCCTGATCAGGTGAACGGGAAACTCAGCCTTCTGCGCACAAGCTTCGATGATAGGCTTGATCTCTTTTTCCGTAAACTCCCTCACCGTGTCAGCAATCAGGCGCTGCTCGGGAGTGAGAAGTTCGGAAATCTGGAGAAAATCGGTTGCGGGCATATCAGGCATACATTAGCTTGCCCTTCGCCTTCGGTATCTCGCGGTTGAGCTCCTTTGCCGTATCGATCCATTGTTCGATCACAATTTGCGCATTGGCAAGCGCTTCGCTTTGCGATGCGCCGTCGGCCATGCAGCCTGGCAGTTCGGGAACTTCTACGATGAACCTGTTATCTTCTTCGCTCCAATAAATGATGAGCTCGTATTTGCTATTCATAACTGACAAGCTTGTATTTCAAAATAATTGCTCTTACCTGTTTAATCTGATAAGGTTTGGCCTTGTTCCCATCAGCCTGGATATTTACAATTTCTACAATATTTTCCTTATAAAAAATTCTGTGACTACCTCCCGTTGTTTTTCTGTAAATCCCAGATTCAAAAGAATTGACCTTAAATCATTAAAACTAAATTGTTATCGGCTGCACCCGAAAGAAGTTTAAATATCAGTTTTTCAAATTGCCCCATCGCTTTGTTGATCAAACACCAAACACCCGTTTCACTTCAACCATATCCTTTTTATGTGCCTCGGTTGCGTTCATGGTTTTAGGTGAGGTCTTTTCCAAACATTGTTCCAAAACCAGGTGCGGTTTGATCCCTATTGCATGGAGCGAACTGACCAGCCGGGGGTAATCGATATCCCCTTCCCCAAAAGTCTCCTGCCAGATTTCGCCCTTTGATTGACGGATGTGCAGCTCGGTAATACGTTTTCCATACAATTTGACAATATCAAACAAAGCAACCTGAGAGTTGCCGGCACCCCGATATACCCAATGCACGTCGAGGCAAAGCGATACGTTTTTCGGATCAGTCGCTAAAAGCATATGGTGAAATTCCCGCGCCGCCGCCCGCAACTCAACGTCGTGCGTGTGGTAAGCGAGTGTCATTCCACGCTTTTTCAGCTCGGCGCCCAGCCTGTCCATATTTTTCGCCTGTTCAGCGAGTTGCGCATCCGACTTATTCTCTGCGCTGCCCCATTTAATAGGATTCGGGTTGGTAACAATGATTTTCGTATTCGCCGGTTTCAATGCCTCGGCAATCGATAGTACGGATTCGATGGATTTGCCCGCTTCCCCGGCGTCGTGCAGGGAAGTATTGACGTACACCGACGGCATTAACAGCTGATATTTCTTCAAAAGCGGCAAAAGTTTTGTCACTTCTCCTGCATTATTGAAAGCAGGCTCGTAAGCTTTCAGGCCGGTTGAAGCAAAATCGGCCAGTGAAGCGTCTGGATTTGCAGACCAATCTTTTCCGTCCCGGGCATAGAATGTTATCCAGGAATACTGATTGCAGGAAAGCGGGAACGGGGCCGCTTTTTCAACCTGACCGGCGGCCAAAAAAGCCGGTGTAGCAGCCAGTGCAGGTACTGCTTTGAGAAACTGACGTCGGTTCGTTTCCATATAATATTGTTGAAATTTACTATCAAAGTAGCATTAGGCAGGATGTTACCCAACCGATCGCCGCCCATTTCCTTTCAGTTTCAGCACCGGAATTTTTAACTTTGCATCAATTAAAGGATAAATCCCTTTCTTATGCATCATACGCTTCAACTTACGCTTACGCCGGAGATCGCGCTGGACGACGAACAGTTCCGTCAACATATTTTAAAAAAACTGCGCATCCGGGAGGCCGACCAGCCAATTATCCGCAAAACAAGACAGTCGATAGACGCCCGTAGCAGGCAGGTTAAGGTCAATGTGCAGGCCGAAGTTTATGTCAACGAAGCTGCCCCCACGCTGCTTACTTCTCATTTTGAATACAAAAACGTCAGCTCCCGCCCTCAGGCAATCATTATCGGCTGCGGCCCGGCCGGTATGTTTGCGGCGCTGCGACTGATTGAACTTGGCATTAAACCGGTTGTTTTCGAAAGAGGAAAAGATGTACGTGCGCGGCGCCGTGACCTTGCGGCTATTAATAAAGACCATATCGTCAATCCCGAATCCAACTACTGCTTCGGCGAAGGCGGGGCAGGTACTTATTCTGACGGAAAGCTATACACCCGCTCCAATAAGCGCGGCGATATTCGGCGGATACTGGAAATATTCGTCCAGCACGGCGCAAATGAGCAAATATTAATCGATACCCACCCGCATATCGGCACCAATAAGCTGCCGGTCGTAGTTTCGGAAATGCGCGAAAGCATTTTGAATGCAGGCGGCGAGATCCATTTCAACACGAAGGTGACCGACCTGATCGTTGAATCAGGGACGATGAAGGGCGTTGTTACCGAAGATGGTAAGGAGCATTTGGGTTTGGGTGTAATTCTCGCGACGGGGCATTCAGCGCGGGATATTTACACTTTGCTGCATTCCAAAAACATCCTGATCGAAAGCAAATCGTTCGCAATGGGCGTGCGCATTGAACATCCTCAGAATACAATAGATAAAATACAATATCACTGCACTACTGATCGCGGGCCTTACCTGCCCGCCGCTTCATATAGCCTGGTTACCCAAACGCATTACAAAGGGGTGCAAAGGGGCGCATTTTCTTTTTGCATGTGCCCGGGCGGCTTTATTGTCCCAGCGGCTACTGCTGTCGGCGAGGTGGTGGTAAATGGCATGTCGCCTTCGAAACGCGACTCTCCTTATGCCAATTCGGGGCTGGTGGTGTCGGTGGAAGAGCCGGATTTGCTGCCTTATAAATCTTTCGGTCCGATGGCAGGATTGCAGTATCAAATGGAAATGGAACAGCGGGCCTGCGCATTGGCGGGAGCCACGCAAACTGCACCTGCACAGCTGGCTACTGATTTTGTGCGATCGAGAATTTCGCCGGAATTGCGGGAAACGTCTTATCAACCGGGACTTCAATCGGTTGATTTATATGATATTTTACCAGAAAATATCGCGTTTCCGCTGCGGGAAGCATTAAAGGATTTTGGACAAAAAATGCGGGGATACCTTTCACCCGACGCCCAGCTGATCGGCGTTGAAAGCCGGACCTCCTCTCCTGTGCGGATACCACGTGAGCGGGAAAGCTGCGAGCATCCCGAGGTTAAAGGCCTTTTTCCCTGCGGTGAAGGAGCCGGATACGCGGGCGGGATTATGTCGGCCGCGATGGACGGAGAGCGCTGCGCCGAGCAGCTCGCGAAGTTATACGCCCCGGTTTAATACGGCGATTGTTATTTATTATATTTGTAAAATACCAATCACGCACTAATACTTCACACACACATTCCAGAAATCTTCCGAATGTTTGGAATGAAGTTTTTCTTTTACAGCCTGGAACATCTGCCTGTTCATATTCATGTAAGAAACTCGGATGGAACTGCTAAATTTGAAATAAACCCTGTCAGGCTGGTTGAAAGTCACGGAATTAAGCCAAAAGACCTGATCCTGGCAGAGGCTCTGGTTGAAAAGAACAGTGATTTGATTGCCGAAAAATGGCTGGAATTTCATGGAGAGTAAAACAGGTATCAACATTACCAATACAGTTATGAAGATCGTGAAAGTTTGGTTCGACGAGAATAATATATATGTTGTTACCGATAGCGGCCACACCATTGGCAATCCGATCAATTGGTTTGCCAGATTAAACGGAGCATCGCAACCTCATCGTGAGAATTATGAAATCGGTCCTGCCGGCGACAGCATTCATTGGGAGGACCTTGATGAAGATTTGAGCCTTGAAAGCTTTTTTGATTTTAACCGCGAATTGCACTATGCCAAAATATAGTTAATCCGCATTATCCCCAGACACCCCAAAGCCGCGATGGCATCACTGGAATCCTTTTCGTTATTTACTGAACAATTAACAAGAAAACTGAAGTACCCGCTGCCAGGTGACTCTGCGCACAAGCTGATGCAGGCTTCAAGCAAGCTGCGGCTTACTTTCAAACCCAATGCCCGCACACGCAAAAGCGCAATCCTGATCCTATTTTATCCGCATAAAAACGAAATATATTTCCCCCTCATCCTCCGCCCCGCCTACGATGGCGTGCATTCGGGGCAGGTCGCATTTCCAGGCGGCAGGTATGAGCTGACGGACAAGGACCTGATAAGAACAGCATTACGGGAAGCCCAGGAAGAAATCGGTTTGAGGCTGAACGACGTTAAAATTCTCGGTATACTCACAGAGCTGTTCATTCCCCCGAGCAATTTCTACGTATTGCCGGTCATTGCCGCCATGCCCTACCGCCCCGACTTCTACCCGGACCCACGCGAAGTGGAGGACATTTTCGAGATCAGGCTGGAAGAAATATCCGACATCAATATCATCGGATCCAGTGACATTCAAGTGCGTGGCGAACAGGTACATGCCCCTCACTATATGGTGCAGGGGTACAAAATCTGGGGAGCTACAGCGATGATGATCAGCGAGCTGCTGACCGTCCTGAACGCGCAGGAACCTGATATTGCAAACTGAGAATTATTGCTTTATTTGCTATATTAGCAGTTAATTCAAACCAATCTCGCGGTAATATTCGTCCTGTACCGTTCTTTCAGGCGGTGCAGTCCTTCATCGAAAGCCGTAGATTAAGACCTTACATTACTGATAGTTTAAAACCTGGTTCCTCCTTCATTTATGGACGAAAACGGAGCTACGCCTGACGTAGAAGATAGCGGATTGCATGATAAATTGCCCATTTCGGGTTTGTATGAAAACTGGTTTCTGGACTATGCCTCTTACGTAATTCTTGAGCGTGCGGTACCTGCTGTTGAAGACGGTCTTAAACCGGTTCAGCGGCGCATTATGCATGCGCTCAATGAAATGGACGACGGGCGTTTTAATAAAGTGGCCAATGTGGTCGGCTCGTCGATGCAATACCACCCGCATGGCGATGCTTCCATCTACGATGCGATCGTCAATATCGGCCAGAAAGAATTGCTTTTTGATACCCAGGGAAACTGGGGAGATATCCGTACCGGCGACAGTGCCGCTGCGGCCCGTTATATTGAAGTTAGGCTGTCACGGTTTGCCAAGGAGATCGTTTTTAATGACGATACCACAGACTGGCAGCTTTCTTACGACGGCCGGAAAAGGGAGCCGGTAACGCTTCCTGTAAAATTCCCCCTGCTGCTTTCACTGGGCGTGGAAGGTATTGCGGTTGGCCTCTCTACCAAGATATTGCCTCATAATTTCTGTGAGCTGATCGAAGCCTCCATTTCTATACTTCAGGGAAAAGACGTCACAATCTTCCCCGACTTCCTCACCGGCGGGCATATTGACGTTTCAAACTATAATGATGGTCACCGCGGTGGAAAAGTGCGGGTGCGTGCCAGGATTGAAGAAGAAGACAAGAAAATGCTTGTTATCCGCGACATTCCTTTCGGTACCACTACTACCTCCCTGATCGACTCCATTGTAAAAGCCAATGACGGCGGCAAGATCAAGGTCAAAAAGGTAGTTGATAATACGGCTGCGGAGGTTGAAATACAGGTACACCTGGCACCAGGCGTATCTCCGGATATTACCATGGACGCACTTTATGCATTTACGGAATGCGAAGTATCCATTTCACCAAACGCTTGTATTATTATTTCAGATAAGCCTCATTTTGTAGGAGTTACTGAGATTTTGAAATACAATACCCAGCAGACGGTACATTTACTGCAACGTGAACTCGAAATCAAACGACTCGCGCTTCTCGAAAAAATCCTTTACGGCTCTCTTGAAAAAATATTCATTGAAAACCGCATTTACCGCGATATTGAGGAGTGCGAAACCTTCGAGGCGGTAATCAGGACAATTGATAAAGGACTTGAACCATTCAAAGCGCAGTTCTATCGGGAGATCACAGATGACGACATAGTCGAGCTGACGGAAATCCGAATCAAGCGTATTTCCAAATATGACGGTTTTAAAGCCGACGAATTGATGCGCAAATGGCAGGAGGAATTGGCAGAAACCGAAGACAACCTGGCCAATATCACCCGTTTCGCGATCGATTATTTCCGCGACCTGCTCAAAAAATATGGAAAAGGAAGGGGAAGAAGGACTGAGATACGTGCATTCAACCAGATTTCGGCCAACATCGTAGCCGCCAACAACCAGAAACTATATGTTAACCGCGCCGAAGGGTTTATCGGATATGGTCTTAAAAAGGACGAGTATGTGATGGATTGTTCGGATATCGATGATATTATCGTGTTCAGGGGTGACGGTAAATGCCTCGTTACCAAGGTTCAGGAGAAAATATTTGTCGGAAAGGACATTATTCACTGCGCGGTTTTTGTCAAAAATGATGAGCGCAAAGTATATAACCTCGTTTACCTGGAAGGAAAAACGGGCGTTTCCTATATTAAAAGATGCCAGATCACGGCGGTTACCAGGGATCGGGAATACGATCTGACCCAGGGTTCTCCCAAATCGAAGATCACCTACTTCACCGCAAATGATAATGGTGAGGCGGAGATCATCACGGTAAGCCTCACAGCCCAGAGCAAAGCGAAAGTCAAGCAGTTTGACTTCAATTTTGCCGAGTTGCTGATCAAAAACCGAAGTGCAATGGGTAACATTCTGACCAAATATCCGGTCAGGAAAATTGTGATGAAGCAGGCCGGCCGCTCTACGCTGGGCGGTGTGGATATGTGGTTCGATCCGATCATCGGGCGCCTCAACCGCGACGAAAGAGGTGAATATCTCGGAAACTTCGGCCCGTCCGACAGCATTCTGGTGATTTACAAAGACGGATCCTACGAACTCACCAACTTCGACCTGACCAATCACTACGTACCCAATGAAGTGTTGCTCGTGAAAAAATTTGACCCTGCCCTTGCCATCACGGCCATTTATTTTGATGGCGGGCAGAAACAGCATTTTATTAAACGTTTCAACATCGAGACTTCCTCGCTGGACAAGAAATTCCTGTTTATCAGCGACGCCAAGAACAGCAAATTGCTGCTGGCCAGTGCGGACAAGCGGCCCGTACTTGAAATTGTATACCCGAAAACACCGCAGAAAGAACAAACCGCAGTGGAGTATCTGATTGAAGAAATGGTGGACTTGCGTGGCTGGCGCGCGATGGGAAACAAGCTGCCAAACGATAAATTCAAAGATATACGCTGGCTAGCCCCACTACCAGAACCTGTGGCAGAGTCAACAGAAGATCCTGAGCCGGTTGTAGAAGAGGATGAAACAAGTGAAGATGTAACCGATGGATCCGAACCGGAAGTTTTAGCTGAAAATACCGTTATCTTAACTGAAAAATCGGAGGATACCGCTGAAACTGAAGCAGATCAGCCAGCAGAAGAGAAAGAAAAACAGGTGAATGAGGAAGAGAAAGTAGGTAAATCAAAAAAAGACAATAAAAAGGGTCCGGATTCGAAAAGCCAGCTGGGTTTGTTTGGATGAACATAAGTATTAAGTCAGTGTAGCCCGGCGCCAGCGGCAACGAAACGGTCATTTTTTGCGTATAGTAAACAGATAGCAAGGCAACATTGCAAGTAACGTCGGCATGAGTGCGGACACATTCTGATTTAGGTGAAAAAAGCAATAAAGATCATATTAGCCTCACTATTCGCTTGCATGGTTTTCATCTTGCTTTGTAACTTGTGGGTAGTGTATTGTACAAGGCAATACAACTATTTCTCGATTGAAAGCCTGCCTTCCAACGATGTTGCATTGGTACTCGGTACAAGTCCGAAATCTGAAAAAGGGAAGGATAACCTTTTCTTCAAATATCGCATGGAAGCTACTGCAAGGCTATTTAAGGAAGGGAAGATCAAGTACATCATATTGAGCGGGAACAACGATTCGCAGTATTATAATGAGCCGCTTTCCATGCAAAGGGCGCTCCTGAATCTCGGTATACCTGAAAATGTAATGACCCTCGATTACGCCGGTTTCCGGACATTTGATTCTGTTGTCAGGTGTAAAGAACTGTTTAATCAGGACAACTTCACGATCATATCCCAGAATTTTCATAATGCCAGGGCACTGTATATTGCACATAATGAGGGCATTGACGCAATATCCTTCGCCGCACAGGATGTTCCGGACGGGTATTCAATGCGTACGCTGATCAGAGAATACCTGGCCAGGCCCAAAGCAGTTCTGGACGTGCACATTTTACGGCCGTCTGCGGATATAACCTCCAACAATGAGATCAGGAACAATGAGAGACCGAAGTGAGGGCATGCGTACGAGGCGATTAGCGGTTGATCGAAATGCTTTCTTTAATATCACAATATTCTTATTTCTACTTACATTAATCAGCTCGGGAAAAGCTGTATCACAAACAACCCATGTGATCAAAGGCCGGGTTACCGATGCCAGTACCGGCGACCCTATCCCCTTCGCCAATATTGCGATTAGAGCATCGCTCTACGGCACTACTACCAATTTTGATGGATTTTACCAGCTTCATTACAATCCGCCGGCCGACTCTATCAGCGTAACTTATGTCGGCTACGACAACCGCAGCAAAGCGATCCAGGCAGGGATAACCGAGCAAACAATCGACGTGCAGCTCGCTCCCGGCTCAACCCAGCTAAAAGAAGTAAAGATCTTTGCAGGTGAGAACCCTGCCTGGGCAATTTTACGTAAAATTGTGGCCAACAAAAGGAGTAATAATCCGGACAATCTGGGCGCGGTTGAATATGAGAGTTATAACAAAATCCAGATTGACATTGATAACCTTTCGGAAAAATTCAGGAACAGAAAGGCTGTCAAAAAGATGACGCACATTGTTGATAAGTATGATGAAGTGAAGGGTGAAAATGGCGAAACGATCATCCCTATCTTTATTTCAGAGTCAGTTTCTAACGTTTTTTATCGACGAGATCCTAAGAAGAAAAAAGAGATCATTAACAAAACGAAGATCTCGGGTGTAGGCCTTACAGACGGAAGCCTGACTTCGCAGCTGATCGGATCTTCATTTCAACAATATAATTTTTACAATAATTGGTTAAACCTCCTCGAAAAAGATTTCGTCTCGCCTATCAGCGAAAACTGGAAGCTATATTACGATTTCTACCTTGCCGATAGTGTCTACAATGGTTCCAGCTATGATTACCACATTGAGTTCGAACCCAGACAAGAGCAGGACCTGGCATTTACGGGGACATTCTGGGTAGATGGCGACACGTATGCATTGACGCAGATCGATGTCAATGTAGGTAAAAAAGCAAACCTGAATTTTATCGAAAAGATCAAAATTCAGCAGTCTTACGAACTTTTTGAAGACGAAGGCAAATGGGTTACTGCAAAAACGCGCGTACTAATCGACGTGGATGAACCCACAAAACAAACCGCCGGAATGCTCCTCAAATTTTATTCAGCCAACTCGAAGTTTAAGCTGAATGCCCCTCGCGATAATAAATTTTATGATACCGCGATCGAGCTGAAAGAAGACTACATGAAACATGATTCCGCTTTCTGGATCAAAAGCCGGCCCGAGGCGCTCAGTCCGAGCGAGCAACTATCATTCCAACTTGTTGATTCACTGCGGGTTTTGCCGGTCGTGAAAACTTATACCGAGATATTGAACATTCTTGTAAACGGATATAAGAAGATCGACAAATGGAATATCGATATCGGCCCTTATTTGTTTTTGTACGCTAACAATGCAGTGGAAGGGCACCGTTTCCGTATGGGTTTCCGTACAGACCCAGGTTTCAGCCGTAAATGGATTTTCAGTGGTTACGGCGCGTATGGAACGCGGGACAAAGCTTTTAAGTACGGCGCGGGAATGGACTATATCATCGACAGAAAACCCTGGACGATGGCGGGCATTTCCTATTCAAAGGATTTGGAACGTCTTGGGGTATCTGCGGAAACGATTGGCCCTAATACTCTTTTTGGGGCATTTTCGCGTTTCGGTGCATTTCGCCGGGCATACTGGCAGGAAGACATTTCTGCCTATTTCAAGCGTGAGGTTGTGAAAGGCCTGACGGGTAGTCTGCAGATCAGGCACAGGGATTTCAGGCCGCTGTTTCCCTTTGCTTACAAAACCAACCCGGAAGCCGGTATTGACTCGCCTACCAGGAGTTCTTTTGACATTACAGAAATTAATCTTGAAACGCGATTTGCGAACAAGGAAACATTCCTTCAGAATGACAACGAGCGGATTAGTATGGGCAACGGGAATTCTCCGGCATTTACGCTGCGCTACACGCTGGGAATCAGGAATTTCCTGGGAGGTGATTTTAATTATAACAAACTGTCTTTCAACGTAAAGCAAAGTTTTCGTACCGGGGTAATCGGGAGAACTTATTACAATATCACATTTGGACTGATCCCCTCGACACTGCCCTACCCGCTCCTTTATACGCCGCTGGGAAATGAGTCGCTGTTCTATGTGGACAATGCATTCAATATGATGCGTTATTTTGAGTTTGTCAGCGACCGCTACGTTTCCCTTCGGTTAGAACACAACTTTGAAGGCTTTCTGTTAAACCGCATCCCCGCTATCAAGAAATTAAAGTGGAGAATGCTCGCTACTGGAAAGCTGTTTTATGGCAGCATCAGCGACGCAAACCTTTCCCTGACTGCTTCAACCGACGAAGCAGGAAATGAGATCCAGCTGTTTAACAAACTGAAAGACAGACCGTATCTGGAACTGGGTTATGGGATCGATAATATTCTAAAAACCGGCAGGATCGACTTCGTCCATCGGCTGACTTACCTGGATAATCCTAACGTGACACCCTTTGCAGTGAAGATTTCTTTCTGGTTTAGCCTTTAACTACAGGTTACCAAGATCCTTTGCCGCGTAAGTCAGGAATACCGTTTCTCCTATCCCGACATTCAATTTATTCCTGTAAAACGAAAGCTGCTCCTTCCCATTCGTGCAGCGTATTTCCCAGTAGTTTCCATGAAAACGAATGGCTTCTACTTTTCCCTGCCATTTGCTTTTTTCCTGTTTCCGGGTAGCTTTGATCTTTTCCGGTCTGATGAAATATCGCTTCTCCCCGCTGCCAAGCCAGTTGATCCCTCCCGTCAATTCGGCTACATAGCTATTGACAGGCTGGTTATACACTTCCGACGGTGTGCCGATTTGAATGATCTTTCCATTTTTCAGGATAGCGATCCTGTCGGACCAGGCGAGCGCGTCCGATGACTCGTGCGTCACGAAAATGCAGCTGGTTTTTTGCTGCCTGCGCATACTTTCAATCGCATCGCCCAGTACGCGCCGGTTGTGGTTATCGAGATGCGCAAAAGGTTCGTCGAGCAATAATACATCCGGTTGCTCGGCCAGTGCCTTCGCTATGGCGGTACGCTGCTTTTCACCTCCCGACAACAACTTCGCTTTGTGGGTTCGTACAGAACCGAGCCCCGCAATTTCCAGCAATTCCGCTACACGCTCGTTACGGTACCCGGTATCATAAAAGCGAAGAGAATAGGCTATATTCTCTTCGACAGTTTGATTGGGAAAAAGCTCAAATTCCTGGTGTATCAACCGGATCGACTCATGCCCGGGAATCAATTCTCCGCTTACAGATTTCAGTTCATCCCCATTGAAGATAATTTTACCCTGATCGGAATCCAGAAACCTAGCAAAAATGCGCAGGAGCGTGCTTTTACCCGAGCCGCTCTCGCCCAAAATCGCCAGCCACTCTCCTGCCCTCAGTTCCAAATCAATATCAGAAAGTACAGGCTGGTCACCGAACTGTTTGGAAACCTTATCTGCGCGAAGAACCGTCTTATTTTTTGCCATTATTCCGCCCAGGTAACCTTGCCTTCAATGGGAGTCCGGCGGGCAGGTACTTCGGGGGCATCGTGGTAGCCCATGAAAAAGAGGCCCATACATTTTTGGTTTTCGGGAAGTTCAAGAAATGCGCCAAGCTCCTTCAGGACGCCCGGACTACTCCAATAGGAGCCTAATCCATAGGCTGTGGCAGTAAGCCACATATTTTGTACCGCGCACGCAACGGAAGCTGTTTCTTCCCACTCGGGCAGTTTGTCGGGGTGGAGCTCCGCATTGATAACAATTACGCAGCCTGATTTCAGGACTTTCTCACCGGCAGCGTCATAGCGCGCCTGCACATAAGATTCGGGAGGCGTAACGGTACGGTACCTTTCCGAGAAAAAGCCGGCAAGTTTGTTAAGGCTGGCACCTTTGAAAACGATGAATCTCCAAGGCTCCGTCAGCTTGTGTGTGGGTGCATAGTTGGCATTTTCAAGGATATTGCTGATCACCTCATCCGGAATCTCCTTCTGGATATAACTTGGAGGAAAAATGCTGCGTCTACTGCTGATGATTGTATTAATTGTCTTGACAGACTGTTCCATAACTACTTTTTTAATCTTAATAACTCAAAAACAAAGCTAACCATTATTCTTTCGGGGCTGTCGCCGGGGCTTTTTAAAACTGACAAATTTCCACGTTTAACTAAAAATTACCATCATGAGATGCTTCTTTGCCGTTAAACCACTATTTTACACCCTGCCTTTTTCAAAACGACTAAATTCATCCCCGAAAATTAAACAAAACCGAACGCTGATATGCTTGTTACTACTACCCCGAATATCGAAGGCAAAAAGATCATTAAGTACATTGGTTTGGTAAATGGCGAGGCAATTATCGGCGCCAATTTTTTCAAAGACTTCCTGGCAAACATCCGGGACGTAGTTGGCGGCCGCTCAGGCTCGTACGAACAGGGGCTTCGCGAAGCAAAAAGCATTGCGATCCGCGAAATGATGGACCAGGCACAGCGGCTCGGTGCCAACGCAGTAATCGGCGTGGATATCGACCTTGAAACAATAGGCGGAAACAGTTCCATGCTGATGGTCAGCGCAAATGGAACTGCTGTATGCTATGAATAAGCCGGATTTGACTTAAAAAACCTGTCTCGCGATCTGGGAAACATTATCTGATTTGCCCATTGTGTAAAAATGCAGTACAGGAACCCCATATTCAATTAATTCCCGGCACTGCTGTATTCCCCATTCGATTCCCACCTGGCGCACCTCCTTGTCGGAAGCACATTTTTCTACCTCTTTCACAAGGTCCTGCGGAAACTCAAGATGGAAGATCTGGGCGAGCACTGAAAGTTGTTTCCGGGTGGCAAGCGGTTTCAAGCCTGGAATAATGGGCACTGTAATACCCTCTGCACGGCACCTTTCTACAAAGCGGAAGTATTTTTCATTATCAAAAAACATCTGTGTAACAATGTAGTTGGCGCCAAGCTCAACTTTCTTGCGCAGGTGCTGGTAATCTGTATCGAAACTGGTCGCATCGAAATGCTTTTCGGGGTAACCAGCCACGCCAATGCAAAAATTGGTAGGAAACATTTCCGTTTCCGCGTGCAGCAAGATCCCTTTATTCATGTCACTTACCTGGCTTACAAGTTCGGAAGCATACGTGTGGCCTCCCGACTTGGGCTTAAAAACGCCAGCCGATTTCTCAGGATCACCGCGCAAAACCAGCACATTGTCGATCCCCAGATAATGGAGATCAATCAATACGTCTTCCGTTTCATCTTTGGTAAAACCTCCGCAGATTACATGCGGCACTGCGTCGACGTGGAACCGCTCCATTAACCTTGCACAAATCCCAACAGTCCCAGGCCTTTTACGGATAGGTACCCGCTCAATTATCCCGTCGGTCCCGACCCGGTCGATCAGTTCCTCCCGGTGATAGGTAACATCCACAAAAGGAGGCTTGAATTCCATGAGCGGTTCGATAGAATTGAGCAATTCATTAATATTCTGACCTTTTAATGGGGGGATAATCTCGATGGAAAACAACGTTTTACCGTTGGCCTGCTGAATAAAATCGGTTACTTTGGTCATGAAATGGTATGGCGTGTTCTGATAATGCTACAAATGAACACGATTTCGTTTTGCTAACCAATTAGTAGGGAACAAAAAAATGGCCTACCGCATTACAGTAGGCCATTCCACGTAAACCCTCCTCTATCAGTGTTCGTCAAAAATGTTATTGGGTTTCTGACGGGCGTCAGTCCCAGGCAACAATTTGCTTGACTGAATACTAATAACTAAAATTCTGTGCCAAATTATCAAACAAAGTGGGATAGAGCAATTTTTATCGAAGTTTTTTTTTAAAATTCGTAGTTTTACTACTACATTTTCTGGGAATATTCCAGTACCATTCAATTTTAATTCAACCGAGCCCTACTACCAGTGTTTATTAATTCAGCAAAGTTGGGAATTCGTTCCCCATTTGGTGGCTTTCACTATTTTTCTTTCGCTATTCTGGTCATTTCAATATGATCGATCTCGTCCTCCGGATATATTTCACTGGATTGTATAAAACCGAATGATTCGTAAAATCTTTTAAGATACAACTGTGCACCAATGCGAATAGTAACTTTGCCGTACAGTTTTTCGGTCATTCCGATGGAGATATTCAGCAATTCCACGCCAGCACCTATCCCCCTGGCAGCGGACGAAACCGCAATCCTGCCGATAGACGGATAAATATAGGATAAGCCAGGCGGCACTATTCTCGAAACGGCCACAAGGGCATCGTCGCGGTAGCCCAATAAGTGGTGGCAGAGCTGATCTTTGTTATCCATATCGAGGAAACAGCATCTTTGTTCTACCACGAATACTTGCGTGCGGAGGCGCAGCAATTGGTAAAGTTCTTCTTTGGAAAGCTCATCAAAAGTTTTGAATTGCCAGTTGAGGATCATTTTGTATATGTTATTCTTTGTGAAAATTTATTTTTTGCCTGATCTGTCCGTCTTTTTATTTTTGTGCAAAATATGATCACCTTCGTGTCATCTAAATCTTTATACAATTAACAATAACAAGCATGGGAAGGGCTTTTGAATATAGAAAGGCTAGAATGTTCAAGCGTTGGGATAAAATGGCCAAGACCTTTACCCGGATCGGCAAAGAAATCGTTCTTGCGGTAAAAAGCGGAACTGCGGACCCCGCTACCAACGCGAAACTACGTGTTCTTTTACAAAATGCCAGGGCAGCCAATATGCCGAAAGATACGATCGAAAGAGCGATCAAACGGGCAACCTCCAAAGATCAGGAAGATTATAAGGAAATGGTTTATGAAGGTTACGGCCCGCACGGTGTGGCGATTCTGGTGGAAAGTACCACTGATAACCCGACCAGGACAGTAGCCAATGTAAGAAGCTATTTTAACAAGCTCGGTGGCAGCCTGGGTACCATGGGAATGCTCGATTTCATTTTCGACCGTAAATGCATTTTCAAGATTAAGAACAATGCAAAAGACCTGGAAGAACTGGAATTCGAACTGATCGACCTTGGAGGAGAGGAAGTTTTTCTCGACGAGGAGACGGATTTGATCAATATCTACGGCGAGTTTTCTGCATTCGGTGCATTGCAGCATTATTTTGAAGAAAATGGCTACGAAATCGTAGAAGCTGACTTCGAACGCATTCCGAACGATACCAAGACTTTAAGTGAAGAAGAAGCTGCCGAAGTGGAGAAACTGATCGAGAAAATTGAGGATGACGACGATGTGCAGCGCGTGTACCATAATATGGCCTGAACCTAATGTAAGCTCAGGATTTCGTGCTGCTTTTTCATAAAATCAAATTTATTTCCGACCTCTTTTCCTAATAAGGAAGCGCCGACCGGGGAAGACGAAGAGACTGCCAAAACGGTCTCTTCATTTATTTTAACCGAACCCAGACTGACCGCGACGAAAAACCAGCCCGCAGTCGTTTCCAAAAGAGAGCCTACTGCAACGCGCTGGCTTTTTTCCCCCGGATTCACCCTTTCCAGAATCAGCCTCTCCTGGCGGGTTTGCTCAAACTGCCTTGCGTGCATATTCCTGTCGAGCTGCCCCATGGAGCGGGAAGTTTCATATTTGTCCCCCATTGAACTTTTGCCCTGGTCATTGGCCGATTCCTGTGCGGCTTCCATTGCATCCCAGGCCACGCGCATTCTTTCTTCCAGCAGCGATTTCAAATGTTGTAAAACGGTCGACTTTTCCATATCAAAGAATAAAGGTTCCCCCTTTTGGCAACCTTATTAAAACTACACTTGCCGGTAAAGTTAAGCGTTCAAAGATCCTGAATGACATTTTTGAAATTTTCTTGAGTACCAGAATTGCGGTCAGTTTTTTCTCAATGCCAGCTTCCTTGCTATCTTTGCGAAACTTTCATTGACAATTCACAATGACAAAACTTTCGGTCCGGCATTTACTTGGAATTAAAAACCTGAACGAGAACGACATCCAGACGATTTTAGATACAGCGACTGAATTCAAGGATGTCATCAACCGGCCCATCAAGAAAGTACCTTCCCTGAGAGATATTACTATCGCCAACGTTTTCTTCGAAAATTCCACCAGAACCCGATTGTCTTTTGAGCTTGCAGAAAAGCGGCTTTCAGCTGACGTAGTCAATTTTTCAGCATCCGGCAGTTCAGTCAAAAAAGGTGAAACCCTGCTGGATACGGTGAACAACATCCTGGCCATGAAAGTGGATATGATCGTGATGCGCCACAGCAGCCCGGGAGCGCCGCATTACCTGTCCACCCGCATACCTGCAAATGTTGTTAATGCTGGCGACGGCACGCATGAGCACCCTACCCAGGCGCTTCTGGATGCCTTTTCAATGCGCGAGAAATTGGGGGATCTGCAAGGGAAGAAGATTGCGATCATCGGCGATATTACGCATTCCAGGGTAGCTTTATCCAATATATTCTGCCTTCAAAAGCTGGGTGCCGAAGTAATGGTTTGTGGGCCTTCCACACTGATACCTAAACATTTAGGCGAATTGGGCGTAAAAATTGGTCACAATGTAAAAGAAGCGCTGGAATGGTGTGATGTAGCAAATGTGCTTCGTATCCAGCTGGAAAGACAGCAGATCAAGTACTTCCCCTCCCTCAGGGAATATTCGCTTTATTTTGGAATAAATAAACAAATGCTCGACGACCTGAACAAGGAAATCGTACTGATGCACCCCGGCCCGATCAACAGAGGCGTGGAATTATCTTCCGACGCCGCCGATTCCCACCACTCCATCATACTGAATCAGGTGGAAAACGGAGTAGCAGTGAGAATGGCCGTGCTTTATTTGCTTGCGCAACAATAACAAATTCTTCACCCAAAGTCTGGTACTATGTCAAACACGGAAGGAATGCTCCGCGAAGGCTCGCTCGCGAATAAGACGATCATAGTAACCGGCGGCGGGACGGGATTGGGCAAATCGATGGCTGGATATTTTTTAAAATTAGGCGCCAATGTGGTGATATGCAGCCGGAAAGAGGATGTATTGAAAAGCACTGTCGAGGAGCTGAAAGCGAGTTCAGGCGAAAATATCTTATATGTTCCCTGTGATGTCAGAAAGCCTGAACAGATCGAGAATGTGATCAGCAAAGCAATTGAAAAGTTTGGTCAGGTGGATGGCTTGGTCAATAATTCGGCCGGAAATTTCATCAGTCCGACTGAGCGGCTCTCTTACAAGGCAGTAGATGTGGTGGTGGATATTGTGTTGCGCGGCTCCTACTATTTTACATTAGCATTAGGTAAATATTGGATTGAAAAACAGATCAAAGGAACGGTACTAAGCATTTCAACGACATATGCGTGGACAGGTTCCGGCTGGGTGGTTCCGTCTGCGATGGCGAAAGCGGGTGTACTGGCGATGACCAGGTCGCTTGCATTTGAATGGGCCAGCCACGGTATCCGCCTGAATGCGATCGCGCCGGGTCCGTTCCCAACCAAGGGTGCCTGGGACAGATTATTCCCCAAAGAGCTTTCAGAAAAATTTGCATTCGAGAACAGAATCCCCCTCAAACGCGTCGGCGATCATCAGGAACTGGCTAATTTGGCTGCCTATCTCATGTCAGATTTTTCAGCATATATGACTGGTGAAGTAATCACACTCGATGGTGGCGAAGTGCTCTCTGCCGGACAATTTAATTTCCTCGGAGAAGTCACTGGTGATCAGTGGGATACGATCGAAAACCAGATCAAAAACGCGACCAGGAATCCCGGCAGCGGCCAATGAAAATTTTATTGCCGTTTTATTGGGTAATTTTGCGGGTTCCTTCGTTATTTGACAAAGGTTGAAGAAAACACATGAGAACAAGTTTTAACGTTTTGGCCCATATATTGACGGTAGCTGCTCTCGCCGGTTGCGCGTCATCCAACAAATCTGTCAAGCAATTGCCGGAGGCACAGGTCAGGTCTACGTCCACTCAGGAGGCCGCCCCCCTGGTCAGCGAAGAGCCCTCTCTCATTGCCATCCAGAGCAAATACATTTTAAAGGACACCACGCAAACCCGCGTCTATTTATACGTCGATGCGTACAAAGGTAAAAACCCGATAACACCGGCTGATTTTATCAAAACCTACAATCTCAACTATGTCATTTATTCCGACTATGGAACAAGGGAACGTTTGGGTTACGGTAATGTAAAACTTGACTCTTCGAATGTATCAACGTCAGGTCAGAAGATTGTGGTTTCTTATGACCTGAAAAGCCCGAACCGTGATTACGGCGTACTTTTGAGCGAGATCAGCCAGACAGGTACATTGGAGAAGGTATTGAATGATCTGACTATCCGATTCAAAAAACTGGATATCAATCAAACTTACGGCGTTTATACGTCCAGTAGCACGCAGCCATTGCAACGGCATTACATCAATTCGAATGAGTCGGTTGTAATAAAAAAGCTGTCCCCGGGAGATCAGCAGCAGCTGCATGTTTTTTACTATAACCACGATTTTGAACCTGCCGGCTCTCCGATGAATATCGCCAATAAGGGTATAAATAAATCGCTGGAAGTAGACAGTACCTTTACAATCCAGTCGGATCAGCCCTTGAAATTTGAAAAAGAGGGTTTGTACAATATCTTTTCCGACACTACTCAGGCAGAAGGATTAGGTTTATTGGTTGTAAATGAGCGTTTTCCAAAGGTTACGAGGCCACAACTTTTACTTGGCCCGCTGCTTTATATGAGTACAAATACGGAGATTAACGAGATTAAAAAAGCAGAGGATTATAAGAAGGCGCTTGACAAATACTGGCTGACGCTGATGAACGGGAATGCGCCGTTGGCGCAACAGTCGATCCGGTCGTTTTATAGCCAGGTGGAGGAAGCCAATCAGCTGTTTACAACATATAAAGAGGGATGGAAAACCGATAAAGGCATGATTTACATCGTGTTAGGGCCACCTGATAAAGTTCAGAGGAGCAAAGACCGCGAAGTTTGGAGTTACGACCAGCGCGGCAATGCCCAGAACGTCAATTTTACATTTAACAGAAAAAACAACCAATTTGTGGATGATCATTATGAACTGGTCCGGTACGCCGAATACCAGCCCATCTGGTATCCTGTAGTCGAAGCATGGAGAAACGGCAGTATACGGTAAGAAAACCCGCCCCAAAACAGTCCACGGCCGATATGGTCTTCGGGACACAGTCAGTATTAGAAACTCTCCGTTCGGGAAAAGAGATTGAAAGATTATTCCTGCAAAGGGAACTCGGTTTTTCAGAAATTGAAAAGCTCGCCAAAGAAACGGGCGTTCCTTTTCAGCGGGTACCTATTGAAAAACTGAATAGGATAACCCGCAAAAATCACCAGGGCGCGATCGCATTCGTTTCCCAGATCCAATACATGCCGCTGCACAATGTGCTCACGCAGGTTTATGAAGATGGAAAAACACCGCTGCTCCTGCTTTTGGACCGCATTACCGACGTTCGAAACTTCGGCGCAATTGCCAGAACTGCGGAATGTGCAGGTGTCCAGGCGTTAATCGTACCCACCAAAGGCGGCGCGCAGATCAATGCAGATGCGATGAAAACCTCTTCCGGTGCATTAAACTTCCTGCCAGTCTGCCGGGAGCCTAATTTATACGAAACGCTGTTATACCTCAGAAACAGCGGCTTACAGATTGTCGCCTGTACTGAGAAAACTGAAAAATCAGTCTATGATATTGATTTCTCAATTCCTACGGTCATTATCATGGGTTCAGAAGAAGATGGCATTTCAAAGGAATTCATCCATTTAGCCGACAGCGGCGCAAAGATCCCTCTCATCGGCCAGGTTGAATCGCTGAACGTATCAGTTGCCAGCTCGATTGTATTATATGAGGCTGTGCGGCAGCGGATTGGGAAGATCTAACTAAGTGCCCCTAACAATTACTCCTCTATTCTTTTATGCGTTTATTTTTACAATCCATTCTTTTTCTTGGCTTGTGTGTACTCTTGTTCGGCGGCTGCCGCAAGAAAAATACTGAGGTGCTTCCCGAAGGTGAAGTTATTTTGCCACGCGATATGGCGATTACAGATGCCGAGTATTCCAAAAAGAAGGACATTCTTGTGTACGTTTCTACCAATCCCAGCCAGCTCAATATTCTGAATCCTGCGCAAAACAGTACAGAAAAAGTAATGCTGGATTATGCTCCAATGAGCGTCTCCCTATCAAGCGACGGCAATTTTGCAGTAGTCGGATTTGATGCGCATCTCTCGTATATAGATTTAAATACGAGGAAAGTGATCAGTACCTATGACGTTGGCTGCGAAGCATTGGATATTGTTTTAGGTGATAACAAATGGGCGTACGTGTTTCCTAAAAGAGACCAATGGGCAAGTATCCATTGTATCGACCTGGCCAACGGAAAAGAGACATTATCCCAATATGCTTCGATTTACGCAGGATCAAAAGGGAGGCTTCACCCCTCCGGTAAATACCTTTATGTCACCGACAATTTTTTAGGACCTTCGGATATTGAAAAGTTTGATGTACAACAAGGTACAGCTACTCTGCTCTACGACTCTAAGTATCACGGCACTTACCCGGTTGAAGGCGATCTGTGGTTTTCGGAGGATGGTAAAAGGGTTTTTCTGAAAGGGCAGACGGTCATGAAACTGGCTGATAATCAAGAAGAAGATATGATATACAATGGGACGATCGCATTGGATACAATTACCAACACTGTAAACAAGATGAAAAGGATTTCCTCGCTGGACCATTCTGCGATTACAAATCGTTTGTTTGCCATTTCAACCGATTCGCTGGATAAGGGAAGGCCCAATTTACCTTATATTTACGTTTACAATGCGACCAATCTGGATTATCTCAGGAATATCCCGGTTAAAAAGGGAGCAACCGGTACCCCGACACTTGACCCGCAGTTTGTGTTCGTAAATTCTAAAGGCGATCAATTATATGTGATTACCAAAGAGCAGGAAGGCAATTCGATTAAATGGGCAATACAAGTGTTGTAAGTCCTGAACAATATCTTGAATGAAAATGCCCTGATTTCTCAGGGCATTTTCATTACTGACGGAAACTCTTCAATATCCAGCCGCCGCCCACCACATCGTCACCTTCATAAAAGACCGCAGCCTGTCCTGGCGCGATACCGTTTACGCCATCGTGAAAGCGCGCAACTATTTTATCAGGTTCAATCTGTTCGATTAGTGCCGGCGTCCCGTCGTGTTTGTATCTTACTTTGGTGACAGTTTCTAAAGGTTTTTTAAGTGAAGCATATTTTTGAAGATTTAGTTTGCCCACATACATTCCATCACGAAATAGGTCCGGCAAGTCTCCCAAAACCACTTCATTGGTTTCTTTTCTAATCTCCGTTACAAATGCTGGCTTGCCGAGCGCAATGCCGAGTCCTTTTCTCTGACCCACTGTATAAAACGGATACCCTTCATGCTTTCCGACAATAGTACCGTCTTCAAAAACAAAATTCCCGCCAGCCACTTCTGCTTCCAGACCTGGAATCCTTCTTTTTAAAAATCCACGATAATCATTGTCCGGCACGAAACATATTTCATAGCTCTCCGATTTGTTGACGAGGTCGATAAAACCCCGCTCTTTGGCCATTTCTCTGATTTCGCTTTTATGCAAATAGCCCAGCGGCAATTTTGTGCGAGCTAGACTTTCCTGTGACACGCCCCAAAGCACATAACTCTGGTCTTTCCAACTGTCTATTCCTTTGGAGACATAATATCTTCCGTCATTGAACTGCATATTGGCATAATGCCCGGTCGCGATGAATTCGCAATCCAGCCTATCGGCGCGGCGAAGCAAAGCATCCCATTTAATGTGAGTATTGCATAGCACACACGGGTTTGGTGTGCGGCCTTCGAGGTATTCGCCTGTGAAATGGTCGATCACGTAATCGCCGAACTCGGCACGGATATCCAGGATATAATGTGGGAATCCGAGCTCAACGGCGATATTGCGGGCATCATTGATAGAATCGAGGGAACAGCAACCGGTCTCTTTTTTGGTCCCGCCACTGCTGGCGTAGTCCCAGGTTTTCATGGTCATTCCGATGACCTCGTAACCTTGTTCGTGTAACATAACAGCTGCGAGAGAGCTGTCGATGCCGCCACTCATGGCGACAAGAATCCGTCCGTGTTTGCTCATTGTAGTAATCTGCCGAAGGTTGAATGCCTTCCGATTTGGTTTGATTTTGAAACAACCGAACAGATGTTCCTGCCCGGTTTGTTCCGCAAAGGTAGGCAATACTTGGGATTTAACCGGAAGACCGACATTTTACAAAATCACCTGCCGGATTATATTCTTGATATTCAGCTCAATAATCTCCGTCATACTTTCGCAATGCTGGTAATGGTTGTCTTTGAAATGCCTGGCTAGTCCTTCTCGCAGCTGATGAATGTTGTCTACTGTTGAGATATTATCCTTGATCGAAACATCGCGCAGCTCCCTCAGCCGGTGCCGCTCGCTTCTCGCCTGGTACATAATGGAGGACTGTTCTTCCTGCTGATATTGCAACACTGTTTTGTCCGTCAGATATTCCATCGCCAGTTCTACATAAGGCAGGTTTTCCTTGAAGAACTGTGGCATGTAAACTTTCAGGTTGCCCTCGTAAAACTGCTGATCGAAATCAATCGCTCTCAGCCGAAACTGAAAGTCGTCGAAATCGGGCGTAATCTGCATGACGAAATTGTATGCCCGCATATCGCCCAGCAGCGTAATGGTGCAGCGTTCGTTAAATTTTACGAACTCCTTCGCAATGCGGATCGGGTTATAATCCGTGTGCCGCAAGCGGGTTTTGGCAAATTCGTCCCCCGGAATTCCGGCAATGTGTTCTTCAATAAGTGTCTCACCATCAACCAGGTAGTTAACCTGGTTTGGCGAAAATATTTCTTCCAGCTCCAAACCATATATCCGCGAAGCATCTGCTTTTTTGACATAGAAATAATCGTAAATATCATTCAGCCGGTTCACAATTTTCACCCGGAAAGGATTGGAATTTCCGAATTTGCAATAGTCAATACGGTCAATATACTTATGCTCCACAATGCGCAGATTTCCGGAAGCTTTCAACATTGCATAAACCTTTTTCAAACCTGTATGCAGCCTTTCAAGTTCATGTGAGGGATATAGCGGACTCTCCCACAAAGTGTCCTTTCCATTTTTGTCAGTTACCGGAAAGGATTCATAAAAACTGAGCAAATCGTGGTAACTTACCGGTAAACGGGCGTCCCGCTGATAAAAACGCAGGTATTTCCGCAATTCGGGACTGACCGGATAAATCGGTTTTTTATTAATAATCTTAACATCTCCCTTTTCCATAAAGGAAGTTACACATAATTGACCGATAGTTTCAAGTCGATTCTCTGCCAAAATCTGCATTAAAAATTAATAGACTGCCTGCATGGGACTGATCGGAATAGTGGTTTGCGGAGGCGAGAGTTCCAGAATGGGGACGGACAAAAGTCAGCTTGTTTATTTTGAAAAGCCTCAATATGAACATGTAGCCGATTTACTTTCCGGCTTATGCAACGAGACGGTCATTTCCTGCAATGCAGCACAAATTGGAAGAATCGAAACGGAGTATCAAAAGCTGATCGACCTGCCTCAATTCTCCAACATCGGCCCGATTGGCGCATTGCTTACCGCATTTCATACTTTTCCTGAAAACGATTTTCTATTTATTGGCTGCGATTATCCGCTTTTAGCTAAGACTGACATTTCACTTTTTTACGATTCAATTCAGGAAGATTCTGTTGCTGCTGCCTTTTACAACAAGCATGAAAAGTATGAACCTTTGCTGAGCTGGTACTCCTCGAAAACAGGTTTGGATCTTTTCAGGCATTTTAAGTCAGGTGATTTGTCTTTACAGTCTTTTCTGCGGAATGCAAATGCGGATAAATATATTCCGAAAGATGAAACCGTAATGCAGTCGGTAGATACGCCGGAAGACTCTGCCAGGGTTACTGAGTTTTTAAAACAAAAATACAATGGTTAAAACGCAGCCAGCTTCTGTGGTTTCATGCCGGATTACAAAAGTAAACGCGGCGACAACTTCCGAAACGGGGGACTTTCTTGCTGTGGAAGAACCATTGGAAATCCGGATTGCATATCAGGAATCTGGCAGAGCGCATTGGAAAACTATTTCGGTTACCATGCGAACGCCCGGAAACGACCGCGAACTCGCCGCAGGTTTTTTGTTCACGGAAGGAATAATCCAGTCCATCAATGACATAAAAAAAATTGAATCGTCGGTATTTGAAGAAAATCTGGTACTGGTTACACTTTCCGATTCCTGCAGCCCAAATTTGCATACTTCCGAAAGGAATTTTTATACGACTTCCAGTTGCGGTGTGTGTGGAAAAACGAGCATTGATGCGATTACAACCGTTTTGCCCTTCAATCTTCCAAATACACTTCACGTAAACAGGGAATTACTCTTTACACTCGGTGCGCGACTGTCGGGACAACAAAATATTTTTGAAGAAACGGGCGGGTTGCATGCAGCTTCACTTTTTGCTCACGAAGGCACTTTGCTTCATCTTTGTGAAGATGTGGGCAGGCATAATGCTTTGGATAAACTGATCGGTGCCGCATTGCTGGCGGATCAGTTGCCGCTTGCAGGCAAGATACTTTTACTGAGTGGCAGGGCAAGTTTTGAACTGATTCAAAAGGCATTAATGGCTGGCATCGAGCTCGTTGCGGCAATAGGAGCGCCTTCCAGCCTGGCCGTGAAGCTGGCCGAAGCGCATCATTTGACGCTGGTAGGATTTTTAAAAAACGATAGATTTAATGTTTACACCGGCTATCACCGGATTACAGGTTTATGAAAATTAGAATTCAAAAAAATAAAGTGCGGTATCGTTTGTCAAAAACAGATGTAGCACAGCTGGCCGGCACGGGTTACCTGGAAGAACGAACTGCTTTTCCACAAGGCGAGCTGGCGTATGCGATCAAAAGTCAGCCGGCCATCGAAAAGCTCTCGGCTTCTTTTGAAAATCAGCACATTACCATATTTATTCCTGAGTCGTTCGCGCAAGACTGGCCGGATAATAATGTGATTGGAATCGATTCGGACATATTTGTCGGCGAGCAGGAAACGTTATATCTGTTAGTAGAAAAAGATTTCAAATGTTTGGACAATGATGCGGAAGACCAGTCTGACAACTACGAAAACCCGAACCAAACCTGCTGATTATGGCTGAATCGCCGATTTCCATTCCAGGCTCAGAGAATCCGGACAAGCTGACCGGCCTAAAAAAAGGCAAGATCAAAAAAGTAGCGGCGGGTATTCCGGCGGTTGTTTCCAGCTTTGAGAAAATCGTCAAAGAAGCCGGTATGCAGCGCGGAATGAAGGCGTTATTTAACCTGAATAAAAAAGGCGGCTTTGACTGTCCGAGCTGCGCCTGGCCGGATCCGGACGACGAGCGCTCGGGCGTGGCAGAATATTGTGAAAACGGCGCAAGGGCCGTGGCTGAGGAAGCTACCCAGAAAAAACTGACTCCCGATTTTTTTTCTCAAAATTCGGTATTGGAGCTCGGGAGGCTCTCTGATTATGAAATTGGCGGCAAGGGCAGGATTGCGCAGCCGATGGTTTTACCGGCAGGCGGCACGCATTATCAACCTATTACATGGAAAGCTGCTTTTTCAAAAATCGCATCGGAGCTTAACCGGCTCTCTTCGCCTGATGAAGCTGTGTTTTACACCTCGGGCAGAACCAGTAACGAAGCGGCTTTTCTATATCAGCTTTTTGTACGCGAATTTGGCACAAACAACCTGCCTGATTGCAGCAATATGTGCCACGAAAGCAGCGGCGTTGCATTGGGCGAATCGCTGGGGATCGGGAAGGGATCTGTAACGCTGGACGATTTTTACAAAGCGGAAGTGATTATGATACTCGGACAGAATCCGGGCACGAATCATCCCCGCATGCTCACCGCATTACAGAAAGCGAAATCCAACGGAGCGACGATCGTTTCCATTAATCCACTGCCGGAGACGGGGTTGATGGGTTTTAACAACCCGCAAAGAATGGAAGGGGTACTGGGCATTAATGCTTCGCTGACCGATATTTTCCTTCAAATTAAAATTAACGGGGACCTGGCGCTATTGAAAGCGATTGAGTCACTGCTTTTAAAAGAAGAAGATAGTAATCCCGGCGCAGTTTTCGATCAGGACTTCATCAGGCATAATACAGAAGGTTACGAAGCATTTGTCACGCACCTGAAAGCATTCAGCGCGGAAGAACTGGCATGGCAATGCGGGGTCCCTTTTACGCAAATTCAGGAAACGGCACGTTTGCTGGCTACTAAAAGCAAAATCATCGTTTGCTGGGCCATGGGGCTTACCCAGCACAAAAATGCAGTGGATACCATTAAGGAAATAGCCAATTTATTGTTATTGAAAGGCAGTATCGGCAAGCCTGGCGCAGGAACCTGTCCTGTGCGGGGCCATAGTAATGTTCAGGGAGACCGGACAATGGGTATTTTCGAAAAACCCACAGATCAACTCCTCAATTCCATCGAACGAAACTTCCAATTTTCTCCACCCAGGAAACATGGATATGATGTGGTTGATTCGATTAAAGCAATGCACGAAGGAAAGGTTGGTGTATTCTTCGCAATGGGCGGGAATTTCCTTTCAGCTACTCCCGACACCAGATATACCGCCGAAGCATTAAGTAAATGCAGGCTGACAGTACACGTTTCAACAAAACTGAACCGGAGCCACCTTGTGCACGGGGAAGAAGCGCTGATACTGCCTTGTCTCGGCCGGAGCGATATGGATATGCGAAGTGGTGAAAACCAGTTTATTTCCTGCGAAAATTCAATGGGGGTAGTACAAATGTCAAAAGGAGTTTTGCCGCCGGTTTCGGATATGCTATTGAGCGAGCCGGAGATCGTTTGCAGACTCGCGCAGGCGACATTGGGGAAACGCAGCCAGATCAATTGGCAAATGTATATTGATAATTACGATGTGATCAGGGCAGATATTGAGCGTACTATTCCCGGATTTGAGAAGTATAACGAACGTGTCCGGCAGCCTGCGGGATTTTACCTACCGAACTGTAACCGTGAAGGGAAATTTGATACTTCGTCTCAAAAAGCCCGATTCAATGTCGCCGAAATTCCGGTCAACCAGTTGGAAAAAGATGAGTTAACGATGATGACGATCCGTAGCCACGACCAGTTCAATACGACGATTTATGGTCTCAATGACCGTTATCGCGGCATTTATAACGAGCGGCGGGTAATTCTGATGAATGAAGCAGATATAGCAGACCGGGGTTTGCAGAACGGGAGTCTGGTTGATCTGCACAATGATTTTGGCGGCGTGAAACGCATTGCGCATAAGTTCCTGGTAGTTGCTTATCCTATTCCCAAAGGCTGTGCGGCAACCTATTTCCCCGAAACGAATGTGCTGGTGCCGATCGACAGCGTAGCCGACAAAAGTAATACGCCGACTTCCAAGCAGGTTGTGATCACAGTTTCGAAACATCATATTCCGGGCTCGGAAAATTAATATTGTGCTAATATTGCTTAGCAATACAAAGAGTAATTTTCGCCTCTGTCGTCGTTTAAAAAGTGACCGGAGTTTTCGGTATTTTTAATTCAGTCCAAATTTTTAAAATGAAAAAAGTATTTGCTTTACTCGCAGTGGGCCTTTTGAGCCTTACCACTTTTGAAGGTATGTCACAAAATAAGAACAAAGTGATCGCCCACCGCGGCGCGTGGAAGAATACCGGAGCTACTGAGAATTCTATCGGTGCGTTGGAACATGCGATCAAGCTCGGTTGCTATGGCAGCGAATTCGATGTGCATATGTCGGCCGATTCGGTGATTTTCGTGCTGCACGATCATTCTATCAAGGGTACGCATATTGAAAAGACCAATGCAAGCGAGCTGTCCAAGATTAAGCTTGAAAACGGCGAGTCGCTGCCGACGCTGGAAGCTTATTTGAAAGCAGGAGCGAAACAGAAGAAAACCAGGCTGATCCTGGAAATCAAAACTTCTTCAATGGGAAAGGAAAGATCACTGGCACTGGCGACGAAATGTGTGGAAATGGTCAAAAAGCTAAAAGTTGAAGACATCACCGATTACATCGCATTCGATTTTGATGTTTGCAAAAAAGTGAAAGAGCTGGCGCCGAAAGCGCACGTGGAGTACCTGAACGGAGATAAAACGCCTGACGAAATCGCTGCCGCCGGCTTAGACGGTATTGACTATCATTTCAATGTGTACAAAAAGAATGAAGATTACATTCCTGCCATGAAAGCCAAAAAACTGACCACGAACGTGTGGACAGTAAATGACGAAGCAATGCTGAAATCGTTTCTGGAAAAGAATGTGGATTTTATCACTACAAACGAGCCGGAATTGCTGCTAAGCATTTCTAAAAAATAAGCAATTCATCCGGTTGGAAATGGCTAGCCTATCTTAGCCATTTCCAACTGTCCGTTCGTTTCCTGCCAAACTCTGATCACCTGGGTGAGCTGTTTGTATTCGATCAAAAAACCGTCGTGCCCGTAAAGCGAATCGATTTCCTGAAAAACTGCGTCGGGAATATGGCGGGCCAGAAACTGTTGTTCAGAAAGTGGAAAAAGTAGATCGGACTTGATCCCCAGCACCAGTGTTTTCGCTTTTACCAAGCCCAATGCATGCACGATTCCACCACGGTTCCTGCCTACATTGTGCGAATCCATAATCTTGGATAGTACCCAATAGGAATACGCATTAAAGCGTTTCACGAACTTATCTCCCTGGTATTGCTGGTAAGAAGAAGCCCTGAAATCGTCGATCTGATCGGGGTTATCCCTTGCCTGCGTGAAATTATAGGTATCGTAATTACGGTATGAAAGCAATGCAATGGATCGTGCAGCCCGCATGCCCATTGCACCCGCTTCCGGGTGATTATCTTCAAAAGTAGGGTCCGCCTGGATCGCCATTCGCTGTGATTCGTTGAATGCAATTCCCCAGGGCGAATGCAATGCATTGGAGGCGATCAGTACGAGTTCTTCAAAAAGGTCAGGCACTTCCACCGCCCATTCCAGCGCCTGCTGGCCGCCCAGCGAGCCGCCGATGCAGATTTTAATTCGCCTGATACCCATTTCCTGCCGCAGTAAGTCCATCGCGCCGACAACATCCCTCACCGTAATCACCGGAAAGTCACGATAGTAAGCATTGCCGGTTTTTGGATTGACGGATAGTGGACCAGTTGAACCGTAGGCAGACCCCAGCACGTTGACGCAAACGATAAAATGTTTTGCCGGATCGAAATATTTACCTTCTCCTACCAGCCCGTCCCACCATTCAGCCGCATTGGAGCTTCCGGTAAGTGCGTGACAGATCCAGATGATATTGTTCTTTTCCGGGTCAATGGTTCCGTAAGTGGTGTATGATAGCTCAAAACCAGCGAGCTCTCCGCCCATTTCGAGGGAATAGGGATAGGGATGCTTGAATGTTTTTTGTTCCGACTGCATAGGTGCCAAAGCACATTTAAATATAAAATGTTGACGTCAGTGCCTGTTTTCAAATCGAAAACAGAAGTGACTGATACATCTGAAAAATAACTTTCAGTTGCAGGTGCGAGAATAAAGCCATTCGGCTTACGGAAATTTCTAACTGTAAGTACACGCGAATTGATTTTATATCTCCTAATAAATTAGGTGGGAATTAGCACCTTTCTCCATTGTGGTAGCAGGTTGCCAGAGGTTCGTAGAGCCCATTCTCTCGCCTCTTCTTTATAAATCAATCGCTGTTATGAGAAGCAATTGACTTGATGTTACAATATTAAGCGGGGATGCCTGAAAATGCAAATAAAGTAGGAAATTCTGTTTCCCGCCGCCCGGACATTTATGAGCTCTGGCGGAACAAAAGGCTATATTCAGTCGTTGCATTTTTACAGACGAATGGAATGCGATCGGGGCTAAACAACAACCAGGTAGCTCGATATTAGCACATTAACCCTTTAAAGTCAGTTCTATTGTACGGATTCATTGCTCCCGCTTACACTTACGGACAGTCGCATATTTCCCCTGAGGACCTGTACGGCACCTTTTTCCGGGATGTGCAGAATAGCCATATTTTCACGGATTCTAAAACCTTTGCAGACGCTATTCCGCTGGAAGATCCTGTATTGATCATCGAGCGGTATCATCACGAAAAACTCGCCGACGATTTTGATATTGAACAATTCGTAAGGCGCTGTTTCAGAATTCCGTCGCACATTGCTTCTACTTTCAAAGCGGACACCAGTATGTCGGTTTCCGACCATGTCAGAAAGCTCTGGCCGGTACTTACCCGCCAGCCGGAAAACCAGGAACGTGGGGGGTCGCTCATCCCGCTTCCCTATGCCTATGTTGTCCCTGGCGGGCGTTTCAGGGAAATTTATTACTGGGACAGCTATTTCACGCTACTTGGATTGAAAGAAAATGGCCGCACTGATCTCGTAGAGAGCATGATAAATAATTTTGCTTACCTGATCGACAGCTTCGGCTACATTCCTACTGCAAACCGGACTTACTACTTAACGCGCTCGCAGCCTCCGTTCTTTTCGCTGATGGTAAGGCTGTTCAGTGAAATGGAAGGGAAGAAAATACTTAAACGGTATTTACCGCAAATGCAAAAAGAATATGACTACTGGATGGAATCTGGTAGCACAAACGAGCCTTTCACCGCGCACCGCAGGCTTGTGAATTTGCCGGAAGGCGTGCAATTGAACCGATACTGGGATGACAAGGCCACGCCGAGGCCGGAATCTTTCCGGGAGGATGTGGAACTGGCCGCGCATGCCAATGAGAAATTCGGCACTTCTCACGACTCGCTGTACAGGCATATCAGGGCAGCGGCAGAATCGGGCTGGGATTTCAGCAGCCGGTGGTTTGAAGATGAAACTGATTTTGCCACGATCCATACGACCGATATTCTGCCGGTGGACCTGAACTGCCTGATGTACCACTTGGAGCAAACACTGTCCGAAGCCTATCTGCTTGCCGGGGATATGACCCTGCAAAGCGTGTATCTCGAAAAAGCTGCCCGGCGCCGCATGGCGATACAGCGTTATTTCTGGGATCCGGAAAAAAATTACTACATGGACTACGATTTCAAAAAACAAAATTTCAAGAAAGCCGTTACTCTTGCCGGCACGTTTCCATTGTTTTTTAAATTGGCGTCAAAGTCGAATTCGCACTATGTAAGGGCATATATCCGGCTTAATTTCCTGAAATCCGGCGGATTGCTGACAACCACAGTCAAAACGGGACAGCAGTGGGACGCACCAAATGGCTGGGCGCCGCTGCAATGGATTGCCTATAAAGGTTTGAGGAATTACAATTTTCACAGAACAGCCAATGAACTGTCGGCAGAGTGGCTGGGTTTGATCGAGAAAGAATTCAGGCACTCTGGTAGAATGCTTGAAAAATATAACGTTTCAGATACAAATCTGCTGGCTGGCGGCGGCGAATACGAGATACAAGAGGGCTTTGGCTGGACAAACGGGGTCTATCTCCGGATGAAAAATAAGAAGAGATAACCGTTTCGGGCACATATTAATTTTATATCATTCTAATAAATTATATTAAAAATTTCCTCCGGCACATTCAGGCGGTGGGAGATATTTTTAATACCTTGTATTGCTAACTGACCGATATTACATGAAACTTTCCTTATATCAAATAGACGCTTTCACAGATAAACTTTTTGGAGGAAACCCTGCGGCCATCGTGCCGCTGGACCAATGGCTTCCGGATGAAACAATGCTGAATATCGCCGCAGAAAACAATTTGGCAGAAACCGCATTTTACGTTCCTACCGAAGCCGGATTCCATATCAGATGGTTCACCCCGACTGTCGAGGTTGATCTTTGCGGACATGCCACGTTAGCAGCTGCCTATGTGATTTTCAATATTCAGAATTACGAAGGCAATTCGATCGTGTTTGATTCAAGAAGCGGAGAACTTCGGGTAGATTGTAAGGAGGATTGGCTCACACTCAACTTTCCGGTAGATCAGTACCACATCGCAGTTCCGCCTCCGGCCCTGGTGGAAAGCCTCAATACCACTACATTGGTGGAAGTTTATAAAGGAAAAACAGATTACCTGGTAGTCGTGGAATCGGAAGAAGTAGTTCAGAATCTTGACTTTGATATCATAGTCCTGTCCACAATTCCGGCAAGGGGCATTATTATAACCGCCGCCGGCAATGATGTCGACTTCGTTTCCCGATTTTTTGCACCTCAATCCGGCATTGACGAAGATCCGGTGACTGGTTCAGCTCATACTACATTGATCCCCTATTGGGCCGAAAAGCTCTCTAAGAACAGTCTGACTGCAAAACAGTTGTCGAAACGGGGCGGCTTTCTGAAATGTGAGCTTGACGGAGACCGCGTTCACATTGGCGGGCAGGCAAGATTATACCTCAAAGGTGAAATTCTGATCGAAGATTAACTCTTGTTTTTTCCGGTCAACTTTGATCTCTGGCCTGCATAGAGGCCGGCAAGCACCAAGCATGTCCCTAGGATTGTATAAATGGTAACAGGCTCGTCCATTAACCACCACGCAAAGAAAAACCCGAAAAGGGGACATAAGAAAAGCCACAACGCCGCCTTCACTGCATCGAGCCGCAGGAGATGAAACCAGCAGATCAACCCAATGATGGACACTGCCAGGCTCAGCCATAACACCGAACCCCAGAATGTGCCGTCAAGCCGGGTTTCCGAAAATTCGCTGAACAAAATGGTAGCGGGCAAGAGGAACACCCCGCCAAGGAAAACCTGCCAACCGTTTATCAGTAAATTCGGAAGCTCCCATTTTATCGACGCATAATAAACACTGGCGGCTGAAACGGCTATCATACTGATCAACAATATGGTAATACCTTCCGGAGTAGTATAGCTGTCGGCCAGAAGCGGGTATGTCGCTATCCCGATACCGGCCATGCCAAGTAAGATACCCAGCCATTCATCGCGTTGCGGCCGTCGTTTTAGCCACCAGGACGATAATAATACGATAATCAGCGGGTTGGTTGAAACAGCAAGGCTGCCGATCCCGGCGGCAGTATATTTCATGGCATACACGTAGAGGCCCAGATAAAGCGTTGTATTTAAAAAGCCGAAAAGGCTTAATTGCAGCCATTCACCCTTAGTCGGCAAGCGATAAGATGAATTTTTGTTAAATAAATAGGAAAAAGCGAGCAGTAAGATACCAGCGATAAAAAACCGGACGTTTGCCAATATCAGCGGCGGGGCCGATTGCACACCAAACTTAGTCGCTACGGAAGCCGAAGACCATAAAATGGAAAAGAGGATACCAATACTAATATTTTTCACACACAAAGGAAATTATGGGTCAAAAATAAGTGATGCTTCTCGGCTTCCGCCTGCACTTTTCATATTTTTGGGCATGCGTATTCAAAAAAATGTATTGTTCCTGGCTATTCTTCTATCACTTGCGAACATTCCTGCATTTTCCCAAAATCAATGGACTTACGACTTTAATAATGGGTTGAACCCCATCGAAACCGGCGGGCCGGCCCTCAAAGTACTCGGCCAGCCTGGTCAGTATATCAAAGAAAAAATTCCGGGGTCCGACTATCTCAACAGGACGATTTACCAATTTGAAAGTAATAGCGGTTTACAGTTTAACAACCTGGAAGCAAAAGGTTTTTTAAGCAAAAGCTTTACGGTTGAGATCTATTTTAAAATGAATGAGCTTGACAGCTGGAAGCGCGTTCTTGATTTTAAAAACAGAAAAAGCGATTACGGCAGTTATATCTATGACGGAAAGCTCAATTTCTACGACTATGCAATAGGCGAAAAAGCGCCTGTTCGTGCCAACCAGTATGTGCATTACGTTTATTCACGCGACTTTGAAACAAAGGTGATCAAGATGTACATCAATGGCCAATCGAAACTTGAATTCAAGGATCCGGGCACAGAGGGAATGCTCGATAATGATCAGGTACTCAATCTTTTCCAGGATGACCTGGTAGCCGGACATGAAGCAAGCGCGGGCTCTATTGCCCTCATTCGAGTCTATGACCGTGTGATGACGCCCGTTTTTGTCCGCAGGAGTTATCAGACCATCAGCAAAAATTTCAAGGAGCCAGTCGCCAAAAAGGAAAAAGAAGATCCACCGGTGGAGGAACCGGCAACAGAGGAACTGAAAAGGAATAAAAATCTGGCACTGGTAACCGGTAAAGTTTATGATGGCCGAGATCTGGCTCCGGTAAATGATGCCGAAGTGATGGTTCGTAAATCCGACAATGATTCCCTGGTCGCGCAGACAAAAACAGTTCAGGGGGTTTATAATTTTGAGCTGACGCCTTATGAGTCTTATAAAATATCCGCCCGGGCCGACGGTTTTCAATCACGGAGTATCAGCGTTAAAACCACCAATCGCTACGAGGAAGTCAAATCGCTGATCAGCCTGTCTCCGGAAACCTATTCGTCACCGCTAACTACTTTGTATTTTAATCAAAGCACCGAAGAGCTTGAAGGTAAGGCTGTTACCGACCTGGATTCGATGATAACTTACTTTCAAAAACATCCGGCCTTAAAAATTGTATTGAAAGGACATACAGATAATACCGGCAACTTTGAAAAAAACCTCGAGTTGTCCAACAGGCGTGTTGAAACGGTCAAGACCTATTTATTGACCAAGGGCATCCCGGCTGACCGGATCGAGGGGAACGGGTACGGATCAGCGCAGCCCAACAGGGTAAACCGCTCGGAGACCGGAAAGCGTTCGAACCGGCGTGTAGACATTTGGGCGGAGCCTATAAAAAGATAAAGCCACCTCATTGAGATGGCTTTATACTGACTATTCCTAAACCCTTAACCTTTTCTTTTCTTTTATATCTTTTTCGCCAGGTGATTGAAATTTATTAATTTCATGCTAACCAGGCTGAATACTTAAAGTAATGACATTGTAAATATTACTCCCTTTTTGAGCGATTAATCCTGCGCCTTAGCTTCTATCCTTTCAACTCCACCAGCACTGCGGCCTTAACCCTCTCTCAGCTGCCGTTATGGCCCTTTTGTCAGCTTATACGGCAACTCAGCTGAAATAATTGTCTTATCTACACAAATATAAAACAATTTTTATTAGCGTCATGGTTTAATTCAATTCTTATTTCCGCTAACTGTGATACAAATATCATAGATAATTTTGAAACTACAAAGAATCGAAACTTCACTAAACAGAATTATATTTGGAATGAAATATTTAATTAATGCAATTAATGCCAATATTATGCTATTTTTGAACTATTAGAATTTACAATATTTGGCAATTAATAGATTTAGCCAAACATTTAATCATCTTGAAATAATTATATTTTCTTTAAAAAGTACAATCATTGGTTATAATTATTCATTGCAGAATGTATCCCCAAAGTACAAAAAGTGATTACCATGTCACCAGCCTTGTCCAGATAGACAGGAAGTTCAGACATTTCCTCCGTGGAAAAAGGCTTTAAGACGTAATCTACTTGCCGTCCGCGTGGAAAATTATTCCCGATACCAAAACGAAGCCGGGGATATTCCGACGTACTCAGCAGTTCTTCGATGTTCTTTAAACCATTGTGCCCGCCGTGACTCCCTTTTGGCTTAATGCGCAATGTTCCAAAGGGCAGTTGCAGTTCATCCACGATTACGAGCGTATTTTCTGCACTGACTTTGTATTGGTCCATGTAATACCTTAAAGCCTTCCCGCTCAGGTTCATATAGGTAGTGGGCTTGATAAAATAGATCTGCCGCCCCTTGTATTTCCACTCCGCAACAAAAGCCAGCTTCTCAAAACTAAATTTGAAATCGTTCTGCGCTGCCAGTCTGTCCAGCACCATAAAGCCTGCATTGTGTCTGGTAAAAGCATATTCCGGGCCAATATTTCCCAGCCCGGCAATCAGATATTTCATTTGGTAAAAGTTTTTGATTTCATGATAGAGCACTTAATTTAGGCTAAAATTCAGGGAAAATACATGATACCCCAAAAACGATTGATATTGAGTAGCCCTTTGCTGGAAATAATGATCAGCCGGTTGTGCCAGCAATTAATTGAGAACCACCAGGATTTTTCCAACTCGGTGGTCATGGGTTTGCAGCCCAGGGGTATTTATTTTGCCGAACGCATCATTGCCGAACTGCGCGAGCGGACAGGGCAACATATTCCGTTGGGTTACCTTGACGCCACTTTTTACAGGGACGATTTCCGACGACGCGAATCGCCCTTAGTACCTAATAAAACGAATGTCCCGTTCCTGATCGAGGGTAAAAAAGTAATCCTGATTGACGACGTATTGGCCAGCGGCCGCATGGTCCGTGCGGCTTTGGACGCGATGACGGCGTTCGGACGCCCGAAAATTGTGGAATTAATGGTTCTGATCGACCGCCGGTACAACCGGGAACTTCCTATAGGGCCTGACTATGCCGGAATGAAAGTAAGTACTGTTGAAAGTCAACGCGTACAGGTTGAATGGAAAGAACAGGGGTTCGATGCCGACCACATCTGGCTTGTCGACTAATGATCACGGTTCCTAATCGGTTTTCAAGCCTACTTTGCCAATATCTTCCGTTTTGTAAGTCAGCTTATTGACGTAAAACACCTCCCTACCCTGCCCGATCGAAGAACTTCCAATACGCTGCATTCCGTAAGCGAGAAAGTACTGACCATACCAGGGTGAAAGATATCCGTCCTCATTATTTAATACCTTCTCTTTTTCCGACTTCGGATTGATTTTGAACTTTTCGGTTTCTACAACAACCTTATCCCTGCTGATTACCTCTGTGTGAATTTCACCTTCCTGCGGATAAGCCAGCACGAAATAATCGTCCACAGGAGTTACCTGCACCATTTCCTGCAAATCAAAGCTTGTTAAATCCTTGATCGTAATGCAATTATCCCACATAAACTTCCCGCTCCGGTCAAATCCGCACACGATCGCATGTGTGTACCGATAACCTTCCAGCGACCGGGAAATATAGGGCCGCGAAATGCCGCCGGAAATGATCGGGTTGGCGGAACGCTGATTGGGGTAATAGACTTCGGCCACAAGCACGATCTCATTTTCTGTCTGGATCAGCTCATGTACCAGCAGGCGATACCTAAACCGGTTTTCTTTACCGAGACTTTTCCTTTTACCTATTTTTTCAAGCATGCGCTGTTTTCGCCTGGGCTTCATGTAATTGAAAAAATTCTGCAATTCAGAAAATTCAATAAACTGTGGGTCAGCGGGTTTGTCGTTTTCAATATGTGTCACATACAGTCCCTGCGAATACTGCGTGCAGCCTACCGAATAATTTCCAATCAGGTAGGAATCGTCCGGATTTAATGGCACTATCTGCCCAGAGATAAAGCTGTAACGCGAGTCGCTTAATGTGGTACGTTTGAGAAACTTACCGTCATAGTTGTAAGTTTTTATCTCAAAAACACAGTTTTTCTTACGATAGGCATACGTAATCACATTGATATAACCGTCTACCTCATTGATATCCACGTTGTTGAGTTCTGTATTCTTTTCAAAGAGGCCGGGTAGCACCCTGGTCGTATGATCAAAGAATGAGTGTATGATCACAACCGGCCGTGACCTGTAATATCCCGACACCAATGCTTTGCTGCCGATTACCTTAAATTGCTGTACATCTACCCCCGCCAGCAGGTTGCCTTTAAACGTATCGATCGAACCGTCGCTAAAATTGAGCTGAAGAAACAAAAAACGGTCGGTATCCGGTTCGGCGAAAAGCCAGTACCCAAAATCAGCTCCCTTATAGGCCATTACCGGAATGTACCGGAAGTCGAGCTTGTAACCAGCCCGCCAGCTTACTTTAAACGTGGTATCATATTTAACAAATTGCCACTGCTCATTGCGGCTGCTCATATATCCGTCACCCCTGATCACAGACAATATACCCTGCTCACCAAGACTAAAAACTTCAAATTGTTCGGAGGCAGATGAATTCGTGGGGATTTCCAGCCTGTCCGACTGTTGTAATTGCGTCCATCCGATAATGGGCATAAAAACAAGCAGCCAAACTAACCTTATCCGAAAAGAAGGTAACAGATAATTGGGCATAACTTCTTCCTTCTGGGGTGTAACTCTCTTCAATATTTACCCTAATTTTGCATCAAAAAACAGAACATTACTATTAATATCAGAATATTTTCATTTAAATAAAAACATCAGAATTGTATCCGCATTTTGGAGAAGCAGTCTGACTTACACCATTTTTCATGACCATTGAGGAAATATTAAAGGCCGATATTCAAAAAGCGATCCAAAAGCATTTTGAAATCGACATCGAAGAGATCATCTTACAACCCACAAAAAAAGAATTTGAAGGATTCTACACGTTTGTAACTTTTACTTTAACCAGAACCGTGCGGAAAGCGCCGGCAGAAATTGGCCAGGTTATCGGAACAGAGCTGGTTGAAAGTTCCGCCGTGGTCGATGGCTTCAATGTAGTGCAGGGATTTTTGAATATCAGCCTAAAAGATCAGACGTGGCTGGACTTGTTTGAAACGATCAACAACCACCCTGACTACGGCACAATGCCTTCGAACGGTCAGTCGGTAATGGTGGAATTTTCTTCACCAAATACCAACAAACCGCTGCACCTGGGACATTTACGAAACAATTTCCTCGGCGATTCTTTATCCAGAATATTGAAAGCCAGCGGTTACAATATTGTAAAAACATGCCTTGTCAATGACCGCGGCATTCACATTTGCAAGTCGATGCTTGCTTATCGTGAGCTCGGAAATGGCGAAACGCCCGAATCGAGCGGGATTAAGGGTGATCACCTGGCGGGCAAGTATTATGTGATGTTCGATCAGGAATATAAGAAGCAGATCAAGGAACTCGTTGTCCAGGGAATGAAGGAAGAGGAAGCCGCAAAAAAAGCGCCGTGGATACTTGAAGCCCAAAGATTGCTTCTCCTTTGGGAACAGGGAGACGCTGACACGATTGCTTTATGGCAGAAAATGAATAGCTGGGTTTACCAGGGTTTTGGAGAAACTTACAATAAAATCGGCGTAAATTTCGACAAAACATATTATGAATCAGACACTTACCTGCTGGGGAAAGATATTATCGAAGAGGGCTTGCAGAAGGGTGTTTTTTACCGGAAAGAAGACAATTCGGTCTGGATCAATCTGACGGAGGAAGGTTTGGATGAAAAACTGGTGCTCCGCGGTGATGGTACTTCGGTGTACATTACGCAGGACCTGGGTACTACCGAATTAAAGAATAAGGATTTCCACAATGACCGCTACCTGTGGGTTGTTGGGAATGAACAGGATTATCATTTCAAAGTACTCTTCGCGATCCTGAAACGTCTGGGCCGCATTTACTCCGAAGGCTGCTACCACATCAGTTACGGAATGGTCGATTTGCCTTCTGGTAAAATGAAGTCGCGTGAAGGAACCGTCGTCGACGCCGACGACCTGATCGCTGAAATGATCCAGACTGCAGCGGACCGTACGCAAGAACTGGGCAAGATCGACGATTTCGACAGTGCGGAAGCGAAACAGCTATACAACCAGCTGGCTATGGGCGCTTTGAAATATTTTCTCTTGAAAGTAGACCCTAAAAAGAGGATGCTCTTCAATCCGCTGGAATCCATTGATTTTCAAGGACACACAGGACCATTTATTCAATACACTTATGCCCGTATCCGTTCTATTATCCGGAAAGCGGAGCAGGCCAGCATTCAGGCCGTGATTCCGGGTGATAATTATAAGCTGCATCAGGCTGAGCGTGAGCTGATTTTTTCACTTTCACAATATCCGTCGAAGGTAAATGCTGCTGCCAGTGAGTTTGCGCCTTCCCTTATTTCCCAGTATGCATTTGAGCTTGCGAAGGTTTATAACCAGTTTTATGCAGAGGTTTCGATATTCTCGGATCCGAACCCGGAAGCGACGCGTTTCAGGGTAGCTTTATCTCAGGTGGTTTCTGAAACAATTCGCAAAGCTTTGGGGTTAATGGGCATAGAAGTTCCCGAGCGAATGTAAGGGGCCAAAAGTGTTTATTCTTAAATTGTATAAACCATAACCAAAACTAGTATGAGCTTTTTAAAATCAATCCTGATTATGATTACATCCCTGATAACCGGCCTTTTCGTCGACAAAAGCGAAACTGCCGCAAGACCTGAAAATGCGCCGGCAGCAAAACAATCGCTGTATGATTTTAAAGTAAAATCTTTGGTAGGTGGCAAAACGGTTGATTTGAGCAAATACAAAGGCAAAAAAGTGGTTATTTTAAATGTTGCCTCCAAATGTGGTTACACCAAACAATATGCAGATTGGGAGAAATTCAACAAAGACCACGGAGACAAAGTGGTAGTACTGGGCTTCCCTGCTAACAATTTCGGCGGACAAGAGCCAGGTACCAGCGAAGAAATCGCAACTTTCTGTTCTGCAACTTACGGCGTGACTTTCCCGATGTTCGAAAAAGTGTCCGTACTCGGCGACGATCAGGCGCCGATATATAAATGGTTAAGCACCAAAGAATTGAATGGCTGGAACGATAAAGTACCGACCTGGAACTTCTGCAAGTATGTGGTGAATGAAAAAGGGGAACTAACCAATTTCTTCGCTTCCAAAGTATTACCGACTGACCCTGAATTCTTGAAATCTGTAGGGATTTAATAGTACATATTGACGGGCTGTCAGTTATCAGACTGGCAGCCTACATTGCCCTTCACTAATCTTTATAACACACATTGAAATGAAAGACATTATCGAAGCTAAACGCTATTTGTCCAACGCCAAAGAAATTCTTCGGGACAAAGCCATTAAAGAAAATGGACTTTACAGGGATCGGAAATATGTAAAAATGGCTGGGCACACAGCCTATGCAGGCGTGCTTGTTGCGCTAGACAGCATTTTAGGCGGAAAGAAAAAAGGCCGTAAAAGTGTAGACTGGTACAAGGAAGAACTATCAATAAGAGATAAAAAGATCCTTGGCGCATTTCTGGCTGCATACGATACACTGCATCTTTCAATGAGCTACGACGGCAATCTCAGTGCCAATGTCTCCAAGGAGGGGCTTGATCTCGCCGAACAAATTATTAATTGGGCAGAGCAAAAAGCCCAGGCATAACAACTTTATTTCGCTTCATTAAATGAATCCCTGGATTGAAGCCGCCCGGCCAAGAACATTACCTCTCTCCCTTTCCTGCATTATCATGGGCTGCTTTCTGGCTGCCTCCTCCGGCAGTTTTCACTGGTCGGTAGCAGCTTTAAGTGTACTTACTACTATCATTTTGCAGGTGCTTTCCAATTTCGCCAATGATTACGGTGATGCTGTAAACGGCAAAGATACCGAGCTGAGGGAAGGACCGCGCCGGGCTGTGCATTCAGGACATATTACTGCCGCATTGATGCTGCGGGCGATTGTGTGGTTTTCAGCGCTTGCATTGTTATCCGGTATTTCTCTGCTCATTATTGCGTTGAATGATGCGCCCAGGAATGCATTCTGGGTATTTCTGGGAATCGGTGTAGCCTGTATTATCGCGGCCATTACCTACACTGCCGGAAAACGTCCTTATGGCTACGTCGGCCTTGGAGATCTGTCCGTTTTGATATTCTTCGGCTGGGTAGGTGTGTTAGGTAGCAGTTATCTCCACACGCACCTTTGGGATTGGTCATTATTACTTCCTGCTACCAGTTGCGGCCTTTTTGCGGTGGGTGTTTTAAATATCAATAACATCCGCGACATTGAATCTGACCGAGTTACCGGCAAAAATTCGGTTCCGGTGCGACTTGGACGAAAAAATGCAATCAGATATCATTGGGTTATTCTGCTTACAGGAATGTTTTGCGTTTTATTCTACGCATTCCTCCACTTTTCAGGCGTTCAAAATCTGCTTTTTGTGCTCAGTTTTCCGCTATTCATTAAGAATGGCCTGGCTGTTTCCCGATTAAAGAAAGCACAGGAACTGGATCCTTACCTGAAACAGATGGCATTGTCTACCCTCCTCTTTGTTGTCCTTTTTGGGATTGGGGTGATTATATAAGACAGCTATTTCATGTAAGATCTGATCGCATTCCCCAGCAATTCGTAGCCCTTTGCATTGGGATGCAACCCGTCACCGAACAGCGACTCATCTATCTTGCCTTCCTTATTCAGGAACACTTTTCCCGGGTCAATAAAACCAATATTCTCCGCGCCTGCCAGCCGGGCTAATTGCTCATTCATAAGCTTGACACGCTGCTCCTGCGCGCGTCTTGGATAAATGCCGGAAAAGGTAATTTTTGCTTTGGGCTGACGATATTTCAGCGCGTCGATCAACAGCTTCCAGCCTGCTACAATTTCTTCGTCACTATTCAAATGCAGATTATTGGTGCCAATATTTACAAAAATCTCCCTGGCGTTAAAACCATCCAGCTCGCCATGGTAGATCCTCCATAATACGTTTTCAATGCGGTCCCAGCCGTAACCCATATTAACGGAGCTTTTGCCGAACGTCTTGTTCCAGGAGTCCTCCCCAACCGCACGCGGCCCTTTGGGTAAACCGCCCCAGAAATGCGTGATGGAATTACCGATCACAACTGTTGCCGGGGAAGTATTTTTGTTGTGTTCCAAAATAGCCAGATGCCGCGCCTCCCAATCGTAATTATTCAGCTCTCTGAGTTGGACAACAGGTTTCGCGGTCGATACTTCACCCTGGTATTCGTGCAGCACATTGCGCAAATGCTTTTCATAACCTTCGGCATAGCGCATCATACCCAGGTCGCTCTGGTGCGTGCCGTCAACAGTTGTTTCAATATCCTGGTCGAAATCCTTATTGGGGATCAAATACAGATTTTCAATGCCTTCTGATTTCAACTGCGCAAATGCGTTTCTCATCACTCCATTTATTTCCGTATAAAAAAGCATGTTCTGCGGATTCATAGACTCATCCGTATAACCCGCATGCTCGGCAAGCACAATAGGTGTGTCCGAATGTTTTTCTCGTATCGCTTTAACAGAAGCCAAAATTCTGCGCTTTACTTCCTCAGCCGTCATTGGTATTGCTGCATTTGGCCGTATAGTCAGATTAGGCAGGCAATCAAGGATAAATATCTTGGCGTCGATTTCATTCACCAGCTCCACCACCTCTTTCTCTAATTTCCCATTTCCTGAAAACGCCAGATTGATCAGCGGCCGGTCCATTTTTCGGCTCAATATGGAAGTCCAGGCCATACCCGGACGGGAGGCACAGGCCCCCTGCGCAATTGAAGTTCCATAAACGACAATCGGCTTGTCTGCCCGTACCGGTAAAGGAGTAAACTCAGTCCCTTCCTGCGTGCCGATTTCCAGCCATTTTACATTATTATATAGTGGCAAAAACAGCCGGTACTCTCTCCCTTTTTTATGGTAATTATCGTTGGCTGTAATGCCTTTAAAATCGTAGGTAATGGTATCTCCGAATGCATACTTTCCCGCAGCCCACCGGGATTCCCCTTCGCTGCTGACCGCATACAGGTCCACTCCGCTTACACCCGTCGCTTGCATGTGCGGCAAGGCGTGCCGGCCACCGACAGTATATCGCACTTTGATCTCGGGAGAATTGCTTCTGAACCGTATCATCAAACCGGCAGATTGGTTAGACAAGCCCCAGACTGCGTCCCTGACCACTTTTTCTGCCTTCGCTGGCAACCGGTCATAGGGATTTTTCAGATCTTTATCCCGCCACGCCTGGCCTTCAATCACCGGGAATGCGGCGCTCTGCGGATTCCACCAGTTGATTTTTACAATTTGAGCATTCGCGCCGAGGCAGCACAGTAATAAGGCAAAAGAGAGAAATTTGATCTTCATAAAACAAAAATGGATACCCTGTATTGCTACAAAGTATCCACCAGAATATTTCTTTCCTATTTCAGAAAACTATTTTACCAAAACGCCGTCGGCTATAAAGGTCAGTTCCTGTTTGGGTTCGGTGATTTTCGCAATTTCTTCCTTGCTCTGGCCTGCATCTTTGGCGTAATGCTGTAAATGCTCAACAGGTACCATTTTCTTCTGCGCCTCTCCTTCAAACACAACCGTTTTGCCTGCTATATCCTTTGGAACAAAAAATGCATAGTCCTTAAACATCACCCGCATTGTTTCACCATTGTCCAGCTTCACTTTCATCCAGCAGCCTTTCACCTGGCAGACCGACTCGACAGTGCCGCTCACTTTGGCATCCATTTCAGTTTTATCGCCCATCTTAGCCGGCAGTGCCGAAGCTTCGATCGCTTTTTTGTCGTTCACTTCTTTTCCGAACGTGTTTGCAGTTTGTGCATTTACATTGAAACCCGCCACCGCAAGACATAGTAGTATGAATAGTTTTTTCATTGAAATGATTGATTGATGATTCAATTAATTACCTGATTTAAAAGTTAATGGATCTTTGTTGCAATATATATTGATTTACTCCAATACCTCCACCCAGCCCTTGCAGTGATTACCCTGCGGCGTATCAACCACATAAAAATAAGTCCCGTTCGCAATGCCTTTGCCCCAGTCATTCTTATAATCGGTGGCTTTGTACACGAGTTTCCCCCAGCGATTAAATACTTCCAATGAAGCTGGCGAAACGGGCACGACGAAAAAATCATTTTTTCCGTCTGCATTCGGCGTGATCACATTTGCTAAGGTGAAGGGCGGGGCAGCTACTACTTTCTTCTCTATTCTCAATGGACAACCAGCTGCATTATAAGAAGTTAATGAAACAGTATATTCTCCCGGTGTTTCATATTGGTATTCGCCAACATCTTTGTCGTTTAAAGTATTCCCCTTTCCAAGATTCCATTCGTAACGCTGTGCACCCGCAGTTTTGTTATTCATCGCGTAACTGAAAGGTTCGTTGCAACCACCACCCGAAGTCACGATTTCAAAATCAGGCGCGTGGGTTTTGTCTACCTTCACAGTTATTTCCCGGAGCGGCCGGCAACCGTCTGCATACAGTCCTTCCACTGTATAAGTGGTCGTTTCGTCGGGTTTTACGGTCACGCTTTTCCCGATCGTTTCCGGCAATCCTTTTGCGGGAAACCACCGGTACTGAGGCGCGTCGCCGGACACGGTCAGCACTACCGGCGCTCTCTGGCAAGCTTCGGTATCCGCCATTTCGACGAAATCATTCTTTTTCTCAACCAGCACTTTTACCTTCTCCGTAACCTTACAGCCACTCGCATTGCTGATCTCCACGCTATACTCGGTCGTTTCTTTGACGATTGCAGTAGGATTCGCGACGGTGCTGCTGCTTAGCCCTGTGGCCGGCGACCATTTATATTGGGTCCCGCCTTCCGCAAGCAATTTCACACTTGAATTTTCGCAAACCGCAGTATCCGCTGTGACTTTTGCGCTCAGGGTTTCTACGATTATTTTTTTTTGAGCCACATCCATACGCTTGCAGCTCAGCCGGTTATAAGCTTTCAAAGTAACTGTATACTCCCCTGGCTTTGAAAATGTATATTCCGATTGCTCATCTTCCCGCGAGATCGTACTGCCGTTTACTTCCCAGATATAGTCAATACCTCCCTCGCTTTGGTTTACAAAAGTCAAAGCGAGCGGCGCGCAGCCGCGAAGTACATCTTTTTGGTTTCCTGAATAGACATCGAAGTCAGCCTCCAAACGATCAATATCAATTTTGAAAGCCGCATTGTTACAGTTGTCGCTATTATTCGTTTCCGACCAGGCTTGCGGTGTTACCGGAAAATGACTGCCGCCGCATGCACAGGTAGCATGGTAAATGGTGCCGTTCTTGTCAAACCGGCTGGTACCTCCGTCCACATGATCCCCCTGGATCTGGTTATCATCGCTCTGGCTGCCAAAATAGGTCGCATAAAGCAGCGATTTTGCATTTTGTTCAAGGATAGCAATATAAAAGTTGTTACCGTTAGTGCCAGGCTGAATTGCATCATCCGTCACTGGGAGTCCCCGCGTGCTGCTTGCCACATTGTTATTTGTACTGCTATTGACATTTCCTCCCCAACCCGCAATGTAGATATTGCCACATTCGCTGACCAGAAATGCAGTCGGCGAAATATCCGGCGCACCTTTTCCCGATCCTATTACGGTCGAAAAAATGCTTTTAGAAAGTGTCGCATCCAGTGCATGAATGAACTGTCCGCTTTTTGTATTCTGATAAACGCCCTGACTAACCGGGTATTCGCCTGTCGTCAGCCCGTAAACGTATACATTTCCGGCCGCGTCCGTATCGAGCAAATAGGCCCCATCTTCTTTTTCTGTTCCAAGATAAGTCAGTGCCACCAGCTTATCGGCCGTGTATCTGGCTACGAATGCGTCTTCAATCCCTTTTAAGGATTTTTGGTAAGAGCCTGAGATACTGGCCAATGTGCTGCTTTTGGAAGAACCGGTAATGTAGATATTCCCGCCGGGCAATGCTTTCAGTGAATAGGCTGCATCCTCTTTTTCTCCACCAATATAGGTACTCCACATCAAGGTGGTAAGCCCGGGATCGAGCCTCGAAACCACTCCATCCTGGCCACCCAGCATTCGGTTCTGCACGGGATTTTTAAGTGGAAAATTAGTCGAGTTAGTAGACGACACGATCAGTACATGATCTGCTTCATCAACTACAATTTCACCACGGAAAGCGTCGCCGTAATTTCGGATCGAAAATGATTCTGCACTGCTTACACCGTCGTTTCCCGAGCCGCCCAGATAAGTCGAAGCAGCCAGCTGTTTGCCATCGGCGCTCAGTTTTGAAATATAAATATCAGCCCCATTATTCAAGTCAAGTCCCGAAATAGGAACAACTTTAGTTCCCCCGCCAAACGCCCGCTGAAACGCATTGGTTCTTGTCGGAAAGTCTTTTGATGAGGTAGTACCAAGTATCAGCAATTCCTGTTTCGAATTCACTATCAAACTGTTAGGCACTTCCGTATCGTCTCCACCCAGGAATGTCGCGTAAATCAGATCCTTTCCGTCCGGACTGAATTTCATGATAGAAACATCAACCAGCCCTTCAAACTTCACCTGAAATGCACCGACCGTCGCAGGGAAATTTGACCCAAAGACCGTACCTCCGGAATACAGGTTACCTTGCGCATCATACGTAGCCGTGTGCCCCCAGTTGTCGGCGACAGCGCCGGAATAGGTAGAAAAAATAAGCTCGGGATCAATGGTGAGCTGCGCGCTTTTCTGATAACCTTTTGGTAAAATGAATTGGGCGGTATTGCCCGAAAGCGTAAATGCAGAAGGTACCTCAACTGCTTTGTTATTGATCTTCTGAAATGAATACGGTTCGGCTTCCCTGAACTGGCCCACCGAAGTTTTCACGATCACCTGCCCTTCCTTGCTCAGCGAAAGCTGCTCAGCGCCAGCATATTGCATTTTGATCTGCGAAGCATCCGCATTCGGGCTGACTATAAATTCGTATTTTAATTTTGATCGGTGAAGATACACGCGGAGATCGATGCCGGGGTAAAGATTTCCATATACCACTTCTTCAAAACCCCTTACATTACCTGCCCACTTAGTCTCATTCTGACCTAAAAAATAACTAAACCCGGTTGCGACGGGACTTTTCGGAGTGTGTTTAACCTGACCCGCCGCATTCGCAAATTTCACCTCCACGCCGTGCGCCGAAATTGTATTGAGATTCTGACGGGCAGCTGACGAAACAACCGGCGTTTTCGCGTGGCGCGCAGATACCGAAGCGGCATCGTAAAGCACATATACCATTGATTGGCTTTTGAGAAACAGGAACCCGCCTGGAATCTCGGCCCGGTATAGAATATCCTTTTCCCACTGACCGCGGTTTTCGATGAAATACATTCCGCCAGCCCGCGCTTTTCCGGCCAGAAAGGCCAGCATTGAAAGCATTACAAAAATTAACCGTAAAGTTTTGTGCATAGAAAAAGTGCTCGTATCCTATTTGAACGCAGAAACCGAGATGATATTTTCACAAAATTCATATTCCTGTTTTACGTTTGAACCGAGCAAAACAAGTTGATTCTGAGTGTAGTCCTTTACATGATCCAGGTACCATTGAATGCCCTGGACATCGAGATTTGTAGTAGGTTCGTCTAGAAAAATAATAGGCACGTCGGACATAAACGCAAGTCCCAGCTTGACCCGCTGCTTCATTCCGGAAGAAAAGTGGCGGATCACTTTATCTTTTGCGTGGGTAAGCTGAACAATCTCCTCAAAATCCTTCACCGAGAGGTTGTTTTTCAGTGGCTTGAACTTAACATGAAATTCGACCAGTTCGCGCAAAGTAAACTCCTCGATCAATTCAAGATAAGGCGCCGCGATAACAAGCTGTTTATACCAAAGGTCGGTTTCGACTTCCTTCCCATCAGTGTCAGTATATCGGATAGTGCCTTCCGAGGCAGGTACCATGCCGGTCAGCAGTTGCAGTAAGGTGGATTTACCACTGCCGTTTGGCCCCACAAAGGTGTAGGTCTGGCCGGCCAGGAGCTCGAAAGTAGCATTGCGGATAATCCACTCCTTTACAAATTTCTTTCCCAGTTTTTCAACAGATATCCGCACAATTCGTAGTTTTCAGCCTATTGGCAAAATGGTCGCTAAATTTTATCGCTCTTTTTATTCTTTTCCTCAATCGTCAGCTTCACCAGCTCAATGCGGGTATCCTGCATTGACACTACCTGAAACGAAAATGGCGGGATACTGACCGTTTCGTTCACATCCGGTAAGTCGCCGTAAAAATGGATCAGCATGCCGGCAAGTGTATCATAGTCACCTTCTGGTAATTCCCAGCCATATTTTTCATTTAAATAATCGAGTTCGTGGCGGGCAGAAAGTATGTAATTGTGATCGTCCAGCTGGCGTTCTGTCCAGTCTTCTGTGGTATCATATTCATCCTGGATCTCACCAAAAATCTGCTCTACCACATCTTCCACACTGATCAAGCCAGAGGTCCCTCCAAATTCATCCACAACCAATGCCAGGCTCCTTCTTTCTTCCAAAAACCGCAGCATAAGATCCCGCGCGGGCATTGCTTCCGGCACGATCATGATCGGCGTAATGATGTTGCTGATTTCTTTCGGTTTTTTAAATAGCGCCAGGGCGTGGCAGTAGCCCAAAACTTCGTCAACAGATTCCTTATGAACAATGATCTTGGAGTGCCCGCTCGACAGAAACGCGGTCCGCAGGTCCTCAATGCTCGCATTCACATTCACAGCAGAGATTTCCGTTCGCGGAATCATACAATCCCGAATACGTAAATCTTTAAAATCCAACGCATTAATAAACATTCTTTCCTCAATACTGTGATCATCAAAATCAGGATCGTCGGCCGAGATGATATCGTCGCGCAGTGAGGCATTCAGGATATTTTCTTTTACAAAAGGCTCCACCACCCAGTACAGCGGGGTCATTAGCCACTCCCCTAACCTGACGGGGAATGCTTTGAGATCAAGAATACGCGGAAAGCTTCTGCCTATTTTCACCCAACTCGTGTAACACAACATCCAGATACCTGCCAGCCCCGCGAAAAGTCCGACCACCAGTAAAATTTCCTGAAAACCCGATTGCAGCGCCAGATAGGGATAAATGGTAACGATTGCCATAAAACAGCCGAGTGCCACAGCAAGAAGCCGGATCATGCGCAGGATACGCCGCCAATAAAGTGTCTGGGTAACTTCCTCGATTTTTTCGTGGCGGAAAGAATATCGGTCCATCGAAATATCCAGCAGTACAGAGCGTACTGCGCCGAAATAGCCAGCGAGAATAAAGAAGAACAGGGTCAGGCCGAGTGATAGTGTGTTCATTTTTTTGCGGTTTTTCGCGGCTGCGGTTTATTCCCCTGCTCCTCCGGTTTAGCCTGTTTATTCGCTGCCGCTGCGGCTTTCAATCTACTAAACTGAAAAAAGAGCAGGCATATGATACTCAGCAACAAAAGCCAGTAGCTTTCGAAAAGCCCGGCCCTGCGAAATTCCAATACCCAAACCACAAAAAAGCCGAGTGCCAGTGCGAGGAGTATGGTTCTGGAAAGTTTTGAATTCATTTAAAAGAAGAAATAACCAATTTAACAGCTGATCCAGGCCGCCAGATTCAAAGATACACAGATTGTGCCAAAACGATTGTAAGTTGATAAATCTTCGTTTTAAGTCAGAATAAACCGTTTGTTTATCCTCCATTTTATGTAAAATACCTAACTTGCGGGTCTTGCCACGCAGTTCCTTTTTTATATCTGAATTGCTAAATCATTTCTTGAAAAAATATTATAAGTTACTATGAGCGAAACCACTAAACGCTTTGCAGCCGGTGTTGTCACCGGAGATGGAGTAAGCGAAATCTTCCGTCACGCCAACCAGAACAATTACGCCCTTCCGGCAGTTAACGTAGTAGGAACCAATTCAGTGAATGCGGTTTTGGAAACTGCGAAATCGGTAAATAGCCCGGTTATCATTCAGTTTTCTAACGGAGGCGCTATATTTTACGCAGGAAAAAGTCTTTCTAATGCAAACCAGCAGGCAGCGATTGCAGGCGGTATTTCCGGCGCGATGCACGTGCATCAAATGGCGGAGCTTTACGGCATTCCCGTCATTTTGCACACCGATCACTGCGCGAAAAAATTGCTTCCCTGGATCGATGGATTGCTGGAAGCAGGCGAAAAATATTTTGACCAGTACGGAAAGCCACTTTACAGCTCCCACATGCTGGACCTTTCGGAAGAGCCACTCGAGGAGAATATCGAGACCTGCGCTAAATATTTCGAAAGAATGGCGAAAATCGGTATGACACTTGAAATCGAATTGGGTGTAACCGGCGGAGAAGAAGATGGTGTTGACAACACTGATGTTGACAGCTCGAAACTGTATACCCAGCCAGAGGAAGTTGCTTTCGCTTACGAAGAACTGTCTAAAATTTCACCAAACTTCACGATTGCAGCTGCGTTTGGAAACGTTCACGGCGTTTACAAGCCAGGTAATGTGAAACTGGAGCCGAAAATCCTTCGCAATTCGCAACAATTCATTCAAGAGAAATTCGGCACTGCCGAGTTGCCGGTTAACTTCGTATTCCACGGCGGATCAGGCTCTTCACGTGAAGAGATTCGTGAAGCGATTGAATATGGCGCGATCAAAATGAATATCGATACGGATATGCAATGGTCGACCTGGGAAGGTGTTTTGAAATATTACAAAGAAAAAGAAGGCTATCTGCAAACTCAATTGGGTAACCCGGACGGACCAGATTCCCCAAACAAAAAATACTACGATCCACGCGTTTGGCTTCGTAAAGGAGAAGAAACCATGATCGCAAGATTGAAACTGGCATTCGAAGACCTGAATGCAATCAATCAGCTGGGATAATTTCCTTTTTTAAATACTATTGAAAAAGCAACCTGCGAGGGTTGCTTTTTTTTGTGCCCGAAATTCGAATAATCACTCAAATAAGCCTAATAATAATCTCCGCCAACCTGTTAATCATTTAACAGCATTATTCTACAATTTTAGTTTTTCAGACTATATAGATTGCAATGCACAAACAAGTGAGCTAATGGGATTATTATTTCAATTGCGTTATCCGCTCAGGAATATTTACACAACGATATCCAAAACAGATATACAATACAAATACCAATTAAGTCACCAAATTATATATGCTACGTACAAATCCCGCTAATATGTCCGGCGATTGGAAACAAACTCAGTTTCATCTTTCAGCCAATAAACTTTAATCAAATCAACAAAAGCTATGAAAAGAATCTGCCTCACAATTCTGATAATACTGAATTCCTGTACTTTCAAGAACCCGGTACAAATTAATATAGATACCGCTGAGTCGTATTATTGGTATAACAATGCCAAGATCCCGCTAAAATTAAATCCGCTTGAAACCTTCATTCTATTTACTGAATTTGCTGAAATAGACTCTGCCATTCAAGGGACTGTTCAGCATTCAATATTAGGGGAGGGTCTGGTACCTTATAAGACGAATCCTGCGAGAAAAAACCTGAGATGGAGCAGACTAAAAAGCAGTGAAATGATCCATGTTGAAAAGGAAGATATTCTTTACCAAGCCCCATCCTTTTTCAATGCCGCCGGAGAAATAGTCACCTTGTCCAATGTTTTTTATGTAAAGCTCAGGCAAGCAGATGACATTACAATTCTTGACAAAATGGCCGCGGATGCCGGTATCGAAATTATCGGAAGCGATGGTTCGACTTCGCTCTGGTACATGCTGGCTTGCACCAACAAATCAAAAGGAAATACATTGAAAATGGCCAACCAATTTTTTGAATCGGGCGCGTATCTGGCCAGCGAACCGGAATTATTAACAGATAACCAGGCCAGCTGCACCAACGACCTTAGCTCTGGCAGCCAGTGGTATTTCCAAAATACCGGCCAGACCCGCAGATTCACACACTGTGGTAGAGTCGCAATTATTCAATTTGTTTAGGATCGAAAATCACAAAGACTGCATTAATACAGTTCAAAAACAAAAACTGGTCTTGAAACCAGGCAAACACTCGATAGCTTTCGGTTGTTTATAACCGTTCCAATCGGATCGGAAAATGCGTGGGTGAAAAAGCTGGAAAAACATGACATTGTCGAATTGACATATCGATCTTATAAATATGTTAAATTCTAAGGTGAGACAACACTTGTAATCAGGTAGCCTCAGAAAAAATTCTGAGGCTTTTTTTGTGTCGATAATCGCGAATGCATACCGTTAAATAATTTTTCGATTATTAATTCCTGTATAGCCCGTTATCAAATCAAATAGGATACGTCTAAATCACAATTATCTACCAATATTAACTCGAAACAATAAGATAATCAACCTAATAAAAATAATCTTCACCAACCAAAAAATACTATGATCCACGCGTGTGGCTTCGTAAAGGAGAAGAAGCCATGATCGCAAGATTGAAACTGGCTTTTGAAGATTTGAATTGCATTAATCAGCTGGGATAATCGGATTAATTCCAATATTTAAGTGGAAAAGCAACCTGCGAGGATTGCTTTTTTTGTGCCGAAAAATTGCCAATCCCTACCGAGAAATAATTTGGGAGACTTACTACTGGCAAGCCTGTTACCAATTCAGATAGGCAACGTCTAAATCCCGATTATCTGCCGACACGGGTTCGGTAAGATAACAGTCACACAAACTGTTTCGGGATGAAGAAGTTCTATTTGTTTACCTTTTTCTGCACACGCTTTCTTTTCTCAGCAAACGCGCAAAACATTAATTACACTCCGCTTCACGACAATTCCATTTTTAACAGGAATATTGCAGCGAACGCGATAGTGGGAGGTACAAATGGCCAGGGAAGCGTTTCGCAAAGTGGCGCTGCCGCCTATTTAATATCGCTTTCCCCGCCTCCGGGAACAAATGGCGTCCAGCCAAATATTGCGATTGAATATAGCTCGAGCGGCAGAAATGGTCTCGTTGGTTCGGGCTGGGGTATTTCGGGACTGAGCGCGATTACCCGCGTATCTGCCAACCTGCATTATGATGATGCAGTCAGACCGGTCAGGCTGACCTCTGAGGATCGCTTCGCACTTGATGAACAGCGACTGATGTTGAAATCAGGAAGTTATGGGTCGGACAACTCTACCTATGGGCCGGAAATGGAGGATTTCTCCACTATAAAGGCGAAGGGAACCCAGGGTGCGGGCCCGCTCTATTTTGAAGTTCTCACGAAAGAAGGAGTTTTAATGGAGTACGGGAAAACCGCAGACGCACGATTTATGGATATCACCGATACCCACGTACTGTTTTGGCGACTAAATAAAGTAACTAATCCCGACGGCAACTACATTGAATATAAATACATCAACACCGATCGTGATCCAAGGATAGACGAGATCAACTTCACCGGCAATGCAGCGGCCGGACTTTTACCTTATAACAAGATCAAGTTTGCATACAAAGTAAGAGCCGACATCAACACCATTTATCAGGCGGGATCCCCGGTGACAAGCAAATACCTGCTCGACAAGATTACCCTAACCGCGGAATCAGCAGCGTTTGTAAAAAGTTACCAGTTCAACTATGGCCACGATGATATTAATTCATACTTAAAAGAGGTCATCGAAACCGGGCAGGACGGTGTATCATCCCTCAACGCAACGGTTTTCAAATATGGTGATCCACCTGTGCCATTCAGCAAAGATCCCGGCCCTGTGCTTCCGAACCCGCAAGTCGATTTCCTTTCGAGTGATTTTGACGGCAACGGAAAATCCGACCTTGTACTCGCTCACTATACGCCGTATCAGCTAAATACACCATGGGGATTGGTGATTGACAAAAAATACACCGCATTTAATGTATACCGGGACGGGGACAAAAATAAAGCGACCGGACTTATCAACCTGGATCCGGGAACGCAGATCAAAACCAATGCTTATCAACCGGGTGGTTATTCATTTTTGCGAGCCGACTTTACCGGCGACGGACTTGACGATATGCTCACCGCGGCAGTCAATACTGTCGGCAACCGTGAGGTAATAGGCAACATTAAAGTCTACAAAAGCAAGCTTTCGCCCGGGGGACAACTTTCGGATGCACTGCAGTTTACATCCACTACTATTACACGAAATACCTACCTGCACATCCCTGAGTCGAGAAATTATATTTTAAACGGCGACTTCGACGGCGACGGCAAACAGGACCTGTTTACACTTTTGGAGAAGCTTAATGCGGATAATTCGTCTGCCGGATTCGAAGCCGTTTTGACCAAGCTCGACGGTAATCTGAATCCGGCGAATCTCAAAATGATCAGAGATACCGACAATTCCAATGTGGCAAATACCTGGGCCACTGCAAGGCGCATTTTCATCATCGATTTTGAAGGCGATGGCAAAGATGATATCATGACGGTTGCGGGTAACCTCTGTGAGATACATACCTGCGTCAATCTGGCTGGTGGCAATAGCTATTTCAAAACAATCTTTTCTTCTTCAACGCTGATGAAGTCCATCGACCAAATGATATTGCCCGGCGACTATAACGGCGATGGCAAAACCGATCTGCTGTACCAGCAATACGCCGACGGACTGCAAAATTTCCTACCCTGGTTCAAAGCCATTTCCACTGGGACAAATTTTGAGAAATTGCCTTTTGCGATAGCATCCTCCAGTGGCGTGATCGTAGATAAGGACATATTGCACGCTGCCGATTTCAATGGGGACGGCCGCACAGACCTTTACCATCAGTACAAACATTCACAAAACAATCCCTCCAAAGCGGACATCTATTATTCTACCAATAACGGAAGCTACAACCAGTCATTTACGCCGAATGTTGACGCAACCTACGGACTCACAACTGTGCCATTTGATCTCAACGGAGACGGCCGTACAGAGATCCTTGTCCGCGAAGCGAATACGACAAACCTCAGTGTTATTTCACTTAAGAAAGGAGGCAGGGAGCATTTGCTTGAAAAAGTAGAAAACGGCGTTGGGTTGGTAACTTCCTGGCAATACAAGAATATGTCGGAAGGCGCTCCATTTTATGTAAAAGGTGTTGTAGGTGCAACAGATTATCCGTTTCACAGTATTCAGCTGCCCATCTATCTTGTCAACAAGTTCGATAACAAGGACGATGGTTACAGCGGCAACTCTTTCATTTACGAAGATGGACGACTCCACCGGAGAGGTAAGGGCTGGATCGGTTTCAGGAAAACACATTCATTTGACTTTATCGCCGGATATAATACGACAACCGAGAATGAATTCAATTCGACCTATTATACAGCAATACCGAAACAAACTACCGTAAACTATAATTTTGACGCACCTTCGGTTGTAGTAAGTAAAACGATACTGACCAATGAGATTGTGGTACTACCTTCCAAACAGTTCTGGTTCAAAACAACCGGTATTCATCACACGGCATTGGGCGGAGTCGTAACCACAACAGACAATTTGTTCGATGCTTTCGGGAATATTACTCAAAGCACAGTAGCTAAAAACGGGATTGAAACGACCGTTTCTAATGCAATATATCAACCGTTTCCAGGCATTGTTCCCAATAAACCAACATCAGTCACCACGACCGTCACACGGATCGGCCAGCCTGCGTTTGTTGTAACACAGGCACTTGACTATTATCCGATCGGTCAGCTTAAATCAAGAACAGATTTTGACGGACTTGCAAAAAGCGTTAAAACAGAATACACTTATTTCCCGCTTGGTAACTTGAAGAGCACAACAATAACTCCCTCAGGGCCTGACGTCACCGGGCCGCGTACCAGCTCACATTTGTATGATCCAAAAGGGAGATATGCACAAAGCAACACCGACTATCTTGGACAGATCACGAGTGCTACATATGATCCGAAATGGGGAGTACCACTCACGGAAACCGGAGAGAATGGATTGCTCACCACTTTTCAGTATGATGTTTTCGGGAGAAGCAAAAAGACAATTTTCCCCGAAGGATACCAGGTCGACCAGACCTATCAATGGAACGTTTCCGGTAATTCGGTCTGGTATACCGATATCGTACACCCCGGCAAACCCGATGTAAAAACATTTTATGACAAACTAGGAAGAGAAGTTCAAAGCCAGACAGAGGGCTTTGGAGGACAACAAATAACGCAAACACAGACCTACGACTTTCGTGGTAATATTGAAACTGCGACAGCCCCTTACAAGGCCGGCGAGCCGATTGTTACGGAGACCAGGAAATATGATGAATTTAACCGCATCTATGAAATTTCGTCCAGCATATCGCCGGTTGGCAAGTTGAGTCTCTCCTATTCATATAGTTCCGGAAATTTGATTACCACAAAAACGCGTCAGGGAACACTTGGCAACCAGGTTTCGACGACTACAACCGACCCTACCGGCAAATTGATCGGGGCTTCGGACGAAGGCGGCTCGCTGGCTTATTCCTATTACAGTCATGGCGGTTTGAAGGATATTAAACAAGCTGCCAACACATTGATCGCGAATGAATATGATGTCAACGGTCGCCAGACCAAACTGGCAGACTTGAATGCTGGTGTAACCAGCTATTTGTATAACGCATTGGGAGAACTGGTTAAGCAAACCACGGCGAATGGCGGAATCAGCACGATGCAATATGATCTGGCGGGCAGACTTAAATCCCGCATTGCACCGGAAGGAACCACTTCTTATGAGTACTATCCCGTCAACTCAGGAACGTCTTCCAATCAGATCAGGAAAATAACCGGATTCGCCGGGAATCTTGAAGAATATGGCTACGACAATTTCGGGAGATTGCAGACAGTAAAAGAAACAGTTGACGCGACGCCGCACACAACAACTTTTGGCTACAATATTTATGGCGATGTGAACTCTATCCTGTACCCGTCAGGATTCGGAACAAACCATCAGTATGATGCAAATGGTTACCCGACAACCATCAAGAACACAGCCAATACTATCACGATTTTTAACAATACCGGAATAAACGGGCGCGGTCAGGTAACTAACTACTCGCTCGGCAATGGGCTTTCCTCCGTGAATGAGTTTATCTACGGATTCGCCGCGAAGAAGCAGACTGCAGGAAAGCAGAACCTGAACATGGACTGGGAATATGGGTTGGCACTCCTGAAAAGCCGCAACGATATCATCAAAGGCAAAACTGAGACTTTCACCTATGACAATCTCGACCGCCTTAAACAAACGGACATCGGCGCATTGAGTCTGGTGACCAATTATTCGCCAAATGGGAATATTACCAGCAAAACAGATGCGGGAACCTATTCCTACGATCCATCCAGGATCAATGCGGTGACGCGCGTCACTAATCCTGCACCGTCACCCATCCCGTTGGTGCAACAGGATATTACCTATACTCCCTTCCTGCAACCTGAAAAGATTACAGAAGCAAGTACTACGAACGTTCCATTTGAGCTTACGTATACGTACGGAGCCGATTATGAGCGTATAAAAAGCGTTCTGAAACAGAACGGGAACATGGTAAATACCCGCTACTATTTTGGAAATTACGAAAAAAATATCACCGGAGCCGTCATCAGGCATGTTCACTATATCAACAGTGCAGCCGGCCTGTCGGCGATAGTAGTCAGGGAAGGTGGAGCAGATGCATATTACTATGTTTATACAGATCACCTCGGTTCTATCAGTACTGTTACCAACAATGCCGGAACAGTTGTTGCCGAGCAAAGTTTCGACGCGTGGGGAAGAAGGCGGAACCCGGCCACCTGGGCAGTATTGCCACCGACAGCCGCCACTGCATTACCGAACTGGCTCTACCGTGGTTACACCGGCCACGAGCACCTCGATAACTTTGGGCTGATCAACATGAATGGCCGAATATACGATCCGGTAGTCGGTCGTATGCTAAGCCCCGACAATGTAGTGCCTGACGCTGGGAGTACGCAGGGATTCAATAGGTATACCTATGCTATGAATAACCCGCTGAGTTATACAGATCCGGATGGGCAAAATCCGTTGCTGTTTGGGATGAAACTCGGACAATTTATTGGTTTAGGTATAGGCGCAATAGGTGGTGGTATAGCTGGCTATAAAATTGCTAAAAATAACGGAGCTTCGAACGGTGAAGCGATCGCAGCAGGTTTTGGAGGCGCGATTGTAGGAGGAGCACTAGGGTATGGTTTGGGGAGTATCAAGTACGGAAATCTGTTTGGCGGCGGAGTCGTTTCTCCGACCTCCTCTGTTGGCAATCTGAGTCCGATCTTGGATCCTGCACAAATGTATGCTAATTCCAGGGCGAGTATGCTGGTTAATAATCTCGCGAATGTTGGTATAAATCAGCTTTTACAACATCAACAATTAAAAGACATGACTACAAAATTCAATCAGCAACTGAGAGCTACCAATCAGTTCTTTCGCTCGATGAATAAGACTTTCAATGATATGCCAATCGACGAGGTCCAGCGGGCAGGACTTAAAATGAAGTTCTTCTACGAGCAAGTTAAGACTGGGGGGCCGTATGATTTAAAGAATGGTGAATACTCATTAGGAGCAATTGGATCAGCAACGATTTATAGAGGTCAGATTTTTGGACCACAAGACTACGGTAACTTTAATTTCGGAGTTGCTGCGAAAGCCTTCGGGTTGCCACTTACATTTTCACAAATGGGTGCAGGAGCGTATCAGATATATAGTGGATCAGCCCAATGGCCATGGTATGAGTCGTTTTTCGACGATCCAAGAGATTTTCAAATGATTTCGAAAGGATATAAAATAAAATGGAAAAATTGATGAAAGCTTACGGAACAAGCATTATACTAACCCTCTTGCTAATATCGTGTGCAACCACGGAAGATCGAGAGCATCTGATTTTTATAGACAAAATTGATCAAATTGAAGTAAATATGCTGACGGTTGATAGTATTATCCCCTTGCTTCCACCGCAAAATGACGCATCAAAAATTCAAAGTTATTTTTACAAGGTGCTAGATAAAGACACTATCCTCTATATCAATTTCCAAAAAATTGGATCTATATCAAAACCGTCAACTCATGGAAAGGTTGATTCAATTCTAAATGATAAAAGTAAATCTGCAAAATTCATTGCTGCTTCTAGGATTCTAGCTCGGAATAACCTGACCCATTGCCTTAATGATTTTTGTGGCTGGGTATATGTCTACAAATTCAGCAATGATCGTGGTGCCTATCGACCTGTTATATATAGTGACACCCTTAAACAACAATTGATGGTAGACTCTTGCGGCTTTACGATTATTGATAAAAAAGGAAATATTGTTTTACTAAAAGAAAAGTAATGCAAAACTACTATCTATTTAAACTTCCTGGGCAAGCAAGAAACATTTAAACTTAGGTTCGAAATTATCAACAAAGAATTTAATAAATTACCTATCAATGAGTCGCAAATTCGCTATCGCAGTATTTCTGATTAGGGTATTAAGCTGTCATCCTGACAATAACTACCGCAATTAACTGAAATTCAAAGAGCAAACAGAAATAGTCACAAAAAACATTATCAAGATGGACTCGCTTATCAATTTCTCACCTTTCAGAAATAGTTTTCAAAGTTGTTATATTGAACATAAAAACGAAGATTTTGCACTATATAACTGACAAGCAATACATAAAACAGAACTATTCTAGTATTGCTCGTGATACCAGTTACATTAACTCTATTGAGTTTAAAAAACAGCATTTAAGAACAGCACTCTTGCTCAACAATAATGATATTTCCCTTATTTTTTCACCTCGTGGATTCTTGGAATTTGTATTTTTCTATTCTAATGATCGTGGAATGTATCGCTCTATTGTTGTAAAAAAGAAAGAAGTTACAATCGAATCACTTAAAAAGTGCAAACTAAATGTAGTAGATTCTAGTGTGTATTTGTGGCTTACTAAATAGGCAAAATTGATATAAAACATTCGATTTATATGTCAAAAACTTTTTATACTCTAGATATAGATACAAAGCCTGAACTTTTTGAGTGGCTTGAAGGCTTACTTGGAGTCAAGCGGAATCCGAATAAGAATTTTTGGGCTCACGACATTACATATGCTGATAAGCGCCCTCCGATGACTGCTCCAACTGTTATCGGTCACTATCTAAATCTTTTAGAGTCCAAATATGAATTGCTCAAACAACATGGAATAAAATCATCCGATATCACGATATGGATGGTTTATGAATACAATAACGAATGTAACATGGAATTTCATCCGGAAGACACCAAAAGGCTTGGCGATAACGGTATTATTCTTTGTGTCTCTTGTTATCAGACTTCTGAAGAATAAACTACCAGGACATGACTCACTTTAAAAGTAATCTGGGACAAATGATCATGCTACTCTTAATTACATGTTTATACTACTCATGTCAAAAGAAGGAGTCGAAAGAACGAAATACAATAATGTTCAATGAAAATATTGATAGTGTCAGAATTATGTTACACTCAATGACAAACTGCCTGGAAAAGCTTCCGCCTGATAGCGATGGACTTAGCAACTACTATGTCAAAGATTCCCAGTTCTATGTTAACGGAGCCAGGTATATCATTGATGATACTTCGTCCGATCTTTCAGTCAACATAAGATCATATCTTAAAAGCAATCCCGATCTTATAAGCCTGGCATATCGCTTGAACGAAAACGGCATAACGGCTAGTCTCCCGTATACACAATGCAAGAAGCCATTATACTATTATCGGCCCACAATTGAAAACCATCGTGGTGATGATCGGTATATTGGTATTGAGGATAGTACCGGCTGCAAATACCTTGTAAATAATAATGATACAATATTAGATAGATACAAGGATTTGGTTTTGATTGCTGATAAATCAAACCCCATTTATCCAACGGAATAGAAAGAAAATCTTTTAGGCCCCTTCAAGGCAGAATAATTCTTTAAAGAAGTAAGAGACTTAAATATCGTAATACACTGGGAGCCGGAAGTGTACGACTAATTCATAGAATAAAAATTAGCTCGGTGCAATTTATCGAGATAACAATTAAGAAAATTGGATTAAAAGCAACCTCAGTCACAAATATGTCTTGTAAATTTATTATTATCTCCATTTTAGGAATTCTCGTTTATGTGCTGAACAGTTGCGCCACCGTTTACTCTCCCCCGGCCCAAATTTCATTAAATAAACAAGATTCACTCAATGGAGTTGCATTATTTTCCATATCTAATACTGAGGCACTTCTAACGAATTATCAGATTAGTATTTTCAATAATGATTTAAGGAAAATTTTTTTTCTGAATAAGTGGGTTAATGATATCGATTTAAAGAAAGATAGTGCACAAATATCTTATTCAGCTATTTTATTACCCAAGGGAAGTTACAGAGTTATAGGATGGGAGATGAGTTATCAAGACTTATATGTCAAGAAAGTCTACTTTTCGAGGGGCAACTTCTCAATCCCATTCACAATTCATGCTGGCAGGGTAAACTATTTGGGAGATTATCTTGCGGCAGTTACTTACGATACAAAAATATTAGGTGCCAGAGTACAAACTGGCGTTTATTATGTGGTATCCGATAGATTCGAAGAAGATTTTGGAGCAATCTCGAAAAAATTCCCCCAGCTGGATATAAATAAAGTCCTGCAATGCATCCCTGATTTCGCAGGATATAATAAATCCTATTCCGGTATGTACTTGAAAGGTGTCAATATTCCATGATAATTTAATCAATTCAATTAACATAAAAATGAAAAAACTATACACCGTCATCCTCCTCATTGTATTTTCTCAAACCACAAATGCGCAAAAGATCAGGTTTTTTTATGACGAAGCCGGCATGCGCGTAAAACGAGGGGAGGAAAACGCACTACCGGTAACACTGGTACGCTTCGATGTCAGAAAAATCGAGAAAGAGATGCAGATCGAAGCACTGCTGGAATGGGAAACATCAACCGAACAAAACAGCGATCGCTTTGAAATTGAGCGTAGCCACGATGGAAAAAGCTGGTACCTGGTCGGTACAGTTCCCGCAACAGGAGGCAAAAATGAAACGTCCCGCTATGACGCAATCAACGCTGCGCCGCTGGAAGGACAAAATTATTACCGGCTAAAAATGATCGACCGCGATGATAGCTTTGCGTACAGCCAGATCCGCAATATTTTTCTAGAATCGACTGCGGTTCTATACCCGAATCCAGTCAAAAACAGACTGTTTATTCAAGGGATTTTATGCAAGAGCGTGCAGGTACTTAACACTCGCGGGCAGATACTGATTGCTAAAGCCAGCGTAAACGAGGAAGGAATCGACATTTCGCATTTGCCGGACGGGACATACATTGTTAAAATAACAGGATCCGGCGGGGAAACGACTACCAGGACTATCGCCAAAAGGTAAGCTCAAACATCCGCCATCATCCGCTCCCGGTGCTTCTGTCCCCAGTTCCGCAACACCTCAATGACCACTTTAAGCGAATGTCCGTATTCTGTCAGCGAGTACTCTACCACTACCGGGATCGAGTCGTAAACGGTCCTTTTTACGAGTTCGTTGGATTCCAGATCGCGTAGCTCTTTGGATAACATTTTATCGGTAATACCGGGCACCTCCCGTGCGATCTGGGAAAATCGCTTGTTTCCGAACATCAGCGAAATGATGATCGGCAGTTTCCACTTGCCACTTAATACTTCCAGCGCGTCGCGTACAGGTAAAATGCTCTTTGTACAGTCGCCTTGCGTATGTCCATTTATTACAACCTCTGAATTTTTCATATTACACGAACTTGCTCAACTATCCTTTTGTATAGTACTTACAAATGTATAGCATAATTCTGTAAATTTGTGCCTGCGATTTGAGAATTAAAACGGTCGAAAATCAGAAAACAGCGATTAATATGAAAGTTGAAATATGGAGTGACGTCATGTGCCCTTTTTGCTACATCGGTAAAAGGAAATTTGAAAAAGCATTGGAACAATTTCCGCAAAAGGACAAGATCCAGGTGGAATGGAAAAGTTTTCAGCTCAACCCGGCTATGAAGACGGAGCCTGGAAAAAGCATAAATGATTACCTGGCGGAAGTGAAAGGCTGGTCACCGGATTATGCTGTGCAGATGAATGACCATGTGAGTTCGATTGCCGCTGAGGTGGGACTGGAGTACAATATGGATAAGGCCGTGGTTGCAAATTCATTTGATGCGCACCGCTTTGTTCAATATGCGAAGACAAAGGGCAAAGGCGATGATGCAGAAGAGCAGTTATTTAAAGCCTATTTTACCGATGGAAAAAACACTGCGGATCACGTGACACTGCTGGATTTGGGAACTCAAATCGGGCTTGATGCCGACGAATTAAAATCTGTTCTGGACGGATCAAAATTCAGCGACGAGGTTCGGAAAGATATTTATGAGGCGCAGCAAGTTGGTGCGCGGGGAGTGCCTTTCTTTGTTCTTGACCGAAAATATGCCGTTTCAGGCGCCCAGCAGCCGGAAACGTTTCTGGGAGCACTGGAAAAATCCTTCTCCGACTGGGAGAAAGTAAATCCCGAACCGTTGGTTTCCCTCGCCGATGGCGCCAATTGCACCGTCGACGGGCAGTGCGATTAGTCAGCCTGACATAACGGGGAACAGACGCGTTACTAGACAAAATCATTAATTGATACGGTTATAAAGCAGCTTCGACAGAGGCTGCTTTTTTTGTGCCCTGACTACCGGATTTTACAATCATTTTACCTTTTAATAATTCACGTACCTGTGGATAATCCACACCTCTTCTTCTGCCAAGTATCACATCTGTGTATGATAGATTGCACCGAAAATTCCATGCTGGTGTCACGACTGATAGCGTGTGCTGATAATCAAACCCACTCATCCCAACTTTTGCGATGAAATGATTAGAAGTATTTAATCCTGCTGATCAATCGCCCTAACACGGAACAGCCCTTCTAACAATCACACTAATCGATCACATGTGCGGCATTGCAGGATTCATAGATTATAACAGAGAATCAACCCAAGAAATCTTAGCTAACATAACGATGGAAATGCGCCACAGAGGGCCAAATGCATCGGGATGTAATACGTTCGAGTCAAATGCGGCGAAAATAGGGTTCGGCCACCAGCGACTTTCCATCATAGATCTATCTGAGTCCGGCAGCCAGCCCATGCAATTTGGCCACCTTTGGATTACATTTAACGGTGAGATCTATAATTACGAGAATATAAGAAAGGAACTGATTTCTGATGGCCACAGCTTTATCGGCAGTTCTGACACTGAGGTGATATTGCACGCTTTTGCTCAGTGGGGAATCGCCTGCGTCAACAGATTCATTGGCATGTTCGCCTTCGCGATATACGATCAAAAAACCGAAACGATACACTTCGTAAGAGACAGGGTTGGTATCAAACCATTTTTTTATTACTGGCATGACGGTCTCTTCTTATTCGCGTCCGAATTAAAAGCGTTTCACAAGCATCCGAAATTTAAAAAAGCGATCAACTTCGATGCAGTGGCGGCATTTATGCAACACGGAAACGTACCAACTCCTTATTGCATCTTCGACTATACCTACAAACTACAACCAGGACATTTTATAAAATTCGATATCAATAACAGAGCGTTCGAGATTAAGAAATATTGGGATGTTTATCATACTTATAACAAACCCAAATTAGACATTTCCTTTCAGGAGGCTGAGACGGAAACAAAAAGCGTATTAAAATCTGCGTTTCAGTACCGAATGGTATCTGATGTCCCGGTAGGCGTATTTTTGAGTGGCGGTTATGATAGCTCATGCGTCACCGCAATCTTGCAAGAAGATCGCGTCGAAAAGCTAAAGACGTTTACCATTGCCGTACCAGATATTGGCCTCAATGAGTCAGAGTATGCCAAAAGCATTTCCAACTATCTCGGCACAGAGCATTATGAATATAACTGTACCCGAAAGGATGCCCTGGAATTAATTTCCGATTTGCCTTATTACTATGACGAGCCTTTTGGTGATCAGAGCGCCATTCCTACCATGCTTTTGTGTAAAATGGCCTCGGAAGAAGTAACGGTAGCTTTGAGTGCAGATGCAGGAGACGAGGTTTTCGCAGGTTACAGTAGGTACGGATTTATGATGAAGCACGGCAGTACGCTTAATCGCATTCCGCCTCTTGTAAGAAGAGGGATTTCCGGAATGATGAATGTTATTTCTGCTGACCACATCCCTGTTATGAGAAATAGATACAATTTTCATAATCGGTATGAGAAATTCAAATCTTTGCTCAAAGATCCGTCAGCAAAGAATGTCATGTTAAGTCTCAGTCAGCAATTTGATGAAAATGAAATCAGTGTATTGTTTTACAAAAACATCAAATCGCTCGAAACAGCTTATCTGAATAATGGACTCTTTCAGGAATTCTACACGCCCCTTGCACACATGATGGCTATAGATTATCAGACGTTCCTGTCTGATGACGTGCTGCAAAAGGTAGACAGGGCATCTATGGCTTACAGCCTGGAGAGCCGGGAGCCCTTTACAGACCACCGCATCATCGAGTGGGCTGCTCAGTTACCTGACAAATACAAATATCACAACGGGGAGAAGAAGTATATTTTAAAAGAAATTGTTCATAAATATGTTCCAAAAGAGTTGATGGACCGTCCCAAGATGGGATTCCAAATTCCTATTGAAAATTGGTTAGCCACTGACTTGAAAAAACAGGTATTGTATTATTTGAGTGATGAGGAAATAGCTAAACAGGGTATTTTCAATCCGAATGTCGTCCGGAAATTGAGAGAAGGTTTCCTTTCGGGAAAGAAGGAATATGCACTTAAGATATGGTATCTGCTAATGTTCCAAATGTGGTACGAAAAATGGATGAATTAATAATCCCATATAAATCAGAGGATCAGACCCATAAGCTGGTACGGTTATAGAGTGATGTCAGCAAAAGCGCGAATTAGAAATTTCATCTAATTTGTGCTTATTGCAAAAAACGACAATTTCCTCTATGCGCTTCGCGTCGCTTCTCATCATTCTTGTTGGCTTACAGTCGCAGTTAATCGCGGGCGGATTAAAAGGCCGTATCTCTACGGCACAAGGAGAGGCGCTTTCCTACGCCGGCATTGCCGTAAAAGGCACAAGCAATGGAACCATGGCCAATGAAGAAGGCGAATACGAATTCGCCCTGGAACCAGGATCTTACGAAATTATTTTCCAATTTTTAGGTTTCAAAACTGTTTCGAAAAATGTGACGGTCGGTGCTGATTTTGTGGAGCTGAATATTACAATGGAAGAGCAGGCGCTGAATCTAAACGAAGCGGTTGTAGGCAAATCCAAAGAAGATCCGGCATACAGCATTATGCGCCGTGCGATCGCCAAGGCCAGATTTCACCAGCTTCAGGTGAGAGGTTACACAGCCAAGGTTTATTCGAGAAGCACTGCATTGCCTACAAAAATCCCGTACCTGCTCGAAAAAAGATTAAAAAAAGAAGGTATTCAGGAAGGGAAAGCGTTTATTAATGAGAGTGTTGCCGAAATAAAGTACCGCCGGCCGAACAGTTACAGTCAGCGCATTCTTTCTACCAGAAATAGCCTGGACAACAGCATTCCTTCTCCGAACGACTACATTCTCGCCAGCCTGTACAGCCCCGAAATTGCAGGCACGATTTCGCCACTTTCACCCAAAGCATTTTCCTATTATCGCTTTGAATATGAGGGTTATTTCGAGGATCAGGGGCAAATGGTGAACAAGATCCGGGTTATCCCGAAAGCTTATGGGGAAGGCGTATTTAAGGGCAGCTTGTTTATTCTGGAAGACCGCTGGGCAATCCATAGCTATAATTTGCAAACTACAACACGCGGCCTCAATATCTCTGCAAAGCAAATTTTCAGTCCGATCCAAAATGTCTGGATACCGGTCAACCAGCAATTCAGACTAGACGGGAGCTACCTGGGTTTTTCGGGTGAGTTCAAATACCTTGTCTCGTTATCTTATCAAAAGCTGGATGTTGATCCCGGTTTGAAGGAAGATATTGTCATCAATGATCACAAAAAAGCACCCGAAACTGCTGCAACCAAACAGACTCAAAATCTGGACAATCTAATCAAAGAGCAGAAGGAATTTTCAACCAAAAACTTCCGGAAACTCACAAGGAAATATGAAAAGGAGCAAAAAAAGCAAAATAATGCGGGGATAAGCGATAGCAGGCTGGTACGCTCGGATTCAATCGTCATAGATTCTATGGCCAACAAACGCGATACGACCTACTGGCAGACATTACGACCAGTTCCTTTGACGAAATCAGAAGTGACGAGCTATCGCATACAGGACAGCATTAAAGTTGTAAAAGATTTGAAGAATGAAAAAAAGCGGCCCGATTCGCTGTATTTCAAACCCACGCACCTGATAACCGGCAATACTTATTCCCTTGGAAACCGAAATACGTTTTATTTCAAAAGTCCAATCTGGGCGATCAGTTATAATACGGTTGAAGGCAATTCGGTCAACCTGATCACGGAATGGACAAAACGTTGGGGTAAGTCGTATTTCGTCAGCGCACGGCCTCTGATCCGCTATTCGCTTGGGCGCAAAAGGCTTTATGGAAACCTGGAAACGAATGTGGGCAATAACAAATGGAACCTGTCTTTGTCGGGCGGGGAAATGGCGAGTCAGATCAATAACAACAATCCGGTCCCGCCGCTGCCCAACAGTATGGCCGCGCGCTTTTTCGACCGGAATTTCATGAAACTATACCAGAAACAGTTTGGTAAAATCGAGTTTACGCTGCGCAATATCGCAGACGTTTTTACGCTCAATGCAGGTCTGGAATTCGAACACAGAAAAGAACTGTTTAATCTTGAAAATGCAAAACCGATCTTTTCCTGGGACAAATACAGCTATACCCCAAACCGGCCCATCAATAAAGAACTGCGCAATACCGGCTTCCCTGAGCATAATGCGACTGTCCTTGACCTCACTGCAACGATTCGTCCATGGCGTAGATTTCTGATTAAAAATGGGGAAAAACGTTACCTGCGCAGCCGCGGACCGTCTTTTATAGTTAATTACAAAAATGGACTCGCATTTGCCGGAGATGTTGATTACTCCTTATTGCAAGGCACAATTCGTCAGAATCTGAACCTGGGTCCAAGAAGTAATCTGGAATACTTCGTGAATGGAGGTGGATTTCTGAGTAAAAATCAAATGTACTTCCCTGATTTCCGGCATTTCATGGGCAATGAATTTTTCTTCCAATACGCTTATCCGCCCGATCAATTCAGAATGCTGCCTTATTATACTTATAGTACTGCTTCCCGATTCTTGCAGGCGCATGCGACCTTTTCGACACAGCGATTTGTCATTACCCGGATAGAAGCGTTGCGGACCACCGGCATTTCCGAGACGCTGCAACTGCATTATCTGAAAGTGCCGACGATCCGCAACTATACAGAGGTCGTTTACGGTATTGATGATATTCTCCGGATCCTCCGCCTGGAAGCCGTAGCCCAGTTTCACGGCAGCAAATTCCAGGGAATGGGCTGGCGGTTCGGTACGTCCATCCGGTTTGGCCGCTAATTTATTTGGCCGGGCCTCCTTTGAAACGCGGAGATCCGGTAGGTAGCGAAGGGTAGATATTATTATCGGGATTAATGTCCGCCATTCTCTGGCTCGGGTCGATCACGATCAGTGAAATGTCTCCAAGGTTTCGATCGATAGAAAAGTTATACTCGGGATAAGTCCAGCCCCAGTCTGTCAGTAACGTAGTTTTCGAATACAATTTCTCCATTTTCTCGCCCCGCATGATTTCCAGCGGAATGTAAAAGTGTTCCTGGGTACCATCTTTGTAAACCGCCACTACGTCCAGCGGCATTGGCATTTGGCCGATCCGTTCGATCACCACATCAGTTTTCGCCCCATTCGAAACCACTTCCTTGATTCCATAGTCGATGGTTTTGGTAGTACCGACAAAATCTTCCAGGTACCAGTCCAGTTCGAGCCCCGACTCTTTTTCCATGATCCGTTTCAGGTCGTTGGGATTGGGGTGTTTGAATTTCCATTCGTTGAAATAACGTTTCATACCGCTCGCCAGCTTATCCTGTCCGATAATGTAACCCAGCTGGTTCAGGAAAACGGCCCCTTTGGAATAGGCCCCCACAGAATACGCGCGGTTGCTATTATAGTGATCGGAATGTGTAGTCAAAGGTTCTTCCAGGCCGGATTTCGCCAAACTGCGGTAGCTGGCAGTGCTAGCCCGCTGCGCGTCGTTTTTTGAAGGAAAAAGATCCGCCATCACGAGGTTTTCGGCGTAGGTCGTGAAACCTTCATCCATCCAAGCATATTTCGATTCATTGGTACCCAAAATCATTTGGAACCAGCTGTGGATAGATTCATGAACAGTTACTCCCACCAGCCCCGACAGGCGCTGGCGACCCAGGATTAAAGTACCCATCGGATATTCCATTCCACCGTCCCCGCCCTGGATCACTGAATATTGCTTGTAAGGATACCTGCCAAATTTCTCATTCATAATCTGAAAACAACGCACGGCCATCGGCTGCATATCTTTCCAGTTCCTAATGATGCTATCATTTTCAGGCTGATAAAAAAAGTGGAGATCCAGATTTTCGTCCAGTTTCACCACATCATGCTTGTAATTTCGGTCCGCTGCCCACATAAAATCGTGGACTTCGGGTGCTATGAAATGCCAGGTCAGCTTTTCGCCGGACTTATGGTTTACTACTTTTTCTGTATATCCGTGTCCGATTTTGTCCGGATTTTGCAAATAACCCGTCGCGGCAATCGTATAGGCCGCATCCATTTTGATCTTCACATCGAAATCACCCCAAATACCATAAAATTCCCTGGCAATGTAAGGATTGGCATGCCAGCCTTCGTAATCATATTCAGACATTTTGGGATACCATTGCGCCATCGAATAGTCGATTCCCTCCTTGTTATTACGGCCTGTACGGCGGATCTGGACAGGTACCTGCGCTTCGAATTCCATTTCAAATGTGTGCTGTGTTTTAGGAAGAATTTTTTCCGTCAAAGTAACTTCAAGAATCGTCCCTACGACTTCGTATTTAACAGCCTTACCATTGTGTTTTAACGAAAGCACCTTTTCATAACCGATTTCGGTCGGCGATAATTTGGAGATCCTGTCCTTCACGCGCGCATCGGGGTCGGCAATTGTCCGGGAACGGACATCCATCTGGCTTCCCGGCTGAAATGCATTGAGATACAGATGATAAAAAACCTTGTGGAGGGTATCCGGTGAATTGTTGCTGTATGTAAGCTTTTGAGTTCCCTTGTACTGGTGTTTGGCGGCGTCAAAATCAATTTCCATCTGATATTTGACGCGCTGTTGCCAACGGTCGCTTTGTGCTGAAACCTTCGAAATAACAGCTATTGAAAGCAGCAGCAATACATTAAATTTCATTAGGTCTGTGATAATAGTTATGATGCAAAATAAAGGATTTGTGAGATCAAGGAGAATTTTCAACCGTAACCCCTAAACCAGATGTAAAACAAATAATCCGGCCTTATATTGAGTGAGCAGCAGGAAACAAGGCCATTTTTTCACCTTTATTGGGCATGATTCTCCCCAAAAAATAGCAAAAATGAAATTCAAAAAGCAAGATACAGCTGCCTGAAGGCAATTTTCGGCTTACTGGCTTTTGGCACATAATTGGTAATTAGCTGAGTATAAAAGTTATTTAAAACTTAACACTTTGTCAATTATGCTTAGATGGACCGTAATATTTCTGATCGTTGCTATTATAGCCGGTATTCTTGGATTCGGCGGAATAGCTGCAGGTGCTGCCGGAATTGCTAAAATTCTCTTCTTCGTATTCCTTGTACTTTTTGTATTAAGCTTATTAAGCCGCGGAGTCGGGCGATCCTGACGCCGGTTTGAGAATATGATTTGACATAACAAAATAAGAAAAGCGGTTTTAGACCGCTTTTCTTATTTATAAGCTATTCCCATTCAATAGTAGCCGGCGGCTTTGACGAAATATCATAGACGACCCGGTTAACTCCTTTTACACGATTAATAATATCATTCGAAACCTCCGCAAGGAATTCGTAAGGTAAATGTGCCCAATCAGCGGTCATACCGTCGATCGAAGTTACTGCGCGAAGTGCGACTACGCTTTCGTAGGTTCTTTCATCCCCCATTACACCTACACTTTGCACAGGCAGAAGCATCGCGCCGGCCTGCCAAACATCCTTGTAAAGATCCCACTTCCGAAGTCCTCCGATAAAAATAGCGTCGACTTCCTGAAGTATTGCCACTTTTTCAGGTGTAATCTCTCCGAGAATACGGATTGCAAGCCCAGGGCCCGGGAACGGGTGACGGCCAAGAATTTTTTCATCAATACCTAATGTACGGCCCACTGCCCTCACTTCGTCTTTGAACAAAGTATTCAGCGGCTCAACCACCTTCAATTTCATAAAATCAGGTAGTCCGCCCACATTGTGGTGCGATTTGATAGTCGCCGAAGGGCCTTTGATAGAAACCGATTCGATGACGTCGGGATAAATGGTACCCTGGCCCAACCACTTCACATCCTCGATCAAATGTGCTTCCTGATCGAAAATATCAATAAACGATTTTCCGATCGCCTTTCGTTTGGATTCGGGCTCCGATAAACCTGAAAGCGATTGATAAAAGTGCGATTTCGAGTCTACACCTTTGATATTCAACCCCATATCCTGATAAGAGTGCAGTACTTCGGCGAACTCGTCTTTTCTTAGCAACCCGTTATCAACGAAAATACAATACAAATTTGCACCGATTGCCTGGTGTACAAGCGTGGCCGCAACGGTGGAGTCAACCCCACCCGAAAGCGCCATAACAACTTTATCATTGCCAAGCTTTTTACGGAGCTGGCTTACAGTCTGTTCCACAAAAGACTCCGAGGTCCAGTCCTGTTTGCAGCCGCAAATTTTGGTTACAAAATTGTACATCAGCTTCTTACCTTCCGTAGTATGTGTTACTTCCGGGTGAAACTGGATGCCGTATGTAAGTTCGTCTTCGATCTTAAACGCGGCCACTTTAACCGATTCGGTAGAAGCGATCACATGGAAATTTTCAGGTGCGCGGACGATGGTATCGCCGTGTGACATCCAAACCTGCGAAGATTCGGACAAACCGGCCAGCAAAGAAGAATCGTTATCGTCAATTTCGAGCCGGGCACGACCGTATTCCCGGTGTTGCGAAGGCTTCACATCGCCGCCAAGTTCCTGCGCAAGCATTTGCGCGCCGTAACAAACACCTAAAACCGGAACAATTTTGCGAAACTGGTTAAGATCTATTCTTGGAGAATCTGCGTCCCGAACGGAACAAGGGCTTCCGGAGAGAATGACACCTTTGATATTTGGAGTTAGATCGGGGTAATTGTTGAATGGGTGGATTTCACAATAAACATTTAGCTCACGAACACGTCGCGCGATTAACTGAGTATACTGTGAACCAAAATCTAAAATCAGAATTTGTTCAGTCATATATATATGCTATCTAAAATGTAAAGGTAGACAGATTGACCGAAATCAAAAAACCTGCACCGACTAGAGTCGCTCGTCTCCTCGATCTTGCCACTCAAACTTTTTTTCGAGCACAATGCAACATTGTTTACTCCTTTTGTATCTATAAGCCGGTAAGCAGGCACACATTATCCGCTCATATAACATAAAAACCACTTGTGTAATCTAAGGTTCTATGTTATACCAAGTACTTACATTTGCAATGTACTGAATCTATCACCCCTGTACATTGAACATAATTTTATTAGCCATGAAGTTTTTATTAAACCTAACTGTAGCGTTGCTGCTTACTGGAAGTTTTGCGTTCGCCCAAAACACGGAACCGGCTCCGGGCCAGGGAAAAGTCTCCGGGTCCATTCTTGACGAAAAATCACAGGCATTTCCATTTGTGAATGTGTTGCTGCTGAAAGCCAAAGACTCCACACTTGTGAAGGGCCTGGCAGCCGACGAAAATGGCAAGTTCCTGTTCGATCAGGTCGCGACCGGCAAATATCTGGCACTTGTTTCCATGGTTGGTTACCAAAAGAATTACAGCAGGATATTTACGGTAGACAACAATGTGGTCGCTCTGCCCGTCTTCAATCTGAAAACAGAAACACAGGCACTGAATGAAGTAACTGTTGTGGCAAAAAAACCATTTATCGAGCAGGAGATTGATCGCACGGTTGTGAATGTGGAAAACAGCATTGTTTCCGCCGGTGCCACTGCACTTGAAGTGTTGGAAAGGGCTCCGGGCGTGACGGTAGACCAGCAAAATGAGCAATTAAAATTACGGGGAAAAGAAGGCGTGATCGTGCAGATTGACGGAAAACAGACCTTTTTATCCCAACAGGAACTCATCACACTTTTACGCAATACGCCCAGCGACAATATTGAAAAGATTGAACTGATCACCAACCCTTCGGCGAAATACGATGCCGCTGGAAACTCGGGGATCATCAACATCAAAATGAAGCGCAACAAGAATTACGGAACAAATGGAAATATCAATCTGGGAGGGGCGTGGGCACGTTACGGAAGAGGAAATGCGACGGCGACCGTCAACCACAGAGCCGGAAAAGTAAGCTCATTCATCAGCGGAGGCGCATTTTTAAACAAAGGGTTCAATAATAACGACATTTACAGAACCATTCCTTTTGAAGACAAAGTAACGATTTTCGACCAGCGCACCGAGCGTATAAACAAGTCACAATACTATAACGTGCGTGCTGGAGTCGATTATTTTGCAACAGACAAAACCACGGTTGGGGTGCTGGTTTCCGGATTTTACAATGAGTTCAGTAATCCTTTCGGACAAACCAATACCCGAATTCTGAACGAGGACCTGAGTTTGCAACGCACGTTCCGTACCAAGGTTTACAATGGCGGCAAGATGAACAATATCAGCACTAACCTCAACCTCAAACACCAGTTCAATGACAAAGGCAAAGAGCTGACATTTGATGTAGATTACGTGCGGTATGGAGGCAAAAAGAGCAGTAACCTCGACACCAAATATTATCTCCCCAGCGGTCAGCAGGACGGAAGCCCCGAAACAGTTCGCAACAATATGCCTTCGGACATCGATATCGCAGTAGCGAAACTGGATTACGCACAGCCGCTCTGGAAAGGTAAATTTGAAACCGGATTGAAATCCAGCTTTGTGGCTTCCGATAATGATATGGTTTTCGAAACCAAAGCCGACGACTGGGTACTCGACCCTACCCGCTCCAACCGTTTCAAATACACGGAGAATGTGAATGCGGCTTATGTGAATTACAATGGAAGTCTTACAAAAAAGTTGAAATACCAGCTGGGTCTTCGCGGTGAACACACGCATTCGATAGGTAATTCGGTGACTTTAAATCAGAAGCGCGACAGAAACTATATCAACTTTTTCCCAAGCGTGTTTTTGTCTAACCAGCTCGATACCAACAATGTGCTGAACCTATCGTACAGCCGCCGGATCGACCGTCCAAATTACCAGTCACTTAATCCGTTCGAATTTTATCTCGATCCATATACTTTCCAGAGAGGAAATCCAAACCTTAAACCACAGTATACCAACTCGTTCCAGCTTGTTCACGTTTACAAAAATTTCCTGAATACAACGATCGCTTACAGCCGGATCAAGGATATGATCGCCGACGAACTGCCACAGCAAATTGCTTCGGAAAATAAAACTTTTGTAACGTCAGACAACCTTGACAACCAGGATAATGTCAGTCTTACGATATCCTTTCCGATAAAGGTCGCGAAATGGTGGAATGTGCAGACAAATTTCACAGGGGTATACAACCATTACAATTCAGTATATCTGGAAGAGAAGCTGGAAATCAAGCAGGCATCCTGGAATATGTATGCAGCCAACCAGTTTACTATCTCAAAAACCTGGTCAGGCGAGATTTCGGGCTGGTACAACAGCCGCGCTTTTTACGGACTGTATCAGGCTAAACCGATGGGAATGATAAATGCCGGATTGCAAAAGAACATCTGGAATAAAAAAGGAACAATTCGTTTGAACGTCAACGATATATTCTGGACAAACAGGTTCCGCGGAAGAGCAGTGTATAAGGATATTGATTTCTTCGTGAAATCACAGTGGCCGAGCCGCCAGTTCAGGCTCACATTCACCTACAATTTTGGCAATCAAAATGTGAAAGGTGCCCGCCAGCGAAATACCGGATCTGACGATCTGCAAAAACGCGCTAACGGCGGAAGTTAGGTAGGAATCCCGGTCTAAGGGCCTGTATTCATAAATTAGTTAGGTTTGTTATGTAGAAAATCCATCCCGCGCTTTGCGGGATGGATTTCTTTTTTAAACCAAAACTATAAATCGAGATATTATTCTTCCAATGCAGCCACACCCGGAAGTACCTTACCCTCCATATACTCAAGCAAAGCGCCGCCGCCCGTAGAAACGTAGCTTACACGGTCGCCATAACCTGCATTATTAATCGCGGAAGCAGAATCGCCGCCGCCAATCAGGGAAAATGCATCGTTTTCTTCTGTTACCGCTACTACTGCTTCTGCAATCGCATTGGTACCTTGTGCAAAGTTCGGGAATTCAAAAACGCCCATTGGACCATTCCAAAGTACGGTTTTTGAGTTTTTAATGATCTCCGCAAATATCTTGGCTGTTTCAGGACCAATATCCAGACCTTCCCAATCGTCTGGAATCTCGCCAGCCGGTACTACTTTACGCTCTGCATCATTTGCAAATTTATCAGCAATTACCGAGTCAACAGGAAGGATCAGGTTCACACCTTTATCCTTGGCTTTCTGAACCAGTTCAAGTGTCAAATCTTGCTTATCTGCTTCTAAAAGCGACTTTCCGATGCTACCGCCCTGCGCCTTTGAGAATGTGTAAGACATTCCGCCGCCGATGATCAGATTATCCACTTTGTCTATCAGACGTTCGATGATCAGGATTTTATCAGAAATTTTCGCGCCGCCCATAATCGCGGTAAAAGGTCTTTCTGAATGTTCCAGCAACCTTTCTGCATTATCCAGCTCAGCCTGCATGACGTAACCGCAAACTTTATCTTTAAAAAACTTGCCGATCACGGCGGTGGAAGCGTGCGCACGGTGGGCAGTTCCGAATGCGTCCATTACCCAAACATCGCCTAGCTTTGAGAGCTTTTCAGCGAATTCTTCATTACCTTTTTCTTCTTCTTTATAAAAACGAAGGTTTTCAAGCAGAAGCACTTCTCCTGGTTGCAACGCGGCCGACAGTTCAGTTGCGCTTTCACCAATACAATCGTCAGCAAACTTCACAGTTTTGCCAAGTATCAGTGACAGCGGGTTTACCAAATGTTTAAGAGAATACTTTTCTGTGGGCCCATCTTTGGGGCGGCCCAGGTGCGACATCAAAATAACGGCACCTCCGTCGTTGAGAATCTTACTGATTGTGGGAATTGTAGCACGGATACGGGTATCGTCCGTGATTTCAAATTTGTCATTGAGGGGGACGTTAAAATCCACGCGGACCAGGGCCTTTTTCCCTGAGAAATCATAAGAATCTAATGTAGTCATGGGCAGTAAAAATTGTTTTCCATAGATAACAAATGTAATCCAATTTCTTAATTATATACCATATTAATCAGAAATGACAAGATTTAAAATAGGTATAATCCAATTTTAGCACTCAATTTTTCTAAAACCGGCATACTTAACAAAATTTTAATTCAGACTCATCTTTTGAAATCTTGCCGTAACTTTATACTTCCATTGAATTAGAAAATCCCGCTTAGATAGTCGTGCCTTCGGATCAAATTGCAGAGAATAACGGGCTTCATACAAGGTTAGAAACCGGGTCTCCAACCGGGTCTCCAACCGGGTTCCCAACCGACCTCCCACCGAAATATTACCATGAATATTTCAGCTATGTGCTGGAATTTGTAAGGAAGCGGTACTCCCATATTCTGACGGAAAAAGAGCTGGGTTTTCTGGAAACGTATGACCGGCTTTCCGAGGATGCTCAATGCCTTTTTATCCGTTTCAGTAACCGCAGCAAGTCTTTTTTCCGGGTTAACAGCCTCTCCTATTCCGAGATTTCCGACCTGCCCGCTGTACTCGAAGAGCTACATGAAAATGGATTTATAGAATCACTTTGCGACTCGCACGAAGCGCGTTTCAGCGAGATCATGGAGCTTTTTACCAAACCGGAACACCTGCTTTTTACCAAGATCCTGGGCCCGGATATCATGCCTGCCAAAAGCATTAAAAAGCCGGATCTGGTCCGCTGGCTGATGCACGAGTACGATTTCAAAACGCTGTGCGAAATCATTACCGAAACCGAGCCGGTGGTTAAGGTAACTTTCGAGGCGGAGGTGATGCTGATGAAGTTCCTGTTTTTCGGGAACCGGCACGCCGATATGACCGAATTTGTGATCCGCGACCTCGGCCACGTGCGGTTTCAGTCTTTCGATGAACAGTTTTTATCCATTCAGTTTGAAACCAGAAAGGAAGTCGATGATACTCTGACGGTTTCATTGATGAAAGAAACTTTTGATGTGATCAAAAACGAGCTGCCGCCAGAGGAAATCTACGACTGGTTTATGAACTGGTACGCAGGAAACGGCACCGGGCTCGCGCCAAAAGCATTACCTTCTTTCAATTCTCTGATTTTGAGAATAGGCGCCTGGCTGGAACGCAAAAAAATGCTCTCTCAGGCACTGGTTATTTACCAGCTTACCAACGATGCACCGGCCCGCGAGCGGCGTGTGCGACTGCTGAACAATCTGGGTGAGATCGAAGAGGCCCTGGCACTGTGCGAGGAGATCGCAGAAAACCCGCAGAATGCAGATGAACGCTATTTCAGTCTGGATTTTCAGGAAAGGATTAAGAATAAAAAGCGTAAGCTGGTCAAGCGGACTACCCAGGCTTTGAAGGATGCCGAGGCGATCGAAGTACCGATCTCGTTCCGGTTCCAGGTTGAATATGGTGCGCTGGAATATTACCGCGCGCTGGGCTACGAGGCTTTTTTTAGTGAAAATGAACCCTGGCGTGCCTTGTTCGGGCTGCTTTTCTGGGATATTATTTATGATACCAATGTGCAGACGATCCATAATCCGCTGCAACGCATTCCGTCCGACTTCTTTTTACCTGATTTTTACTACAAAAGATCAGCGCAATTGAAGGAGAGATTGGAAGCCGCCAGTTCGCGTGAGATTATCGACGAACTGGTTACCCAGACTTTTAATGATAAATACGGCATTACCAATGTGCTGGTACCCTGGTACGACGGCGCGCTGCACAAAGTTCTGACACTTACTTCCTTGTTATCGCCTGAGAAAATCCGCGCAGTGATGATGGAAATCGCATTGAACCTGCGCGAAAATACCCGCGGTTTTCCCGACCTGCTGGTCTGGAACGAAACGGATTATGCATTTATCGAAATCAAATCCCCAACCGATCACCTTTCTTCGCGGCAGCTGCATTGGCAACACTTTTTCAAAGAGCATGACGTTTCCAGCCGCATTGTGCGGGTGAACTGGATCAAGGACGAAGTTATTTCAGGATAAAATCTGCTACGACGGGCAAATGGTCGGAAGCATATTTCTCGTCGATCACCCGGGTATTCGAAGCTTTTAGTTTGTCGGATTTGAACATAATGAAGTCGATCGTTTTGTTCGGCTTTTCCACCGGGATTGTAAATCCGCATTCTGAACACGTTCTTTTAAAATGCTTGTCAAGATAGGCAATCACTTTGCTGTCTGGCACGGCATTGAAATCTCCGGCCAAAATCATCGGCAATTCTATTTTACCAAATTTTTCAATGATCGTCTCGGCCTGCAATACGCGGTTAGGTTCTTTCAACCCCAAGTGCGTGCTGGCGAAGATTACCTTCCGGTTATTCGGCAATGTAACTGTAACCGCAGCCACGGTCCGGTCCTCCTCCTTCATATCTGCGTGGATCGGCAATACATACTTTACTGAATCTGTGATCGGGAATTTTGACAACACAGCCACACCGTAATCGCCTCCTCCGTGGTCAATCGCTTTGGAAAAATAGAATTTCATGCCTGTCAGCGCGGCGATTTGCTGCGCCTGGTTCTTTCCTTTTCCTGATCTTTCCGTATTTACATCCACTTCCTGCAATGCGACAAAATCAGGTTTTTCCGCATTGATCACTTTGGCTATTGCTTCAATATCAATCTTATTTCCGGCAGAAGGCGGATTGGCGTGGTGGATATTGTAGGTCATTACCTTGAAACGCTGGTCTTTGAGTATTTCGGAATACTTCTTGGAAAAACCGGCGAGGGTAGCAAATCCTACCAGAATGAGCAGGACACGGAGCGCATTTTTCATAAAAATCTGATGGTTTAGGATTATTCAATCGCCAAAAATAAGCGTTTAGATTTTTTCCACGCGTGCTTTTTAATTTTGATTATCATTACGAAATCATTAACCACCCATTTTTATGAGGCTAAAATTTATTCTGCTGTGCCTGGTCATAATGGCAAGGCTGACTTGCACATTTGCCCAGACTAAGCCGGAGGATGTAAAAACATTTGCATTAGACAACGGAATGAAGTTTCTCGTGCTCGAAGACCATTCCATTCCCAATGCCAATATGTACATTTTCTGGAAAGTAGGCTCGCGCAACGAGGTGCACGGGATCACCGGACTTTCACACTTTTTCGAGCACATGATGTTCAATGGTTCCAAGAATTTCGGACCGAAAGAATTTGACCGTTTTATGGAAGCAAACGGCGGTTCCAACAATGCATACACAACCGAAAATGTGACTGTTTACACCGACTGGTTTCAGAAAGATGCATTGGAACCAATCTTCAAACTGGAATCGGACCGCATTGCGAACTTGTCAATCGACCCAAAAATGGTAGAAAGCGAGCGCGGCGTGGTGCTTTCCGAGCGCAGTACCGGGCTGGAAAACAGCAATTACCGGCTCCTGGGCGAGCTGGTCCAGTCCGTTGCGTTCCAGGAGCATCCTTATATGTTTCCGGTGATCGGGTTTGAATCCGATATTAAGAGCTGGACGCAGGAAGATCTGGAAAACTATTTCAAGACATACTATTCACCTAACAATGCAACGGTAGTAATAGTCGGGGATATTACTTTGGAACAGGTCAGGAAAATGGCAGACCAATACATGGCACCGATTCCTGCACGCGGGTTGCCGCCGAAAATCAGAACGATCGAACCGCCGCAAAATGGCGAGAGAAGGGTTACTACCTACAAGGATATTGCCACGCCAAATATTTTAATGGCCTACCACGTGCCTGAGACCAAGCACGCGGATTATTACGCGCTCGACCTGTTAAGCAGTCTGCTGACTTCCGGAAATTCGTCCCGGCTAACCAAATCGCTCGTCATGGATTCCACCCTGGCGACCAATGTTTCCAGTTTCACGGATCAAAGTTTTGACCCGAGCCTGTTTGTGATCTATGCCATCGCAGGCACCCATGTAACTGCGCCGGATCTGGAAAAAGCGATTGACAATCAGATCAATAGGGTGATTAAAGACGGCGTAAAGGAAGAGGAACTTCAAAAAGTGAAAAATCAGAAGCTGATGGAATTTTACCGGACATTGGAAACGATCAATGGAAAAGCAAATAGCCTCGGTAGTTACGACGTGTTTTTCGGAGATTATAAAAAAATGTTCGAAGCACCGGAACTGTATAAAAAAGTGACCGTGGAGGATATCAAGCGGGTTGCAGGCAAATATTTCACGGATCGTAACCGGACCGTGGGGTATCTTTTGCCAGAAAAATCAAAATAATCCGCCACTTCAACTCTTTTCACTGCTAACTTCTGAAATATGAAAAAGATACTATTTGTGTTTCTGGCCCTGATCACGCTGTCGGCCCAGGCGCAAAACACTTTCAAAATGCCGGCTTTCGAGCAATTCAAGCTCAAAAACGGACTTACCGTTTACCTGATGGAGCAGCATGAAGTACCGCTGATCAACGTTTCGGCGGTATTCGATGCAGGCTCGATCAACGATGGCGACCGATTCGGATTGGCCAGCATGACGGCAGATGCACTGCTTTTTGGGACCAAAAAGTACACGAAACCGCAAATCGAGGAAATGACCGATTTCGTGGGGGCGACGATCAACACCTATGCGGGCAAAGATATGGCGGGTATTACTTCTTCGTTTGCGGTGAAAGATCAGGAAAAGCTGTTTGACATTATCCAGCAGGTGTTAATGCACCCGGTTTTTGATCAGACTGAATTTGACAAACACAAGCAGCGTACCATTCAGCAGCTGGTGAGGCAAAAAGAAAGTCCGCGCGCGGTGATCGGGAGTTACATGAATGCATTCATGTTCAACAACTTTCCCTATGCAACCCCGGGAGAAGGAATACCTTCGACCATTGAAAAGCTGACAGCCGCCGACGTGAAAGCATTTTACGAAAGCAATTATACTTCCGGCCGCGGTGCCATTGCGATTGTGGGAGATTTCAAAGCAGCGGATATGAAGAAAAAAGTGACTGCACTTTTCGGTACCTGGAAAACAGCGCCTTACCGGATGGTAAAACGCGTGGCGCCTGACCTGGATTTTGAAAAAAGCCGCTTACTGCTGGTTGACAAGCCTGATGCCAGGGAAACTACGTTTTCAATCGGGGGCAAAGGAGTTGATTTCAATTCACCTGATTATGTGCCTGTGATGGTCGTCAATACGATCCTGGGCGGGCGGTTTACATCCTGGCTGAATGATGCATTGCGCGTCAATTCGGGACTTACTTATGGTGCAAGAAGCGCTTTTATCCGCTATAAATATGCCGGAACATTCTCTATCAGCACTTTTACAAAAAATTCCACAACAGTACCTGCGATCGATATGGCATTACAGGTGCTTGACAGTCTGCACAAAACCGGAATCAATGATGAAATCCTGAAATCGGCCAAAGCATACGTGAAAGGCAGTTTTCCACCTGCATTTGAATCGGCCGGGGCATTGGCGCGGCTGCTGACGGATATGCATATTTATAATTTCGACGAAAGCTATATCAATACATTCCAATCCAAAGTAGACGGGCTGACTACCGCTAGGGCGAAAGAAATTATTGACACTTATTTTCCCAAAGACAAGCTGCAATTCGTGCTGATCGGAAAAGCCAGCGAGATACGCGATCAGGTGAAAAAATATGGAGATATTACGGAAAAGCAGATTAAGGCGGATGGGTTTTAGGCGGAAGGCGCAGCTAAGTAGGTTTAGCGAGCTATTTTGCTTTTGACAGGAAACAGAATTTTAAACTATAAATCGACAAATGAAGCAAATCATCAGAATTGTGTGTCTGCTCGCGGCCACATTGACTTACCAGCAAAGCATCGCGCAAAGCAAGCCGGTGTATACAAATCCGATCGGATTGCAGGCTTATACATTCCGCGGAAGCTGGGGAAAGGGTATTGAAGCTACGTTAGACACGATCAAGTCGCTGGGTGTCACCGAAATGGAAGGCGGGCCAATCCAGGGGATGACCACCGAAGAATTGCGCAAGCAACTTGACAAGCGTGGCATTAAAATGGTTTCTATCGGTGCCGATTACAAAAAATTGGCAGAAAGCGCGGAGCAAACGATCAAAGACGCGAAAATCCTGGGTGCCAGGTACGTAATGGTAGCCTGGATTCCTCACACTGGAAAATTTGATCTTGAAACAGTTAAAAAAGCAGCTGCTGATTTTAACAAAGCTGGCAAAGCATTGAAAGAAGCCGGTATCGAACTGACTTACCATAACCACGGCTATGAATTCGAGCCTTACGAAGACGGTACATTGTTTGATTATTTAGTCAAAAACACCAATCCTGAATACGTAAACTTTGAAATGGACCTGCTGTGGACCGCATTCCCAGGCCAGGACCCTGCTGCATTACTGCTGAAATACCCGACCCGCTGGAAGTTAATGCACCTGAAAGACCTGAAAAAGGGCGTAGTTGGCAACCTCTCGGGAGGTACCCCGACAACAAATGACGTCGCATTAGGCACAGGCTCCATCGACATTGCCGCCGCATTAAAAGCCGCCAAAAAAGTAGGCGTAAAGCACTATTTCATCGAAGACGAGAGTCCATCTTATTTAAAGCAGATCCCTCAGACTATCGCTTATATTAAGGGCTTGAAGGAATAGGAAAAGGGTGGATGGAGGAAGGGACGATGGAGGAAAGGAGGAAGGGGACGATGGAGGAAGGAGGAAGTAAAATTTTCTGTTTCCTTTTCGTCCCTTCCCTCCTTCCTCCTTACTCCTTTCCTCCCTTTTCTCCCCATTCTTTCCTACTTTGCGCAAAAAATAAAAACATGGAACCTGCGCTGCTGAATAGTGTCCCTTCGCTGGACCTGGCCGATTTTACTTCCGGCAATATTGAACAAAAAGACCAATTTGTGGCCGAATTGGGCGATGCATTTACCAACATAGGTTTTGTAGCCATCAAAAACCACGGCCTGAGCGACGACTTGCGGGAGAAATTGTATGCTTCTGTACAGGAATTCTTCGCCCAGCCCGACGAGGTGAAAAGAAAATATGAATTCCCGAACCTCTTTGGGCAGCGAGGTTACATCAGTAAAGGAAAAGAAACCGCAAAAGGGTTTAAGGTAGCTGATTTAAAGGAGTTTTATCACATCGGGCAGCCTGAACCGATCGGCAATATGCCTTCCAATGTATTCCCGGACGGCTTTCCTGATTTTGAAAAATACACCCTGGAAGTTTATAAAACCTTTGAGCAAACGGGTAAAATACTGCTTCGCTCGATTGCGATTTACCTGCATTTGCCCGAGGATTATTTTGAAGACAAAGTAAAAAACGGCGATAGTTTGCTCCGCGCGCTACATTATTTCCCGATACCTAATCCTGAGCTCGTACCCGAAGGTGCTGTGCGGGCAGCTGCACATGGGGATATTAATCTGATTACATTGTTAATGGGCGCCAGTGCAGAGGGCCTGGAAGTGTTGCGCAGGGATGGACAATGGATCGCGATCACTGCATTACCTGACCAGATCGTTGTAAATGTCGGCGACATGCTCGACAGGCTGACCAACCACAAACTCAAATCTACCATTCACCGAGTGGTGAACCCGCCGCGTGAAAAAATGGGTACCTCGCGGTATTCAATACCATTCTTTATGCATCCGCGGGCGGATATGGATCTTACCAGTCTGGAAAGTTGCGTTACGGCGGAAAACCCTAAATTGTACACTAATATGACGGCCGGGGAGTTCCTGGACGAGCGTTTAAGGGAGTTGGGATTAAAAAAATAACTTAAGTACGCCATTGGCCGTTCCTCCGATTCGCCGGTTCAGATACATCATTTACCTGATGGATATCCTCTTGTTGTCGCTGACGGCATTCGGCGGACCGCAGGTACACCTGATGATGATGATCGAAAGGCTTGTCCGGAAGCGCCGTTACATTACCGAGGAGGAATTACTTGAATTACAGGCACTTTGCCAAATACTGCCCGGCCCGAGTTCTACGCAAACGGTGACTGCCATCGGCCTTAAAATTGGCGGTCAGCCGCTGGCTTATCTGACACTCATTGTCTGGTCGATTCCAGCGATGGTACTGATGACGGTCGCCGCGATCGGTATTCACTATCTGGAATCCAAATCCATTTCGCTCGATTTCACCAAGTTTGTAGGCCCGATGGCGGTGGCATTCCTGATGTACGGAGCATCTTCCATTGCCAGAAGAGTGATCCATAACACGCAGGGATGGACTTTTCTGATCATTTCTACCATTCTCGCCTACCTCTACCCTTCTCCCTACATGACGCCGGTGCTGATCGTGTTGGGTGGCGTTGCGGCTTCTCTGAATTTCAAGAAGCATGAAAAAATGGACAAAGCCCCGATCCGGGTGAAATGGCGGCCTATTATATTCTGGATCTCTGTGCTGGTGGCAGCCGCAATTGTGGGTAAGGTTACCAACTCACTACCTGTGAGGCTTTTTGAGAACTTTTACCGGAACGGCAGTCTCGTATTTGGTGGCGGGCAGGTTTTGATCCCTATACTTTACAATGAGTTTGTGGAGTTTAAGCATTACCTGACCGACCAGGAATTCCTTGCGGGTATGGCCCTCACACAGGTAGTGCCCGGACCTGTATTTTCGATTGCCACATTTGTAGGAAGCGTGTCGCTGCAAACGCACGGGATATTCGGGCAGATCGTGGGTGGTTTTGTAGCTACCGCGGGGATATTCCTGCCCGGGACTTTCTTCATTTTCTTCGCATACCCCTTCTGGGACCAGTTGAAAAAATATCGGGGGATCCGCGCCTCGCTCGAAGGCATCCACGCTGCCAGCTGCGGACTTACGATCGCAGCGGCCATTTTGCTATTTCAACCGATGATGACCGACCGGCAACCGCTTTTTACAGTTATTGTCACGATGCTCGTGCTCACATTTACCAAAACCCCCTCCTATCTGATTATCATAGTCGGGCTGGTGCTGGGGCTGGTGACGTAGCAATAGGTTACAGAGAGAATTGCAAAGGTTGTGTATATTTACCTAGACTTCATTACTAAACTTGACAGGCAGGTATATGCTTTTAGAACTGAATGACAATGTAATTAGTAGCACAGGACTCAATGAGGATGAATTGAGGATCGAGCTGGCTGCGCGTCTGTACGAAGATGAAAAAATAACCGTAGCTCAGGGAGGTACCATGACCGGTCTGGGGCGTATCAAGTTTCAGCAGGAGTTGGGAAAGCGTAGAATTGTGTGCCATTATGATGTTCCAGATCTACATGCTGATCTGGAAACACTAAATACATTATTTCGTGATCGTCGTAATTGACCAAATTGTCTTTTATCATTAAACCTTCATTAAACTTATTTAAAATGGCACATACTACTTCAAATCCAAAGATCCATGAAGGGCGCAATCTTAAACGTTTCCGCGAAATGCTAGGTATTAAGCAAGATGCCTTTGCATTTCAGCTCGGCGAAGATTGGAATCAGCAAAAAGTCTCACTTCTCGAACAAAAAGAAAAGATTGACGCCAACATTTTAAATGAGGTTGCCGCAGTTCTTAAAATACCTGCCGAGGCTATTCAACATTTTGAAGAAGAAAAGGCTATTAATATTATCACGAACACATTTAATAATCACGACCAGTCAAATGGGATGAATATCTACCCGACGTTCCATCAGCATCCTATTGATAAGATCATCCAATTTCATGAGGAAAAGATTGCATTGTATGAGCGAATGTTAAAGGAGAAAGATGAAATGATGGCAATGTTGAAGGAGGTGATTGAGAAGAAATAAAGAAGTCGCTTACCAACTTACATACTTGATAATACCCATAATAGCGTCAACAAAATTTAGAACATAGCATACATTAAATCCCTCTAATGAAATCCCTTCCATCTTTTTTTCTTTTCCTACTTTTAAACAGCTTTCTCGCGAATGCCCAGGTAAATACCTCTCCTGCATTCTTAAACAAAAGCCTTCCTGCCGAATCCCGGCAATGGGTTGATTCCGTTTTCGCTACATTAACTCCCGACGAGCGCATCGCGCAGCTGATTATGATACCGGCTGTTTCGGATGTAAAAAGGGCGCTCATAGATCCGAAAGCGAGTAGTCCGGCTCATGTTGAAAAGCTGATCCGTGAAAATAAAGTAGGCGGAATCGTTTTTTTCCAGGGCGGCCCGATGCCCCAGGCCAGACTGACGAATTTCTATCAATCCATTTCCAAAGTGCCTTTGCTGATTGCAATGGATGCTGAATTCGGTTTGGCGATGCGGATCGACAGCACCGTGCGCTATCCTTATCAAATGACGCTGGGCGCAATACAGGGAAACAACGACCTGATCTACGAAATGGGGGCACAGCTCGCCAGGCAGGCAAAAAGGCTCGGAATGCACATCAATTTTGCCCCGGTTGCAGACGTAAACAACAATCCTGATAACCCGGTGATCAGCTTCCGGTCTTTTGGTGAAAATAAATACAAAGTCGCTGACAAAGCGGTTGCTTACATGAGGGGAATGCAGGACAACGGGCTGCTAACCAGCGCGAAACACTTCCCCGGCCACGGCGATACCGGTACTGATTCGCACTACGACCTGCCACTGATCAAGCACGATGTTACCCGCATTGATTCGCTGGAAATGTATCCGTTCAAAGCATTGATCAGTAACGGAATCAGCGGGATTATGATCGCGCATTTGAGTATTCCTGCGTTGGACAAAACCCCTAACCTGCCTTCAACGCTCTCCAAACCGATTGTAACAGACATATTAAGGGACAAGCTCGGCTTCGACGGACTGATTTATTCGGACGCGATGAATATGAAGGGTGTAACCAAATATTTCCCCAACGGAAAAGCGGACGCGATGGGACTAGAGGCAGGAATGGACATTCTGGAATTCACCGAAGACCTGAACAAATCCATCACAGAAATCAAAAAAAGCATTGCCGAAGGTCGCATTACCCAGGCTGAGATCGATTTCCGCTGCAAAAAGGTATTGATGGCGAAAGCGTGGGCCGGATTAAACCGCTACAAGCCGGTCGACCTGAACAACTTATATGAAGATCTGAACCCAAAATCAGCTGAGCTGGTAAACAGGCTTTTGACAGAGAAGGCATTAACCGTTTTAAAGAACGAAAATAACATATTGCCGCTACGCGAACTGGATACTTTGAAAATAGCGTCTATCTCATTGGGCGCTGATACAATCACTACATTTCAGAAAACGCTCGGACTTTACACTTCGGTAGATCATTTTTTTCTTCCCGCAAAAGCAACGGACGCCCAGGTTGCAGCATTGAAGGCTAATCTTAAAAACTACAACCTTTTGCTGGTCGGCGTGCATTTGGGAAGTATCTCTCCCAGAACAAATTATGGGCTTACTGATCCGATGAATGCAGTTTTGCAGGATTTGATAGCGTCGAAAAAAGCGGTCGTTTCTGTCTTTGGCAATCCTTACGCATTGAATAAGATGACTAAGCCGGAACATGCAAAAGCATTGGTGATGGCTTATCAACTGACGCCTTATACACAGGACTTGTCGGCACAACTTATTTTTGGGGCGATACCAGCGAGCGGAAAGCTGCCAGTTACGGTGAATGCGCAGTTTCCTTACGAAACAGGTATTGAAACGCCGGCGATCGGTCGGTTGAAATATACCATTCCGGAAGAGCTGGGCATGGATTCGAAGGTTCTGACGCATAGAATCGACTCTATCGCCAATCTTGCCGTAACCCAAAAAGCAACTCCCGGGTGCGTGGTGCAGTTGGCAAAAGACGGAAAGGTATTTTTTAGAAAAGCTTACGGAAAACACACTTACGAAGGTAATGCGCCGGTAAAACTGAACGATCTGTACGATTTGGCCTCGGTGACCAAGATAACCGCTTCGACATTGGCATTAATGAGTTTGTGGGACCAGAAAAAGTTTGATCTGGACGCTACGATGAAGGATTACCTGCCCGATTTTGAAAAATCCAATAAAGCGGACCTGGACTGGCGGCACGTACTTACGCACAGTGCGCGGTTAAAAGCTTTTATTGTGCTGTGGAAAGAGGCACAAAAACCAGACGGCAGCTGGAAAAATAAGACATTCAGCACCAAACAATCCAGACGATACCCGACTTCCGTCGTGGGCGATAGTCTGTTCATTTTCAAAGACTACCCTGAAACCATATTCAAATCCATACGGGATTCGCCTTTGAATGAAAAAGAAGGATATGTATACAGCGACCTTTCTTTCATACTATATCCGCAGATCGTGAAAAGCTTGTCGGGAGAAAATTTTGAGGACTATCTTAAAAACCATTACTACCGAAAACTCGGCGCTAATACACTGACTTTCAACCCAAAAAGATTCTATAAACTCGAAGATATCGTTCCTACCGAGAAGGATACGTTTTTCAGAATGACGCAGCTGCATGGTCAGGTGCACGATGAGGCAGCTGCAATGCTGGGCGGATTGAGCGGGCATGCGGGTTTGTTTGGGGATGCGAATGATGTGATGAAAGTATGGCAAATGTATTTGCAGCAGGGCTATTATGGCGGACAGCAGCTTTTGAGTAAAGACGCATTGCTGGAATTCACGAGATATCAATACCCGGATCAGGGAAGCCGCCGTGGGATCGGCTTCGACAAGCCCTCATTCAAATATACCGGCAACGCACCGAAGTACGCCAGCCCGTCGAGTTTCGGGCACACAGGCTATACAGGGATAATGACCTGGGCAGATCCGGCCTGGAAGCTGAACTATGTATTTCTGTCCAACCGCGTGTACCCGACCCGGGAAAACAGCAAGATATCGACGCTCAATATACGTACTTCGATTATGGATGTGGTATACGAGGAGTTACTGAAAAAGTAGCGCAAATCGCTGCGGCGAACCTTATTATATGTCTACATTTGCAAAAATGACCTCACGCAATTATGGCACAACACTATCGGTTTGACAAAGAGAAAGCTTCTCGGCGGCCGGGCGTCACGCCGCTGAAAGATGCCATTGATCAGATGTTGGAAAAGTATAGGATCCGAACACGTTTTGATCAATCATACGTAGTCGCGCATTGGGATAAGATCATGGGTTCGGCGATTGCTACACGCACCAAAAAGGTATATATTCACGAGCGGACGCTGTTTTTGCAAATTGAATCGGCCCCGCTGAGAAACGAGCTTTTACGTGCAAAAAGCAAGATCATCGAGCTGATCAACCGGGAAATGAAGAGTGATCTGGTCGATGATGTGATTTTTATTTGAGGTACATTTGATGGAAACAAGACATTAAATAACATGGCCACACTAATAATCAACACTGAAAGTCAAGAAGTTATTGAAGCAGTAAAAAGCTTACTCAAGAAATTCAACGTATCCTATAATATCAGCGGGGAAAAAGCCTACGACCCGGAATTTGTCAAGAAGATCAAGCTCAGTGAGAAGCAGATCGACGAAGGCAAGGTCGTGACATACGAACCTGGCACTGATATATGGGATATCCTGAATACAAAATAGAATTTTCCGATAATGCTGCTGATGATTTGCGCTATTTCTTAAAATCAGGCCAGCTTGGTTTAATTAAGAAAATCAAAAACCTAATTGATTCAATTACGGAAAATCCCGCAAGTGGAATCGGAAAACCAGAGCTCTTAAAACACAATCTGGCAGGCTATTATTCCAGACGAATAGACCGCGAACACAGAATAATTTATAAGGTAGATCAACAAACAATTCGAATTCTTTCTTTGAGGGGACATTATTAATGTACCCTTTTATTTATGAATCAAATCAAACTTCCCCCTTTCCTAAAACCCGGCGATCAGATCGGGATTGTTGCCCCGGCTAGTGTCATTAAATATGAGGATATACTGGGGGGTATCGACATTTTTACAAACAAATGGGGATTGCGGGTAATAGAAGGCGACACATTAAGATCAGCCTTTAATCAGTTTTCGGCGAGCGACGAAATGCGGCTGGCAGATCTGCAGAGAATGCTGGATGATCCCTGCATCGATGCAATTATTGCTGCGCGCGGAGGCTACGGGTGCTCCCGCATTGTCGACCAACTTAACTTCGATCGGTTTCTGCAACATCCTAAATGGATTGTCGGATTTAGTGATCTGACCGTGTTGTTATCTCAGGTACTTCAACTGGGTTATGGCAGTCTGCACGCGCCAATGGCCAAATCCATTACAACTTACGGAGGTGAACTTGCGGAAGAATCGCTGCGGCAGCTCCTTTTTGGAGAAATGCCCGAGTACAAAGTCAATCCGCATGCATTGAACCGGAAGGGAGAAGCTACTGCAACTGTTGCGGGCGGAAACCTTTGCATTCTCAACCATCTGATCGGCTCCGAAACCGAAATCAACACAGACGGTACTATTCTTTTTATTGAAGATATCAGTGAATATCTGTACAATCTGGACAGAATGATGATTCAGATGAAACGTGCTGGCAAGCTTTCCAATCTGGCCGGACTTATCGTCGGACAGTTTACAGATATGAAAGATAACAAAGAGCCGACTTTCGGTAAGAATGCAAATGAAATCATTCATGAACATATTGCGGAATATGCATACCCGGTTTGTTTCGATTTTCCGGTAGGCCACGTGGGCGATAACCGGGCGATGGGAGTAGGAATGCAGGCAAAGTTTACGGTAACTTCTGAAAACGCCGCCCTTCAATTCCTGCCGGCTGTTCCCGCATTTATATAGATCAATGGAAAACTTCAAAAATAAGGTTGTGTGGATAACCGGTGCGAGTTCCGGAATCGGCGAGGCACTGGCTATTGCCTTCGCGCGGGAAGGCGCGAAGCTGGTATTAACAGCTCGCAGAAAAGAGGAGTTGGAAAGAGTGAAGCTGGCTACCGGCCTTCCTGATACGTCTGTGCTCGTATTACCGATGGATGTGACCGATCTGGAAATGGCAGGTCCGGCCGCGGAACAAGTCATTGCGCAGTTTCAGCGGATAGACATCATGGTGCACAATGCGGGCGTAAGTCAGCGCTCTTACATTAAAGACACTGATCTGGCGGTTTACCGGAATCTGATGGAAATTGATTTTTTCAGTACAGTAGCGCTGACGAAGGCGGTACTGCCATATATGACCAGACAAAAAAGCGGGCATTTCATTGTCATGAGCAGCGTCGCCGGGAAGATCGGTACGATAATGCGCTCGGGCTATAATGCTGCCAAACATGCCTTGCACGGATTTTACGATTCGCTGCGGGCTGAGGGTTATGTTGATAATATTAAAGTGACAACCGTTTGCCCGGGATATATACGTACCAATATTTCATTGAATGCATTGAATGAATCCGGTTCGAAATTTGGCAAAATGGATGCTAACCAGGCAAATGGAATTCCGGCAGAGGAATGTGCGCGACAGATTCTGAATGCGGTAAAAAAGGATAAAAAGGAAATCTATATCGGCGGATTCAAAGAGGTAGCCGCTATTTATCTGAAAAGGTTCTTCCCTACGCTGCTATTTGATCAGGTAAGGAAGAACATTCCTGAGTAGTCTGCATTATTTTTTTGGTTGTGCTTTGGCACCCTCCATATAATCCGTTGTGAGCCTGGCGAGTGACCTTACTCCCAGCACAAGGCTTCCTTCATCCAGGTAAAAGTCAGGCGTGTGATGCGGGGCAGCCTCTTCGGGATTTTTCCCTTTGGGCATTCCTCCCAGAAAGAAAAACAAACCAGGTACTTTTTGCTGAAAGTAGGAGAAATCCTCCGCGCCAGTCTTGGCAGGGATCAGACTGACGTTTTCTTTTCCGGCCACGTTTTGTAAAGTTCCGATCATCTTTTCAGTCAATGGAATGTCATTGACCGCTACCGGATAGAGAATATCAATTTTCACATCTGCTTTGGCTCCCGCGCTTTCTGCCACATTCGTAGCGATCTCATTGATCCGCTTGTGAACAAACTGGTGCATTCCCTCATCAAAGGTCCGTATTGTTCCCACCATTTTCACAGATTCCGGAATAATATTCTGTCTGATGCCACCATTGATCATGCCGATCGTAACTACTGCGGGGGCCTGCGTGAGGTTCAGGTTCCGGCTTACGATGGTTTGTAAAGAGTTGATGATCTGGGCAGAAGTGACAATAGGATCCACTCCGGACCAGGGGTAAGCTCCGTGTGTTTGCTTTCCGGTGACGTTGATCGTTAAAATGTCAACTGCCGCCATCGTCGGGCCTGGCTTGTATCCTATTTTGCCGACCTCAATTTTGGAATCGATATGCAGGCCAAAAACTGCATCCACCCTGGGATTTTCGAGCACGCCTTCTTTGATCATAAGCTCGGCGCCTCCTTCCTCTCCCTCCGGTGCCCCTTCTTCTGCCGGCTGGAATATGAATTTGACGGTACCCTGCAAATCACTTTTCATGGAAGACAGTACTTCCGCCACACCCATTAATATGGCCACGTGGGTATCGTGCCCGCAAGCATGCATTACACCCGTTTTTTGCCCGTTGAATTCGGCTGTAACAGTCGATTTGAACGGGACATCCACACGTTCTGTCACCGGCAAGGCGTCCATATCCGCGCGAAGCGCAACAACCGGCCCTGCCTTACCTCCTTTTAGTAAACCCACTACGCCCGTGTGAGCAACCCCGGTTTTCACTTCAATTCCTAATTGTTTGAGGTGGGCCGCGATCTTTTCGGCCGTCTTGAATTCCCGGTTACCCAGTTCCGGGTTTTGATGCAAATCGCGTCGCCAATCTGAAAGTTTCTTTTCGATTGACTGTGCCTTCTGATCAATTCGCGATACGAGCGCGGTTTGCGCGGCGGCGGCTTGCGCGAGAAACAGTGGTACTACCACCATTATTTTCTTTAAGAACATCAGGGTTTAAATTTTAAGTAAATATTAAAATAATACAATCGAAAAACGTGAATAAAAGTCAATAACAAAAACCACTGCTATTTAAAATTTGGCAAAATTCCTATTTAGAGGAATTCCATGAATCGGTACGTATATGAAAACCGTTTAATTATAAAAGTTAAAAGATGTTAAAGGTAATGATACGAAAAAGTTAACAAATGGAGGGTTATGTTAACAATTATATAACCATTGGTAGTTTTTCCCCGAAATTCAAACATTTACAAAATCGCTAAAAAAACCCGATATGAATTATAATATTTTCCAAAAACATAGCAGATACCAAACTATATTTTGGAAATTCGCAATAGAATCGTTGTAATGGTTAAACTAATAATTAATTTTGCAACATTGTGTTAACATAACAAAACTTATTCTTTAATCAGGTATGAGGAAGTTTCTATTATCATTACTGGGCTGCATGGTGCTTCTTAGCACGCAATTGTACGCACAGGATCGCGCAGTGACTGGCAAGGTCACAGCTGAGGACGGCTCCGTGCTGCCAGGTGTCAACATTTCTTTGAAAGGTACTACTCGTGGTACCACAACCGACACGCAGGGCGAGTATTCGATCTCAGCAGCGTCAGGCTCTACGTTAGTGTTCAGCTTTATCGGCTTTCAGTCCCAGGAAATCGAGATAGGCAGCCAAACTACGATCAATGTTTCTCTTAAGAATGATGTGAGCCAGCTGCAGGAAGTGGTTGTTACTGCCCTTGGTCAGGAGAGAAAAAGAAATGAACTGGTTTACGCTGCTCAGCAGGTCAATGCTGAACAAATCACACAGGCACGTAACCCGAGTGTAATGAATGCGCTTGCGGGTAAAGTAGCCGGTCTGGATATCAAGACAAACAACAACATGGGTGGATCGACCAGCGCGATCATTCGCGGTTACAAGTCCATTACAGGTAACAACCAGGCTTTGTGGGTAATTGATGGTGTGCCGGTTTCCAATGCCAACACCAACACATCCGACCAGCAGACAGGCCGTGCAGGAACTGACTACGGTAATGCCGCAGCAGATATTAACCCTGACAATATCGCTTCTGTAAACGTTTTGAAAGGTGCTGCTGCAACTGCATTGTACGGTTCACGCGCATCGAACGGTGTAATTTTGATCACAACCAAGCAAGGTCGTAAAAACAGTTTTGACGTAACAGTGAACAGCGGTGTGACCTGGGGCAAGATCGACAAATCTACGTTTGTAAAATACCAGAACGAATACGGCGCGGGTTACGATGGTGACGGCGCGAAAACGCGTTTCTACCGCGGTAACCTGGGATCTGGCGAAGGCAACATCACGCTTTTTGATGCAGATGCTTCTTTTGGCCCTAAATTCGATCCTTCCGTAATGGTTTATCAGTGGGATGCATTGGATCCAAGCTCACCTAATTACCAGAAAATGACCCCATGGGTTGCAGCGAAAAACGGCCCGGACAAATTTTATGAAACTGCTGTAAACTCAAACCAGAGCATCAGCATCACAGGTGGCGGTGAAAACACCACTTTCAAAGTTGGTTATACGCGGAATGATGAAAAAGGTGTGCTTCCAAATAGTAAGCTGAACAAAAACCTTTTCAACTTTTCAGCAAGCTTCGACCTGACCAAAAAACTGACGGTTCAGGCTAATGCCAACTACTCACAAATCAAAGGTCTCGGACGTTACGGAACAGGTTATGACGGCAAAAACCCTAACCAGCAGTTCAGACAGTGGTTCCAGACAAACGTTGATCTTTTGGAACAGAAAGATGCGTATTTCAGAAACGAGCAGAACGTAACCTGGAACTGGGCCAGCCCAACCAGACGTTTCGAAAACAACGGTCCTATTTATTCTGAAAACCCATATTACTCGCGCTACCAGAACTATTCGAACGACTCTCGTGATAACTTCTTCGGTTATGCACAAGCGATCTACAAAATCGCTCCGTGGGTTGACTTAACAGGACGTTTTGCATACAATGGAACGCAGGATTTTCAGGAAGAAAGAATTGCATTCAACAGTTCAAGCCCGGCGGAATACAGCCGCTACAACAGAGGTTTCAACGAAACTAACCTGGACGTAATCTTCAACTTCCGCAAAGCGATCACCAAAGACATCAACTTCTCCGGTTTGGCGGGAGGTAGCATGCGCAGATCGAAACTGAATGCAGTTAGGGCTATTACAAACGGTGGTATGGTTGTACCGGGGCTTTATTCCCTGCTGAACTCTATCAACCCGATTGAAGCTCCTTCTGAAACATATCAGCGCATTGGCGTAGACGGTCTTTATGCACAGGCATCGTTTGGTTACAAAGACCTTGTTAACCTTGACCTTACTGCAAGACAAGACAAATCGTCGACGCTGCCAAAAGACAACAATACTTACTTCTACCCTGCTGTTGGAGCTAACTTCAACTTCTCTAACCTTCCTGGCTTGAAAGCAAGCTGGCTGACAATGGGTAAACTGAGCGCCAACTACGCAGAAGTTGGTAACGATGCTCCCTGGGGAAGTACTTTGGATGTGTATGACAAACCGACTGGTCTTGGATCCATTCCTTACTTCACACTTCGTAACACAAAGAACAACCCAAATCTGAGATCAGAGCGTACAAAAAGCTATGAATTCGGACTGGAAACTGCTTTTCTTGAAGACCGTGTAGGTTTCAATTTCACTTACTACCGCTCACAGACGCTGGACCAGATCCTGCCTGTATCGATTTCTGCTGCAACCGGGTATTCTTTCAAGTATATCAACTCGGGTGAAGTGCAGAACAAGGGTATCGAGATCTCTGCCTACGTAACTCCGGTCAGAACTGCGGATTTCTCGTGGACTCTTACAGCAAACTTCGCGCGTAACCGTAACGAAGTGATCAGCCTGTATGAAGGTGTACAAAACGTACCTGTTGCCAACCTGCAAGGCGGTGTTTCTCTTAATGCTGCTGTTGGACAGCCATTTGGTGTTATCCGCGGTACAAACTTCGTATACCACAAAGACAATGGTCAGAAGGTAGTTCGTTCAAATGGTTTGTATCAGGCTACCCCAAGTTCTGCTGAAATTATCGGTAACCCGAATCCGGACTGGATCGGTGGTTTGAGCAACAGCTTGAAATACAAGACCATCTCTTTGAGCTTCCTGCTTGATATCCGCCACGGTGGAGATGTTTGGTCACTGGATCAGTGGTATGGTGAAGGAACAGGTCTTTATCCTGTAACTGCCGGTTTGAACGAATTGGGCAACCCAAAGAGAGACCCTGCGTACACTTACGATGCTGACGGTAAAAAACTGGGCTTGACCGACAAACCAGGCGGCGTGCTGTTCCCGGGTGTTAAAGCCGACGGAACTCCAAACGACGTTAGAGCTGAGAACTCAGATGGCAACGGAAACACTGCTTACGGGTACCCAGGTAACCCACCACGTGCGATGTATATCTATGACGCGAGCTACGTCAAACTGAGAGAGGTTGCGCTGACTTATTCACTGCCACAGGATTTTGTTTCCAAACTGCGCGCTTTCAAAGGAGTTGATGTTTCTCTGATAGGTCGTAACCTTTGGATCATCCACAAAAACATGAAATACCAGGATCCTGAAGAAGGTTTAGGTTCTGGATTGCTGAACGGCGCTGGTGGATACCAAAGTGGTGCATACCCTGCTGTGAGAAGTTATGGTTTCAATGTTAAATTCCGTTTCTAAAATATATATGAAAAGATTAATCATTTTCTTTCTCCCGATCCTGCTGATGACGGCCTGCGTCGACAGCCTGGACGATTACAATGTGGATGCAAAGCGTCCATCCGAAGTTCCGCCGGTAACTTTATTCTCAAATGCACTGAAAGGGCTTGCTGATACATTGACCAGCCCGAACGTAAACGTGAACAACTACCGCCTGTACGTTCAGCACTGGGCGACCACCACTTACCTCGATGAACCCCGCTACAATGTAACGGCGAGAACTGTTCCCCAGGCTTTCTGGCAGGGAATCTACAAAGGTGTCATCTCCGACCTGAACGAAGCCCGCAGGCTATTAAATGCGGACGAATTCATCGTTCCTGCCAACAAAACGGTACAACTTGCCCAGATCGAAGTAGTTGAGGTAATGGCATGGGCCACACTGGTCAATACTTTCGGAAATATTCCTTACACGGAAGCATTGAATACAGATAATGTACTTCCTAAGTACGACGACGCTAAAACTGTTTATGATGCACTGCTTGTGCGTCTGGATGCGGCTATTCCGGCATTCAGTACAACAGGGGTACCTTTTGAAAACGGAGATTTGCTTTACGAAGGCGACCTGGCACAGTGGGCTAAGTTTGCGAATTCGCTGAAACTTAAATTGGCGATGATCATTGCGGACAGTGATCCGGCGAAGGCCAAACAACTCGTTGCTGAAGCAGCGCCAAAAGTGTTTACTTCCAATAGTGACAATGCTGCTTTCCCTTATATCAGCACGCCTCCAAACTACAATGTGATCGCTCAAAACCTGAACCCGCTGTATTCCAGCCGTCAGGATTTTGTGGCAGCTTCTACCATCGTTAATCCTCTGAAAGATTTGAAAGACCCGAGGCTTCCTGCTTTCTTCACTACAAATGAAGATGACGTTTATGTAGGAGGAGCTTATGGATTTTCAAATACTTACTCTGCATTCTCTCACGTAGGTGACAACATCATCGAGCCAGATCTGGAAGGTTTGTTCCTGGATTACTCAGAAGTTGAGTTCCTGCTTGCGGAAGCTGTGGAAAGAGGTTTCATCGCCGGTTCAGCTGCCGACCACTACAATAAAGGTGTTGGCGCATCGATCGAATACTGGCTTCGCAATATCGACCAACCAGCTGCTACAATCACTGCGGCAACCGCAGCTTATCTTGCACAGCCAAAAGTTGCGTATACCACTGCATCGACCAACTGGAAAGAGAAAATCGGTTTCCAGAAATGGCTGGCACTTTACAACAGAGGCTGGGAATCGTGGGTTGAGTGGAGAAGATTGGATTTCCCGAAATTGCTTCCTCCAACAGGTGGTAATGCTCCTGCGGGACTTGCAATTCCTGTCCGCATGATCTACCCGATCAACGAACAAACGCTGAACGGTGCCAACCGTGAAGCTGCTGCAAGTGCAATCGGCGGCGACCTCGTGACTACCAAATTGTGGTGGGATAAATTTTAATCTCAGCAAATTCTTTCATGCAAAAAGGCGGGCTATGGTCCGCCTTTTTGCATTATCAGTAAAATACAATTTTGTCAGTAGAATGAGGTAACCGTTTGTTGACGAGTCAATATCTAAGATAATTTTGAGAAAAACCCATTTCACTTCCTATTCGAAGGCATTTGACAAAAACTGCACAAATAATCTTTTGAAATAAGATGGATTTCCGTTGTAATTGTCAGGACAAATATTATTTTTACAGACAAATTATTATATAACAAACCTAACTTAATGCGAAAAATTCTACTACCCTTTCTGGGAGGCTTGCTGCTGCTTTGCAGTCAGGCTTATGCTCAGAGCAGGGAGGTAACCGGGACGGTTACCTCCAAAGATGACGGGTCATTTTTACCCGGAGTTTCTATCAGGGTCGCCGGTACCAACACCGGAACGCTTACCAACGACAAAGGCGAATACAGCATCAATGCGCGCCCTGGTCAATCCCTCATTTTTTCTTTTGTCGGCTTCCTCAATCAGGAGCTGAAAGTGCCTGCCTCCGGTGGTCTCGATGTAACGATGACACTGGATGAACTTGCATTGAACGAAGTCGTGATTACAGCGGGTGGTCTTACCGCCCAGCGCCGTGAACTCGGTAACCAGTCAACTACGGTAAAGGCACAGGACATTGTGCAGGGCAAGCCGATCAGTGTTGCAGCCAGCCTCGCTGGTCGCGTGCCGGGTTTGCTGGTAATGGGCGTAAGCTCCGGGGTTAACCCGAATTACCGTCTGGTACTTCGCGGTAACCGTTCACTAACCGGTAACAACCAGGCATTGGTTGTAATAGACAACATCATTTCGACCAATGATATTCTTGGAAACCTCAATCCCGAGGACATCGAAGATATCCAGGTCCTAAATGGTGCAGGTGCAGCGGCATTGTACGGATCCGATGCATCCAACGGTGCACTTATCGTGACTACCAAAAAAGGGAAAGCGGGGGTGACGCAGTTCAGGGTATCGAATACGACCACTATTGAGAAAGTAAGCTTCCTGCCTCAATTGCAAAAAGGATTCGGATCGGGAACAACTCCGGACGATGTACCAAGTTACACTCCTTATGAAAACCAGCAATATGGTCCGGCATTCGACGGATCGCTTGTTGAAATCGGTAAACCGTTGCAGGATGGTTCCATTCAGACCGTCCCCTATTCCCCACAAAATTTCCGCGAAGATTTCTGGAATACGGGCGTAGCTAACCAGACCGACCTAAGCGTAACTTCGGGAGATGAAAAAGGCACGTTTTATCTTTCAGCACAGTATTTTAACCAAAAATCCACTGTTCCATACGACGAATACAAAAGGTACAGCGTGCGGGCTAACATTGTTCGTCACATCTACAAAAACCTGACAGCTTCGTTTAACACAAACTTCATCGCCAACCGTACCAATCAAAGCAGTGCAACCGGCGCGGCTTATCAAAACCTGCTTATGTCACCGTCGCACGTTGACGTGACCAAGTATGAAGACTGGCAAAACAATCCGTTTGCGAACCCTAACGGATATTTCAACGAGTATTTTCAAAATCCGTATTTCACGTTGGCGACCAACCGCTGGGATGCACGTAATGATTATCTGCAGGGGAATATGGAATTGAAGTGGAATCCGCTTAAACCATTGACTTTCACTTATCGCGTCGGAATGAGCGGCCGTAACCTTTCCGGAAAAGTGTTTTCAAGCAAATTCACTTATTCCGATTACACCAAGAGCATTTCGGGAAGTTCGAAGACAGATATTCCTGGCACAGTGGTAGATTACGCGGGTTATACAACTCAACTTGTCAACGACTTTTTAGCCGAATTTAAAACCAACCTTACACCGTCATTTAACCTGAATGTCGCAGTTGGTACTACTATCCGTGAAAACGCAACTAAAGCAATTGGTATCAATGCAAACGGACTTGTGATCGACGGACTTTATAATGTTGGAAACAGCCTTAACAATCCCGGTGCAAATGAAGGAAGCTATAAGGCACGTCAGATCGGTGTTTATGGAGAGGCGCGACTCGGGTTTAAGGAATTCCTTTACCTGCATGTAACAGCGAGAAATGACTGGCGGTCGATTCTGGCGAAAGAAAACAGATCGTTCTTCTATCCTTCTGCGGATATCTCTTTCATTGCCAGCGACGCTATTCCGGCTTTAAATAACTCGGATTTCCTGGAAAGCTTGAAAATCCGCGGAGGATATTCACAGGTTGGACAGGTTAACCTCGCAAACGCAGGCGCATTCGGCCCTATTCCGTTGAGCAATCTGGGCGCTTATGCATTGAACAGCACTTTCTCACAGGGCAGCAATTATCCTTATTCCAGCGGAGCTGGTTTTACGCTGGACAATACCCTTGTGTCTGCTGGTCTGAAACCTGAGATTACAACCGGTCTTGAAGGAGGAATCGATTTCGAATTTCGCCCGTGGAACATTGGTGGCGGTGTCACATTCTACAAAACCAATACTGTTGACCAGACGATTACCGTCCTGATCCCGAACTCGACAGGTTACAGTTCATTGAGAACAAACATTGGTGAAGTTGAAAACAAAGGCATCGAAGCTACTCTGAATATCACCCCGATCAAAACAACATACGGGCTTGAAGTTTCACTTGGTGCTAATTATACCTATAACAGCAATAAGGTAATTTCGTTGTCAGATCAATCCAACGAGCTTAGCTTGTCGACTTTGGGAACTGCCGCACGTGTGCTTGCGAAGGTAGGCTCTCCTTTTCCGCTTTTGCAGGTTACCCAGTACAACCGTGACCCCCAGGGCAGAATTATCGTAGATCCTAAAACAGGCTACCCGGCTACCAATGGTTCTTTCCACGATGTAGGTATCACGAACCCACCACATATCCTGGGTCTGAATGGCAATGTGGAATTCAAACGTCTGAGATTTAATATATTGTTTGAGTACCGCAATGGTCACTACATCTACAATGGTATATCAACTGGTTATGATTTCTCCGGAGCTGGTGTCCGCACTGGCTGGTTTAACCGGGACCGTTTCGTTATCCCGAACTCGTCTTACCTGAATGCAGAAGGAGAATACGTAGCGAACAACAACGTTGCTGTCAGAAGTGGTGGTGCGGATTTCTGGACTGATGGAACAAGAAATACCAACATCGGTGAAAACTACGCTAACTCGGCAGGTTTCTGGAAGTTGCGTGAAGCATCGCTGAGTTACGAGCTGCCTTCCTCAATCCTTTCTCCAACCAAAGTGATCAAAGGCGCGAGCATCAGCGTGCAGGGACGAAACCTGTTCATCTGGGTCCCTAAATCAAACCTTTACACCGATCCGGAGTATAGTGCGAATGGTGCTGACAGTAATGCCGTTGGTTTTACAACCCTTGGACAAACTCCTCCTGCACGCTATTTCGGAGGTACTTTATCACTAACATTCTAATTGAAATACTAATGAAAAGATATAACATCAGTTGGATGCTGGCGCTGCTTATCACAGCCCTTTCATCTTGTAGTGATTATCTCGATATCAATACAAACCCCAACAGTGCAACGCAGGCGGACGCTTTGCTGGTACTGCCTCAGGCCATCGTAGGTAGCGCTTCCATCAGCAATCAATTCAATAATTACGGTGCCCATCTCGGCGGATACATGGCCAATGCGGGCGGTTTCTCCGGTTTTGGCAACCTGTTCAACTACCAGTTGATACCAGGCGACTACAATGCACTTTGGGTGAATACCTACGATAATCTGAACGATTACAAATATGTGCTTGACCAGACGCAGGGTAATGATGAACTGGCTTACGCTAATGCAGCAGCGAAGATCATGACGGCCCTAAACTACCAAAAGCTGGTTGATGCATTTGGTGACGTTCCATACACAGAGGCATTGAAAAACAATGCCAACCTGACCCCCAAGTATGACGATGCGGCGACGATTTATCAGGATCTTGTGGTAAAGCTTGACTCTGCTATCACCATCATTGACGGCGCGGAATTTCCAAAATCATTGAACTCGTCCTCTGATCCGATGTTTGGCGGAGACATGACTAATTGGAAGAAACTTGCAAATACGCTGAAACTGAAAATGCTGATCCGGGTTTCAGGCGTTGCAGCTCTCAACTCATTTGTAACCGCGAGCTTTGCAGCCATGGACAAGCAGCTCGGCTTCCTGACCGACGATGCGATTGTTAACCCGGGTTATGTGAAAGACAAGCCAAATCCCCGGTGGAATTCCTGGGGCTACCAAACTACGGGCGCACTTGCCAACACTTCCCGTACTGTCACTGAATTTGCTTTCGGATTTTACAAAGGTCAAAAACTGACTGACAATGGAAGGGGATCGGTCATTTACAAAAACTTCACAACCAATACTCCGGTTAACCAACTTGGAAACGAGGTGGACGCTCCTACGATCATCACAAATTATTCTACCTGGTATACAGGTAATTTCAGCAGCTCTTCCAGCATTGGAAATGCGCTGGGAATTTTGAAAGGCCCAAGCCAGGGACAAGTGCTGTTACTACTCGCCGAGGCTGAACTGTTGCAGGCAGAAGCAAAGCTGAAAGGATTTTTGGCTGGTGATTTTGCTACAAATTTTGACGCCGGGGTTGCAGCTTCTTTCCGGTATTTGTATAAAGATGTGACCAATGTGGTATCTGCTGATAAGAATGTAGCGACCGATGTAGCAAAATACAAAGCGGATAATGATGAAAGTTATCTTGTCAATATAAAACTGGCTACCACGCCCGCCCAGCGGCTTGAGGCGATCATCACCCAAAAATACATTGCGGTTAATATGATCAACTCCGAAGAAGGTTACAACGAGTTCAGAAGAACAGGTTTCCCTGTTACGGCTCCTGCCGGCGATGGTTATCACAATATCGCCTCACTTCTTTCGACGTCTACCAGAGCCGACAAACTTCCCTCACGAATTTTGTACCCGTCTTCTGAACAGTCGTACAATGCTGCCAATTACCGTGCAATTAACCAGTTCACTGACCTTATCTTCTGGGATCCTAACTAATTAGAAATATGAAATTATCATTTAAAATAGCTGGTCTTTTCGTAATGGCGGCGGCGTTCTCCTCCTGTCTGAAGGACGATATTACGCTGGACCCGGACAAGTCGACCAATGTAATCGAGTTTAAAAATCCGTCCAGCTTTGTTTCGCCGAGCGGCAGCACTTATTCGATGTATTCAAAATCTTTTGACCTGGCGCCTGAGGCTGATTACGCGATCACCGTGAGCTACTCTGGCGCGCAAGTCGCGCCGGAAGACATTACTGTGACGCTGGGAGTTGACACTGCCGCTGTAACCCAATACAACGCAGAGCAGGAAGAAGCTTTTGATGTAATGGAGCCAAATCTGTATACAATTCCCGCTACGGTCGTAATTCCAAAAGGTCAGCGGACTTCCCAGGTACTGATTAAGGTGAAGCCATCGCAATTTGATTTCGCAAAAAACTATGTACTCCCGATTCAGATCAAATCGGCTTCTTCCGGTATTGTTAGCGGTAATTTCGGTACGATCCTGCTGGCTTTGAAAGCGAAGAACATTTATGACGCTACATACGAATCAACAGGATACGTATATCACCCGACTGCGCCCCGGGCAGTGCATGCGGAGAAGCATATGGAAACTGTATCACCAACGACTGTCAAAGTAGAACTTGGAGACTTGGGCGGCTCAGGATACTTTGCAAACGTGACGGTTGATCCGAAAACAAATAAGGTAACGATCACGCCGGCAGCAGGTGCCGCAGGTGCACCTTATACGCAGTTTGACACAGCGTTGCCAACTCCTTATACGCCGCAGTGGGATAATGCATCCAAAGCGAATAACACTTACGACCCTGCGACCAAGACCTTCTATTTGAGATATGGTTATATGGGAGGGAACGGATGGCGTGTTACAGAAGAGATTCTGGTTAGACACTAAGCGTTATTTAGTATAGAATTAGATTAACTTTCTCTGGTAGTATTTAAAAGCCGGCCATTTTGGTCGGCTTTTATTATATTGTACCTGATATTGAGTATATAAGCTCGTACTTTTCATAAATCATGAAAACATATGTCACTGTAGTCCGGGTTTTAGCGATGGTCTTACTCTTCGGCCTGATTGTGATGCTGATCCTATTCCGCACGCAGAATTGGGAAATCAGTCCGTTTTTTTACGCTATAGTCGGGCTCTTGTTAATATCAGTACTCTACGATAGTTTTAAAAACCGATAACGCAAATCCTGCACAGAACAGCCGGTTTGACATATTTAGTTAACTTTGGGAAAAACTGACCAAAAATAAAGTAATGGAGTTCCTTAAAAGCCAGCGTCTCAACAATCTCAAATATGAAATTCGTGGCGCTACGTATCAAAAAGCGTTGGAGCTTGAAAGCCAGGGATTTAAAATTCACAATTTAAATATTGGCAACCCAGCGCCTTTCGGTTTCGATTCACCGGATGAAATCGTTCACGATATCATCATGAATATGCGTAATGCGCAGGGCTATTCGGATTCCAGGGGTCTTTTTGCGGCGCGCAAGGCCGTGATGCATTATACACAGACGATCGGCATTCAGGATGTCGAGATCAATGATATCTTTATAGGAAATGGGGTAAGTGAACTGATCCTGCTTTCCATGCAGGCCTTGCTGAATCCCGGCGATGAAATTCTGGTCCCCTCCCCGGATTATCCGCTTTGGACAGCTTCAATCGCATTAAGCGGAGGCACTCCGGTCCATTATGTGTGCGACGAAGCCGCCGACTGGAATCCCGACCTTGACGATCTTGAAAAGAAAATAACCTCGCGCACCAAAGGGATTGTCCTTATTAATCCTAACAACCCGACTGGCGCAGTTTATGAAAAAGACGTACTTCTTCGCATTGCCAGGATCGCCGAAGAGCACGGACTGATCATATTCTCCGATGAGATTTACGACAAAATACTTTACGACGGGGCCGTACATTATCCAATGGGTTCGCTGGTCACCGACACTTTGTGCGTGAGCTATGGCGGCCTTTCAAAAAATTACCGCTCGGCTGGTTTCCGCGGAGGCTGGATGATTTTAAGCGGCGCAAAAAAGAAAGCGAAGTCTTATTCAGAGGGGCTCCTGCTCCTGGCCAGTATGCGGCTCTGCGCCAATGTACCTACCCAATATGCGATCCAAACTGCACTGGGCGGCTATCAAAGCATTAAGGAACTGGTAGCACCGAGCGGCAGGCTTTATAAACAGATGAACCTGGTTTATGACCGGCTGGTGTCAATACCTGGAATCACCTGTGTCAAGCCGAAAGGCTCCCTGTACGTGTTTCCGAAAATCGATCTCAAAAAGTTCGGTCAGAATACGGATGAACAATTCGTATATAACCTGCTCAGCGACCAAAAGGTACTTGTCGTAGCAGGAACAGGGTTTAACTACATTTCAAACGATCACTTCCGGATTGTTTTCCTGCCAACTGTTGACGAGCTGAACCAGGCAATGGACAAACTGGAATTTTTCCTCGAAAATCGTCGGGTGTTGTCGACCCGAACTGTGGAAGATATGATCGTTTAGTACGATCGATTTCACGTTGCTAATTATTTAAAATTCGGCTTATAGTCATAGTTATGCAGGATTCTACCGTTCAGGAAGCGAAGCGGCAGCGACTTTTTTTATTGCTCTGCGGAATATTTTTGACCAATGCTTTGATTGCCGAAATAGTCGGCGGCAAGATCTTTTCAGTAGAAGGCTTATTAGGTATTCCACCTGCAAATCTGCTTATCGGAGGCCAGCGGCTCGATTTTAATATGACCGCCGGGGTCGTCAACTGGCCTGTTGTGTTCATTACTTCGGACATTATCAATGAATATTTCGGCCGAAAGGGCGTAAAAAGGATTTCCTACCTCACAGCCGCCCTGATCGTATATACCTTCATCACGATTTTGGTTGCGACCAAGCTGCCGCCAGCGCAGTTCTGGCTCGACTTGAACAATACCGATTCGCTGGGTAATGTTTTTAATATCAATGATGCATTTGCCAAAATCTTCAATCAGGGCCTCGGCATTATGATTGGATCGATCACGGCGTTCCTGCTGGGCCAGCTGCTGGACGTTTTTGTATTTTCGTGGCTGCGCAGAAGAACCGGGAACCGGTTCATATGGCTCAGGGCGACCGGTTCGACGATGTTTTCGCAGCTGGTCGACAGTTTTGTTGTGATCGGGATTGCTTTTTACGTCTTTGGAAACTGGGATTTGAAGCAGGTTTTCTCTGTTGGCACGATCAATTATCTGTATAAAGGAGCAGTCGCAATCCTGCTTACGCCGGTGCTTTACATTGCCCATTATTTTATTGATAACTATTTAGGAAAAGCTTATGCGGAAGAGCTTTCCCACCGCGCGGCACACGAATAAAAATGCTATTTTAAAGAAATCTGCCGGCACATATTGTCCAGTATAATAGCAGTAGCAATACCCACATTCAGCGATTCAGCCTCTCCTATCCGGGGAATTGTAAGTCTTGAAGTAACGAACTCAGCTACTTCCTCGCTAATACCATTAGATTCGTTGCCCATTATAATGAAACCGCCGTTTAACGGAAATTCAAATTCATACAAAGACTGCCCGCCCAAAAAAGCACCGGCCACTGATTTACCCGAAGCATTCCCGGTGAGATATGTGGCGAGATCCGTGTAAAATGTTTGAACCCTGGTAAAAGAGCCTTTGCTGGCAGCAACCACTTTTGGATTGTAAAAGTCGGTCGTGTCATTGGAACAAACGATCTTGCGTATACCGTACCAATCCGCAACCCTGATGATCGTGCCGAGGTTTCCAGGGTCGCGGATATCGTCCAAAATCAATACAAATTCAGGTTTCTCCTGAGACAAAAAAACATTTTGCTTCGTTCTAGCAACAGCCAGACACGAATCGTTGGTTTGAAATGAGCCCACCCCTTCCAGCTCCTGCGCGGTAACCGTTTCTGTCACGGCGCTATGCAGGGATAAAATACTTGAGTATTTTTGCTCGAATTCCGGTGTTGTTAACAAGAACTCGATCTCATAATCGGAATCTAAGAGTTCGAGGACACTTTTTCCGCCCTCGACGATAAAAGACTGACTCAACTGCCTGTATTTCTTGACTTTAAGCGAGTTTATATATTTAATACGATTTTTTGAAAGCATTGAATATCAATTGTAGGGTTACATACAGCCTGCTAATTTTCCTTCTTTTTACAGGAGTATTGTCCTGCACACCCAAGTCTTCCACCACCAAAAATTTTTATCTCGGCAATTCTTCCATCAAAGGCAACCGCATTATAAACGATTCGGAACTGGATGCTTTGATACCTCAAAAACCGAACCGTCGGCTCCTCGGACTGCCATTTTTCCCTTATGTCGGGCTTTACCGCTTTGGTGAGATCTTTTATAACCGGGAAGAAAGACAGCGTAAAGTGATCGAGGTGACGCAAAATTATCAGAAAGAATCCCGTATTCATGAAAACGACCCTAAAAAGCTGGCAAAGGTGCAGCGTCGGTACGCCAAAAAACTGGAAAAAGCTCAGGTAAGAGCTACACAGGGCAATTTCTGGATGCGTGTTTTGGGAGAAGCGCCGGTTTATTTCAATCTCAGCGAAGTTGCTCAGAATGCTGAAAAAATGCAGCGGTACCTGTACAACAATGGCTTTTTCGACGCAAAAGTTGACTTTAAGCCCGACACCACCTTCAACCGGATCCGGGTAAATTATCTGGTGACCGAGAACCGACCGACGATCATACGTGACGTGTATTATCAGGTGAAAAACTACTTCGCAGATAGTATTATCAGCGCAAATGCCAAAAATGCAGTGCTGTCGGGAAAGAAGAGATATGACGGGGATACTTTTGAAGAGGAACGTGTCAGAATCGAAACACTATTGCGAAACCAGGGTTATCTGGGATTTTCGAGACAAAATGTGTCCTATCTCGTCAATGATACCATTACCAATGCACAGACAGACAGCAACTTCAAGTCTGTTGATGTAAATGTCCGAGTGGATATGCCTGGGAAAGACAATAACCCGGTCCGGTACAAGATCAATTCTGTCCATTTTGAGGTTTTGCCTCCCGTGGGCATGCCCGATTCGCTTTTCGTCAAAGACAGCAGCAGCTTGAATGGTATCCACTATACTTTTACAGATAAAAAGTTCTCAAAAAGAATACTTGACAGCAAAATTCAAGTGCGGCCAGGTGATTTTTACAGCCAGGACAAGGAGAGAAACACCCAGCAACAACTTTCCCTCACCGACCAGTTTGACTTCGTAAATTACAGCTACACGCTCGATTCCAGCGGAGCGGGCATTAACAGTTATTTTAAAGTCATTCCGCTCGAAAAGTATCAGATTTCCACAGATGTGGGTTTAAATGTAATACAGCTTCAAGGCGCTCCGGGCCCGTTCGCGAGTTTATCTTACAAGATCAGAAATGTTTTTAACGGACTGGAAAACTTTGAAGCTAACCTGCGCGGGGGTATCGAGCTGGTACCTGGTTTTTTGGGGGATCAGCAAATTTACCGGAGCGAAGAAATTGGTTTGAATACTTCCCTGATATTTCCAAGGTTGCTCACGCCAGGTAATTTTTTACAGCACCGAACTGCCAAATACAATCCACGTACTCAGGTGGGATTGGGTTATAATTACGTTAACCGGCCGGAATATACCCGCACCAACGTGAAAGTCGCGATGACTTATTCCTGGCAACCTACCAGCAAAACACTTTTTAATGTTTCGTTGGTTGATCTCAACATTTTGAACACCCAGAATATCCGCCCTGACTTTCAGAACCTGCTGGATACTCTTGAAAAACAAGGAAACAACCTTTTTACCAGCTTTCAGCGGTCATTTGTATCCGATATCAACGTCAATTTTGTTTACAATACCAACGCATTGATCGGGCGGCAAAAACGGGCCAGCTATTTCAGAGTCGCATTGGAATCGGGCGGTACGTCACTGAATATTCTGCCGCGGCAACGGGAAATGATCAAAAACGTGTTCGGTAATGACCTGCAATTTTACAAATATGTGCGCTGGAATGCGGACTATCGCCGCTATTGGCCGGTTGGCAAGAAATCTGCATTTGTTGCGCGGGTCAACAGCGGGGCGATTTATAGCTATGGAGACAGCAAGGTACCGCCTTATGAAAAGTACTTTTTTGCCGGCGGTTCCAATAGTTTACGGGCCTGGCTGCCGCGTCGGTTAGGTCCCGGCTCCGCGCCTCCGCGAAAAACCCTGAACAACCTCACCATCGAATCGCCCGGCGAATTTCTATTGGAAGGTAACCTGGAATGGCGGGGATATCTGGCCAATTTCTTCGGCGATATAAATTATGCGCTATTTATCGATGCTGGAAATGTTTGGAATTTAAACAGCACAGCGACTTCGCAGCAAAAATTTGATGGTCGTAGCTTCGGACGGGAAATCGCGGTAGGCACCGGCTTCGGCATTCGGTATGACCTGTCTTTTTTCATCCTAAGATTTGATTTCGGTATCAAAGTGTACGATCCTGCTGTCGAGAAGTTTGTACTGGATGAACTTCAATTCAATAAGCTTTTCAATCGGACCCAATCGAATTTCCTGAACATCAATCTGGGCGTGGGGTATCCGTTCTGATATTGTTTTGCATGGTCGCAATCCATGACAGTTTGTCAGTTTTTTATTGATTTCTTCCTATATTTGTAATTGTCCGCCGCTTTAAACCGCACCCGGAATCTGTTGTAGCTGCGTCCTTGCAGCCATTTAAAAGTGCCAAAGAATCCTTCTAATGGAGCAAAAAGTTGCCAGTTCGCTAAAAATATTGACCGAAGCAGATAAAGAAGCTTGTGAAACCGTGCGTATTTCGGAGAACGAGCCCGCTATTGGAAAAAAGAGACTTTTTATAGAAAGTTATGGCTGCCAGATGAATTTCTCTGACAGTGAAATCGTAGCGTCGGTAATGCGCAGTGCGGGGTATGCAACCACCTCTGACGAGCAAAACGCCGACGTCATCTTCTTGAATACCTGTGCGATCCGCGATAATGCGGAGCAGAAAGTAAGGAACAGGTTAAGGCATCTGAATTTTTTGAAACTCAAAAAACCCGGAATGCTGATCGGCGTGCTGGGATGCATGGCTGAGAGACTGAAAACACAGCTGCTGGAAGAAGAAAAAATGGTAGATATCGTCACCGGCCCCGATGCCTACCGCGATCTGCCAAGGCTGGTACAGGAAGCAGAGACTGGTCAGAAAGGTGTTAATGTTTTTCTTTCACGCGAAGAAACCTACGCTGATATTTCCCCTATCAGATTGAATTCCAATGGTGTGACGGCACTGGTATCGATCATGCGGGGCTGTGACAATATGTGTAGTTTCTGCGTGGTACCTTTTACCCGAGGTCGCGAGCGCAGCCGCGATCCGTATTCAATTGTGCAGGAATCGCGGGATTTGTTTGAACAAGGCTATCGCGAAGTCACCTTGCTGGGACAGAATGTAGACAGTTACAAGTGGGAAAACAAAGTAAATTTTGCGCAGCTGCTCGAAATGGTTGCAAAGATCAGCCCGGAACTGCGTGTCAGGTTCAGTACTTCACATCCGAAAGACATTACCGACGAGGTTTTGTACACCATTAAAAAGTACGACAACATTTGCAATTACATCCATTTGCCCGCGCAAAGCGGTAATAGCCGGATTTTGGCTATGATGAACCGAACCTATGACCGTGAATGGTATCTGGAAAGGATCGACAGCATCCGACGGATATTGGGAGAAGACTGCGGCATTTCCCACGACCTGATTTCCGGGTTTTGCAGTGAAACGGAAGAAGAACACCAGGATTCTATCTCACTCCTGGAATATGTGAAATTTGATTTCGGTTATATGTTCTCCTATTCCGAACGTCCGGGCACCCTGGCAGCCAAGAAATATCCGGATGATATTCCGGCTGATATAAAACAGAGAAGATTGGCAGAAATCATTGACGTACAGCAAAGGATATCTCTGGAAAGGAATCAGAGACTGATCGGTACAGTACAAAAAGTGCTGGTTGAAGGAACCTCCAAACGCTCAGATGATGATTTTTCCGGGCGCATGGATCAGAATAAAAGGGTCATATTCCCCCGGGAAAATTTCAAAGTAGGCGATTATGTCAATGTACTGATCACAGAATGCACGGCAGCGACCCTAAAAGGAAAAGCTTTGACAGAGGTGGAGGCCGTTTTTTGAAATTAATACGGATAAATAGCAGGTTTATCCCTTACACAGCTAATAGCCAGCGGCTGGTAGCACATCGCTATTTGAATGAATTCGACTGAAATACAAGCTATAAAGAACCGTTTCGGGATCATAGGTACTTCGCCCGGACTTAACCACGCAATTAACGTGGCCGTACAGGTAGCCGCCACCGACCTGACTGTGCTGATTACAGGGGAAAGCGGAAGCGGTAAAGAATCTTTTTCAAAGATCATACACAGTCTGAGCTCCCGCAAACACGGTCCCTTTATCGCGATCAACTGCGGCGCGATCCCGGAAGGAACAATCGATTCAGAATTATTTGGTCACGAAAAAGGTGCATTCACCGGCGCACTGGACGCCAGAAAGGGATACTTCGAGACAACCAATTCAGGAACGATCTTTCTGGATGAAGTAGGCGAAATGCCGCTTGGTACGCAGGCAAGGCTGCTCAGGGTCCTTGAAAATGGGGAATATATCCGGGTAGGCTCTTCAAAAGTTTTAAAGACCAATGTCCGCGTTGTAGCGGCAACAAACGTGAATCTGCTCGATGCGGTCAACCACGGCAAATTCAGGGAAGACCTTTATTACCGTTTAAATACAGTCCCTATTTACGTCCCGCCGCTACGCGATCGCGGGGAGGATATCCTGCTGCTCTTCAGGAAGTTTACGAATGATTTTTCCGAAAGATACCGGACCAAGCCAGTGCGCCTCGATAGCGAGGCCAAAGATTTGCTGCTCCAATATGCATTTCCAGGGAATATCAGGCAGCTGAAAAATATCGCTGAGCAGATTACAATCCTCGAAACGGACAAAGAATTACCGATCAGTACCGAAACGCTGAACCATTACCTTAACCCTGTGCAGCCAGCCAGCCGGAAAGCATTGGTCACCCTGCGCAACGGAGAAGACTCTGGCACTTCATTTTCAGAAAGGGAGCTTCTTTACAAAGTGCTTTTTGATATGCGGCGGGATATGACCGAACTGAAAAAACTGGTCAGAAACGTACTTGAAAACGACAAATACGGAGGAGAAATACTCAAAGATCACCAGGAGCTTTTCAGCTCGATCAATAACGTGGAGCCGGCTGTAAGTTCGCCTACCATTGAACCTTCGAGATTGCTCTCCCCGCCACCCGCCCGGATGGTGGATTTGGACAGGTACTCCGATGAGCGCAGTGAAATTGAAGACGTAATGCATGTTTCTGCCGAGGAAGAATCCCTTTCGCTGGAAGACAAGGAAAAGGAAATGATCATCAAAGCCCTGCGCAAGAATAATAATAAACGAAAGTATGCTGCGAATGCGTTAGGTATTTCCGAGAGGACGTTATATAGAAAAATCAAGCAGTATGATATTGAAGAATAAGTGGGCTAAATGGCCGTTGCGGGCTGATAGCAACAGTGTTAAGAAGTTTTTATTTTTATTCCTGGTTTTTAACAGTTCAGTTTTCCTTTCAGGCTGCGGCGTATATTCCTTTACAGGTACCAATCTTTCCCCCGATATCAAGACTTTCAGTGTCCTGAATTTTACGATGGGAACTGCCGGCGGCCCGTCCGATCTGCCGCAGCGTCTGACAGAAGACCTGAAAGAATATTTTCAGCGAAATACAAGTTTGACGAGTCAACCCGGCGGTGGCGACCTGGTTTTGGAAGGCTCGATAACTGGTTATGACGTACTTCCCGCAGCGCCTACCGCGAATGACCAGGCAGGTTTAAACAGGCTCAATGTGACGGTGCAGGTTCGTTATACCAATGCAAAAGATGAGACGAAAAATTTTGATCAGTCATTCACTTATTATGCCGATTTCCCTCAGGACCAGACGCTGAACCAGAACGAAGCCCGCCTCTTGCCCACTATCCGCGAAAATATTGTGCAGCAGATTTTTAATAAATCGGCCGCCGACTGGTAGGAGCCCATCGATTTTAATTAATTTCACCGTTTGAATCTAACTGAATAGCCGGGTATGGCAATTATTGAAAAAGAATCATTCAATCGGCTTGTCAAAGAACCTGCGCTTTCGGGAAATGAACTGATCACCGTGCTTGAAGCCACGATCAAGACATTTCCATACTTCCAGATTGCCCATTCACTGCTTGCAAAAGCCTCGGTAGGATCTGAAAAGCTGGACGAAACCCGCCCGAGAGCTGCCGTCTATGCATTAAGCCGGATCGCTCTGCAGCAACTTATTGAAAATAATACTGATCGCTATGATGCCGAAGTAACGGAAACGGAGGAGGTTTCTGAAAAGATTGAACTGCAAAACGGCGAAGATATCCTGATCAGTGATGTAGAACAGCAGGTAACTTCGCTTGCTTCACAGAAATCGGAAGAACAAAGGCGGCAGCAGCAGATCATTCAGGGTTTCATGAAGAAAAATCCGAGGATTAACCGCCAGGATAATAATCTTGACCCCATCGAGATCGATTTGAGCGGCAGGGTTGCCGAATCCTGGGAGGGAAGCATTGAAACCGAAGCATTTGCAAAAATTTTAATACGCCAGGGCAAAATCGAGAAAGCAATTGACATCTATCAAAAATTGATCTTGAAAAAACCGGAAAAAAGGAATTACTTTGCGAAAAAATTAAGCGAGCTATATCAGTAGTGGTTTGATGTGAAATGCTAGGTCATTCAGTCATTCAGTCATTCAGTCATTCAGTCATTCAGTCATTCAGTCATTCAGTCATTCAATCATTATTTATAAGGTATGTATTTGGGTTTGATTATTCTCGTGGCGATCGTCGCAGTATTGTTGATTCTGGTAGTTTTGGTTCAAAACTCAAAAGGTGGCGGACTTTCAAGTGAGTTTAGCGGCGCTGGTACTACTCAAATGTTTGGTGTTAAAAAAACAACCGATTTGCTAGAGCAAGTTACCTGGGGACTTGCCAGCGCTATCATTCTCATCTCACTTGCTTCTTATGTAATAGTAGGTGGCGACGACAATGGAGGCGGAATTAATAGTGTCAATGTAGACAGAGCACAAAATGCAGTAGTCCCTGGCGGTAAAATTGCTCCTGCACCTTCAGGTGACGCTACCGCACCTGCAGCAGGCCAGGAAACCGCCCCCGCGGCAACTACACCAGCCGCTCCTGCTGATACGAATAAATAATAACTTCCCGTCTTAAAAAAAAGGCTGTGAATTGCTTCATAGCCTTTTTTTTGTGCATTTAGTAGCCGGTCAGGCAATATTAATTTCCTTTAAAATCAGCTTTTTAGCAACCGGAAGCAAGGTTTCCTGCAAAGGATAATCGTATTTGGATTCGATAATATAGGTTGCCGGATTGGGAAGTGACCGGTCCTTTTTGGTCAGATCCACTTTAATCTGGGAGACGGAGTAGCCTAGTCCTATTCTCACTGTCTCCAAAAATCTGGTCTTTAAAATCCGCTCTTTCAATTCATCGTACAAAGCAACCTGGTAATGAAATACACTTACCATGGGTTGAAAGGTATGTAAAAACAGCAGGTAGCCCTCCTGCAAACGCAAGGGGACAATCCCCACCGGAGATATTGTCAGGTTTTCGGCAACCTCTGTGAAACGTTCCGTACCCTGATTAATTGACTTTTCAAATCTGGGAATCGCAAAATCAAGTATGTAATTCAGGTCCTCCATGTAAGGATCGTCCTGCAAAGCCTCTTCGTAGGTAAGCTGCCAGGTTTGCAGGTCAATACCAGTCAGGTTTTTCGGGAAAGAAGTCTTTATCTTCGTTTTATTCGCGCGGATGTTTTTACATGTCTCAAAGTGGAGCCGCAATTCAGGTAAGTGCGGATGTAAGCGGTTGAGATCAAACTCTTTATTGATGTGCTGCAAGTATGCCAGCAACACATACTTCTTATACTCGAAATCAAAAACACCTTCGGTAAGCCAGTTTTTATGCAGGTTTGTCATAGGGTCTTCTAATTGATGCCGATAAAATTTAGTCATTTTTAAAACCGGAAGCAACATTTTCCGGACACTGACAGTTTGGTAGCATTATAATCATATTGCTGCTCGGTTGAATACAAATTTGTCACACTCCCCGGAAAAAATGTCAGAGCCCTATTGCCTGGCATAGATTGTGCTTACTGGTTACCAGTCAAAACAATTACTGACAATCAAAAAAACAAACGTTTAATATTTATGTCAACTTTAGCAGAAATACAAGTGAACGTACAACCTCTGGCTGACCGTGTTCTTGTAGAACCAGCCCCAGCCGAAGAAAAAACTGCATTTGGTATCATTATCCCTGATACTGCAAAAGAAAAGCCACAACGCGGAACAGTAGTTGCGGTTGGTCCAGGTAAAAAGGATGAGCCACTTACAGTGAAAGTAGGTGATACTGTATTGTATGGTAAGTATTCAGGTACTGAGTTAGCATACGAAGGAAAGGATATCCTGATTATGCGCGAATCAGACATTTACGCCATCATCGGTTAATTGTCTGACAATTATTATTCATTAAGTTTCTCTTAAAGTTATTTCAAATTATTAACTGTTATGTCTAAGAAAATATTTTTTGACACAGAAGCACGCGACAAGATCAAGAAAGGCGTGGACACATTGGCTGACGCCGTAAAAGTTACATTGGGACCTCGCGGTCGTAACGTTGTAATCGACAAAAAATTCGGTTCTCCAAGCATCACAAAAGATGGTGTTACTGTTGCCAAAGAAATTGACCTGAAAGATCCTATCGAAAACATGGGAGCCCAGCTGGTAAAGGAAGTTGCTTCCAAAACTGCTGACTCCGCTGGTGACGGTACTACTACTGCAACTGTTCTGGCACAAGCGATCTATTCGATCGGTGTGAAAAACGTAGCAGCTGGCGCTAATCCAATGGATCTGAAACGTGGTATCGACAAAGCTGTCGCTATCATTACAAAAGATCTTGAAGCACAGAAGAAAAATATCTCCACTTCAAAAGAAATCGCTCAGGTTGCAACAATTTCTGCAAACCATGACGAAGAGATCGGTCAAATGATCGCTGAGGCGATGGAGAAAGTAGGAAAAGAAGGTGTTATCACTGTGGAAGAAGCGCGTGGTACTGAAACGGAAGTTAAAACCGTGGAAGGTATGCAGTTCGACCGTGGTTACCTGTCTCCATATTTCGTAACGAATACTGAGAAAATGGAAGCTGATCTTGAGCGTCCATATATCCTGATCTCTGAGAAAAAAGTTTCTTCGATGAAAGAGCTTCTTCCAGTTTTGGAAGCAGTAGCTCAAACTGGCCGTCCTTTGCTTATTTTGGCAGAAGATGTTGACGGAGAAGCACTTGCTACTTTGGTAGTAAATAAAATCCGCGGTGCATTGAAAGTGGCTGCTGTGAAAGCTCCTGGTTTCGGTGATCGTCGTAAAGCAATGCTTGAAGATATCGCTGTAATTACAGGCGGACAGGTTATCAGTGAAGAACGCGGTTTCAAATTGGAAAACGTTACTTTGGATTACCTGGGTACCTGCGAAAAAGCGATTATCGACAAAGACAACACAACTTTGGTAAATGGTGCAGGTAACTCTGAAGATATTCAGGGCCGTGTAAACCAGATCAAAGCGCAGATCGAGAATACAACTTCTGACTACGATCGCGAAAAACTTCAGGAGCGTCTGGCTAAATTGTCAGGTGGTGTGGCTATCCTTTATATCGGAGCTGCAACTGAGGTTGAAATGAAAGAGAAAAAAGACCGCGTTGACGATGCATTGCACGCAACCCGCGCTGCCGTTGAAGAAGGAATCGTTGCTGGTGGTGGTGTAGCTTATATCCGTGCTACTGCTGCGCTGGAAGGCGTTGAAGGTTCTAACGAAGACGAAAAAACCGGTATCAATATCATCCGTGTTGCTTTGGAAGCTCCTTTGAGAACCATCGTTTCTAACTCAGGTCAGGAACCATCTGTGGTTGTTCAGAAAGTGAAAGAAGGAACCGGCGCTTACGGATACAACGCGAAGGACAATGTATATACAGACCTTTTGGAGGCTGGTATCATTGACCCTAAGAAAGTTTCCCGTTTGGCTCTTGAAAACGCAGCATCAATCGCAGGCTTGTTGTTGACAACAGAATGTGTGATCGCTGACGAACCAGAAGAAGCTCCTGCTGCTGGTGGCCATGGCCACGGTGGCGGAATGGGCGGAATGATGTAATTCCGAAAGCATTCGTGCGAATAAAGAAAAACCGTCGGAACCCCGACGGTTTTTTTACTATCAACCAAAAATTAAAATATCCGTTCAAAACCTTCAAACGGCTATTTACTTACTCAACGTTATGAAAAACTTCTTCCTTTAGACGCAAGTCCATTGGTTCGGTCACATACTTGAGCAAAAAAAAATTTTGAAAATTTTAAGAAAGCATTTTTCCGTCCTGCATAACTAGCCGGCGGTCGGCCATTCCGGCGAGTTCTTCGTTATGGGTGACGATAATGAATGTCTGTCCGATATCATCCCGCAACTTAAAAAACAGCTGGTGCAGATCGAGCGCGGTATGCGAATCGAGATTCCCGCTGGGCTCGTCGGCCAGTACGATAGCAGGCTTATTAAGTAATGCGCGCGCCACCGCAACACGCTGCTGCTCCCCGCCTGATAACTGAGAAGGTAAGTGATCCATTCGTCCGCCAAGACCCAGCAAATCAAGCAGCTCTCTTCCTCTTTGCATTATCTCTTTTTCGCTGGTTTGTCCATTTATGTAGCCCGGCATGCACACATTTTCCAGCGCCGTAAACTCCGCGAGCAGGTTGTGAAACTGAAAAATGAAGCCGATCTTTTCATTCCTGAACCTCGCCAGATCTTTGTCTTTCTGATCGAAAACATTCACACCGTCAATGAAAACCTGCCCTTCTTCCGGCCTGTCCAAAGTGCCCAGAATATGCAGAAAAGTACTTTTGCCAGCACCCGAAGGCCCTACTATTGCGACGATCTCACCCTTTTTTACTTCCAGATCAATACCCTTCAAAACCTGTAAAGAACCATATGTACGCCTGATCCCATTTGCCTGAAGTAAATTCATGTTCTGATTGAAGATAATTGAGCTTATTCCTTCGCCCGTTTTGATTAATTCCTTAATTTGCCGTGAAAATACCAATTTACTTTTATACTCATGAATATTCACGAATATCAAGGCAAAAGCGTTCTTAAAAAATACGGTGTGCGTATTCAGGAAGGTCTCGTCGCCGACACGCCTGATAAGGCAGTGGAAGTAGCACGCGAGCTAAGCCAGCAAACGGGCACCAAATGGTATGTTGTAAAATCACAAATTCACGCCGGTGGCCGTGGTAAAGGCCGTATCGTTGGAACCGAGCAACGTGGCGTAGCACTTGCCAAATCAGTAGAAGATGTCAGGACGATCTCCAATAATATTCTGGGTAAAGTACTGGTAACTCACCAGACTGGTCCGGATGGAAAACGCGTAAACAAAGTACTTATTGCCGAAGACGTTTACTACCCAGGCGCAAGCGAGCCGAAAGAATACTATCTGTCAATCCTTTTGGATCGTGGCAGAAACTGCAATGTGATCATGGCCAGCACCGAAGGCGGGATGGACATCGAAGAAGTTGCAGAGCATACTCCTGAAAAAATCATGAAGGAATGGATCGATCCGAAAGTTGGATTGCAACCGTTCCAGGCACGTAAAGTAGCATTTGCACTTGGATTGGAAGGCGATGCTTTCAAAGAAATGGTGAAATTCATCACTTCCCTTTACAAAGCCTACGTAGAAAGTGACTCATCGATGTTCGAAATCAACCCGGTTTTGAAAACATCTGATAATAAAATATTGGCGGTTGACGCGAAAGTAGACCTGGATGACAATGCATTGTACCGTCACCCTGAACTGGCCGAAATGCGTGACACCAACGAAGAAGATCCTTTGGAAGTAGAAGCAGGTGCTAATAACCTGAACTACGTTAAATTGGATGGAAACGTAGGTTGCATGGTGAACGGCGCGGGACTTGCGATGGCGACCATGGATCTGATCAAACTTTCGGGCGGAGAGCCTGCTAACTTCCTGGATGTTGGGGGTGGCGCGAATGCACGTACCGTAGAAGCAGGTTTCCGTATCATTCTCAAAGATCCTAATGTAAAAGCGATCCTGATCAACATCTTCGGCGGTATCGTTCGTTGCGATCGTGTTGCTGCGGGTGTAGTGGAGGCTTACAAAGCGATCGGCGAAATTCCTGTACCGATTATCGTTCGTCTGCAAGGAACGAATGCCGAGGAAGGTGCCAGGATTATCAACGAATCCGGATTGAAAGTTTCTTCTGCAATAGAATTCAAAGAAGCTGCGGCGAAGGTTTCAGAAGTACTGGCCGAGCTGGGCGTTTAAAAATATCATATTGCTTCTAAAAATGGCGGCCGGTTTGGCCGCCATTTTTGTTTTATGAATCTGCGATGTCGGTGTTGTCCCGGCACCTCATATTGAACTTGTTGGTGACAACACCAACAAAGGCTAATTGGTAGCGCCCTTCGACTCCGCTAAAAAGGACAATCGTTTGTAGCATATGCTCACGCACTTTTTTTGCTACGCGTTTTAAACCAGTATCCAATACAAAACCATCGTCGTAACGAAGCTCAATAAACCCTGTAGGCCTGTCAAAATAGTATGCGTACGGTAAGTGTCTTTGGCTGAAATCCCTGTAAACTGTGATACTACCCAAAACCATGCATCATTGGTATGCGAAACGACCATTGCGCCGCTGCCTACTGCCATGACAACCAATGTGATTTGCACGGGCGTGACAAATCCGAGTGAGCCGAGTAACGGCGCCAGAATACTGGTAGTCAATACCATGGAGGATGTAGTGGAGCCTTGTGCCGTTTTAAAGAATACGGCGATAATGAATGCGATCAAGAGCAGGTAACCGCCAGACATTTCGTTATTCAGCAGCCACACGCTGACCATTTCCTTCAACGGAGTTTCCTTCAATATCGCGCCGAATGCACCGCCGGCACCTACCAGAACCAGCGTGGTTCCACAATGCTCGATCCCACTTTTGAAACACGCCATCATGCGCTCAGCAGCAGCTTCGGCAAATAGTGAATAACTGAAAAAGATCGCCAGCAAAAATGATACGAGCGGACTGCCGAAAAAACCCAGCCATTTAACCCAAACTTCCGGAAAGTCGAGGATACGTGCAAATGAGGCAAGTGTGATTAACAAAATAGGCAATACAATCGGCATGAATGCCTTCCACGCTGGTGGAAGTTGGTTTTCAGGAATCATCACAGGTTCCTCAACCGCCGCATCGGCGACAATCTCAACATTACGCGCATATTTTCCCGCAAACCAGGTGGAAAGAAACAGACTGGGTATTGAAACGATCAACCCAATTAAGATCACCAGCCCCACTGAATCTGCAATACCCAGATTACCGGCAGCGGACAAGGGTCCGGGAGTAGGCGGTACCAATGTGTGTGTTGCAAACAGCCCTCCTGAAAGCGAAAGCGCAACGGCCGCCAGTGGTCGACCGGTTCTCTTAGCCACGATCTGGTTCAGTTTATGCAAGATGATAAATCCAGAGTCGCAGAAAACAGGTATCCCCACAATTCCCCCGATTACTGACATTGCAAAAGCAGGTCGCTTTTCGCCGAAGAGCTTTAAGATCACATCCGCCACTTTGATCGCCGCGCCCGATTTATCCAGAATAGCGCCGATCACGCAGCCTAATATTACCATTAAGCCAATTTTCGACATCAATTCACCGAACCCCTTTCCAATCGTTTCCGCAAGTTTGTCAATAGGAAGTCCGGCAAAAACGCCTACCCCTATCGCCGCCAGCAGCAGCCCGACGAGCGGATGTAATTTGAAAACGGTGGAACTGAGGACAATGAATACAATCGCGGCAAAAACGATGATGATGATCATATATGGGATTTGTTACAAAAGTCCCATAACAGCTGCGTCGCCCATTACCGCGTTGGCGGGTCGTGGGTGGGCTTCGTTGAATACTTCAAGTTCTTTTTGGGTCAAGACCTTTGCAGGTTCTTCATCCACATTTCCCTGTGAATCCGTTACCGCTTTTAAATCCAGCTTTAAATGTTTAGCCATAAAGGCATACATCGCTTTTCTTTTGGAAGGGCCAAAGTCATGCTTTTCGTCTGGCAGGTGAACCGCTTCCAGCCTATCTTTCTTCCCGTATAAACCGTAAATGCTCTGGATAAAAGGAAACTCTACATTGGGTGTGTTTTTCGTCCAATCACCACCGTCTGAAATGAGTATCATAGGTCTGGGTGCGGCCAGCGCGGCTATTTCTACATTATTGGTCTGGTATTCTCCCTTTTTATGGATTGGCATTCCGCTTTCACAAACGCAACCTCCAAAGAAATAAGCCGACACCATCACTACCGGCACCGAAACCTTCACACGGTTATCCAATGCTGCCAGCAGGAAGGTCTGCGTACCACCACCTGATTCACCCGTTACCGCCACCCGCTCAGGATCTACGCCCGGAATGGTGAGTAAGAAATCCAGCGAGCGAATGCTGTTGATTGTCTGCAATTTGAGAGCCTTCGGCATTTTATGTTCACATTGCCTGGCGTCCCCCTGCCCTACCATATCCCAGACAAACACAATCGCCCCCATTCTCGCAAGCGTTGCACAGCGTTTCTGGGTCTGCTCTCGAAACCGGCCGTGCGGGTTCTCGCCATGTCCGTGCGGAGCGAGTATGCCCGCGTAAGATTTCTTCTTTTTTAATGGTTTGTATAAATTGCCAGTAACATAAATGCCCGGCATACTCTCGAAAGCCACACTTTCGATCGAGTAACCGTCCATTTCCTTTCTGCTGTGAATGATCGGCTTCGAAGTCGGTTTTACTGGCAACGTTTTCAGGTCCATTCCTTCACGGATCTGCCGACGGATCTGCTCGGCCCGGCTTTCCCAGGCGATTTTCGAAGTCGGAACGTGTTTTTCCAGGAATGCTTTGCCCTGTTCTTCGGTAAAATAGGCCCCCTGGCAAAGTTCGTGCTGCTGCGCAAAACATGCGGACGACAGGCCCAGCATGCTTAAAAGGATCGTAAAGGCGATTTTCATAAGGTAGAAGTAACGCGATTTGCCACAAAAAGCATTTCCTGAACGGAGAATACTGCTGCAGCGATTTTTAATGTAGTCTCAGAGGGGCGCTCCGCCGATGTTGGTGACAACACCAACATCGGCGCAAGCACCAGCAATGATGGTTCTCAAGTCAGACTATCGCCACTTTAATATACTTCTCCAAGATATGCGCCTCCACTTTCTTCACCATGCCCTTGTATTCCCCATCAATCTGAAAATGTGCTTCTTTATCGATGCACTCGATCACAGCGTCTTTTACAGAAATCACAGTCATGATCTCCGGGTTAAAATCCGTGTTGCCCGCGAGGATTTTAGCTGTTTCGATGAAATCCAGTTTCTTCGCAATTACAAGTTCAAAAAGCCCGTCGGCCATATCCCCTGCCGGATTGATTGTAACACCGGTACCATATTTTTGCGCATTAGCGATAATGACGATCAGCGCGTCCGTCTCGATCACTTCTCCGCCTGCGGTGATCTTCGCCAGGAAATTCTCGTGCTCGCTCAGCGTTTTCAGCATCTCACGTGCATAGCCAAGCTTACCGCGCGTTTCACTGTTTTCATAATTTTTGACCAAAAGTGCATTTAAACCCAAATCACTCAAATGCAAACTAATATCTCCATTAATAGAAACAGCATCCATATGCATGACATTGTCACCAAAAGCAACTTCAATAGCCTGGTCGATGGAACCTGAAAGGCCAAAATCGACTGATAGCCCGTTGGCAGAACCCGCGGGGATAATGCCCATGATCGTATCTAAACCAAAGGCTGCTTGCGCGACCAGTGAGATCGTCCCATCGCCTCCCGCCACGAGAATCCGTTCCGGCCTGATCGTCGTGATCATTTCCATGAGAATATCCAGATCCCGTTCGCCCGTTGTGGTATAAATGCGGAGATCGTATCCCTCCTGGCCCGTTTTTTCTATTACTCTTTCAAAAATTACGTCTTTGTTGACATCTCCGGAGATCGGATTAACAACCAGCAAAACTTTTCGTTCTGGAAACATATTGGCTAAATTAGGGACCAAAGTCTAAGTGGGTTAAAGATAGTTATGAAACGTTGTGACTTAAAGTTGTATCGCGGTTATGCGAATAAAAAGGAACTGGTCGTATTTGGACATATCGTAAAAAAATATCCCTCAGGTGATCGAAAATACACGCGTAGCGGCTTTCGGTATGCCCGGACCATCATTGAGCTGTTCTCTGTTAGGCCTATCCCGTTTCTGAAAGTTTTTCTAAAAGTGGGCAACCTCACGGCGGAAACTACCGCCGAGGCAGATGGCTATTTCAGGTTTCAGGTTCCTTTTGTCGAAAGTATGCCCAGTGGCTGGCATACCTACGAAGTGACCGTGGACGATGAAATCAATGGAAAGCAATTCCACGCAACCAGCACAGAAGAGTTTTTTGTCCCATATAAAAGTTCTTACGGACTGATTTCCGACATTGACGATACATTTCTGATCTCCCACAGCCGCCGCTCGTTCCGAAAACTGTTCCTGCTGCTTTCGCGCAATGTACAGGCGAGGAAGCCTTTCGACGATGTAGTCAAACATTACCAGCTGCTCTCTTTCGCAAGCAGGACTCACCCCCAGAAAGACAGTAATATTTTTTTTTATGTGTCAAGCAGCGAATGGAACTTGTATGATATGATTGTCAGGTTCGCCGAACTGAACGGTTTACCAAAAGCGGTTTTAAAATTAAAGAAAATCAAATCCGGCCTCGACGATTTCGTGATGACAGGCGGCGGCTCGCACCTGCACAAGCTCAGGAAAATCCATAATGTGATTAACTTTTATCCTGAACTACAATTTATATTGCTGGGTGATGATTCGCAGAAGGATCCCGAAATCTATGAAGAGATATGCCGGGAATTTCCTGACAATATCCGGGCTGTTTATATCCGGCAAACCAGAAAACGCAGCAAGGCACTGACTACCACGCTTTTAAAAAATATACAGGATTTAGGCGTTGATACATGTTATTTTGCGCATAGTAACAAAGCGATCATCCACTCGCTCGATCACGGCATCGTTTTTCAAACGCCTGCCGAGCCGGAAGTTTTACCCAAAGATATACTTTGAAACTTCCGCTAAAAGTGCAGCCGGAGTATCTATAATTGCTTCCTTATGAAAAAAATACTGATTGTAGAAGACGACCGCAGGATCGCTCAAAATATTTTCCGCGGGCTTGCCGCCGAAAATTTTGAAACAGAAATTGCATACGACGGCATTACCGGTAAGCAGCTCGCACTGGAAAAAAAGTTTGACCTGGTGTTGCTGGACGTCAATTTGCCCGGCATGCGCGGTTATGAGGTTTGTCAGCAGATCCGGATTTATAAACCCGCACTTCCCATTATCATGCTCACCGCTTATGGAGAGATCGAGGATAAAGTTGAGGGGTTGAACAGAGGCGCTGACGATTATATAGTTAAACCATTTGATTTCCGAGAATTACTGGCCAGAATCAACGCTTCTCTCAGAATATCAGAGTTAAATAATCCGGAATCCACCGACAAGATATTAAAGATTGCAGACCTGGAAATGAACCTGGGAACCAAGCAGGTAAAAAGGGCCGGTAACCCGATCGAACTTACTGCAAAGGAATTTGCATTGCTTGAATATTTCATGCAGCACAGAGGAAGGGTTGTTTCAAAAATGGATCTGGCCGAGCATGTATGGCACCTCAATTTTGACCCGGGGACAAATGTAGTGGAAGTGTATATCAATTATTTACGTAAAAAAGTAGACAAGGATTTTTCGGTTAAACTAATTCATACTCGGCCGGGAATGGGTTATATTATGAAAGAAGAATAGTTGATAGATATGAAAATAAAGGAACGTATCGCATTGCAATTTACGCTACTGGTGGCGGCGGTACTGCTATTATTTTCACTCGCTATTTACAGTGTTTCCGAACATTACCGACAGGAAGAATTTTATGACCGCCTGAAAAGCCGCGCTCAGACAACCTGCCGGCTGCTCGTCAAAGTGAAAGGGATAGATAAGGACCTGCTCAAAGCGATCGACCAGAATACCCTGTCCGAAATGCTCGATGAGAAGGTTTTGATATTCGACCGAAATAACGATATGGTCTATTCCAGCGTCGACGATAAACTCATCACCTACCAATCCTCTCTGCTGGACGAGGTAAGGGAAAAAGTGTATATCGAATTTCACCAGGGCGAAAACGAGGTGATCGGCTTGCTTTACCAGGACGAAAGCGAGCCGCTGGTAGTGCTGGCTTCGGCCTACGATACGTTTGGACACAGCAAGCTCGCCAATCTGAGACACACACTGGGATGGGGCTTGCTTGCTGGCATTGCGGTAACTGTGGGGCTGGGTATCTATTTCGCCGGGAATGCATTGCGGCCGATCAGCCGGATCAATGAGCAGGTATCGCTGATTACGGCGCAGAATTTATCTCAAAAACTGGACGAAGGCGACCGAAAGGACGAGATCGCGCAGCTGGCCATCAATTTCAATACCGTACTGGCCAGGCTAAACAATGCGTTTGAGCAGCAAAAAAGCTTTGTATCCCACGCTTCCCACGAGCTTCGTACTCCGTTGGCAGCGCTCAAATCCGAGATACAACTGGGTCAGCGTTTTACAAAAAATAATGCAGACCTGGAAGAGGTTTTCGGCAACCTGTTTTCTGATACCGAGCGGCTGATCAGCATTACCAATAGTTTGCTATTTCTGGCGCGGTCGTACGAGCATTCCACCAATTTCAAAATGACTTCGATCCATATCGAAGATCTCGTTTTTGTGGCGAAAGACGAATTGCTTACAACTCATCCAGAATACCGGGTAGATATCGACTACGAGCGCATTCCGGAAAATGAAAACGAAACGGTAGTGAAAGGAAATGAGGAGCTGCTAAAACGTGTATTCGTCAACCTGCTCGATAATGCCTGTAAGTATTCCGCCGACCGCCATGCCCGGATTATCATCGCGACTGATTCAAAATTCTGCACCGTAAAAGTGAAGGATAACGGGATCGGGATCGATAAAACCGAGTTGCCGAATATCTTTGACCCCTTCTACCGGTCGACCTCCGCAGCCGAGCAACCAGGCTTTGGAATAGGCCTTTCAATCTGTCAGCGCATCGTCGAACTCCATCACGGGAATATTTCGGCCAGCAGCGAACTGGGCGTCGGAAGTGAATTTAATGTGCAGCTAAACCACGTTTAAAAGCTGCTGCGCCCCTATTTTGCCATTCTAATTTTTTTCTAACGTTATTTTAAGCCTGCTGTAATACTGCCGTCCGAATATCGCATCATTCTAAAACAGAAAATATGCGAATTTACATGATCGGGCTGTTCATATTTTTGGCGAACAGCTTACACGCACAGGACACCCTCAATCTATCTATCAGGCAGGCTGACAGCCTTTTTCTCCAGAATAACCTTTCACTGCTAGCGGAAAAATATCAGATCGATATCGCAAAGTCCATTGAGGTGCAGGATAAGCTTTGGAACAATCCCACATTCGGTGTTGAAATAAGTGCCTACAACCCTTCCAGGGGCGCTTTCGATGTCGGCAGGAATGGTCAGAAGGCTTTTACCATTTCACAAATGATTACCCGTGCAGGGAAGCGAAACAAACAAGTGGCGCTGGATGTGGAATCGACGCGTAAAAGCGAGTACCAGTTTTTTGACCTGGTGCGCACACTGAAATTTGAGCTTCGGGAGATATTTTTCGAATCCTATTATCTGAAGCAGACAGTCGCGCTGTATGACAACCAGATCAATACGCTTACCAGCACGGTAACAGCATTTCAGAAGGAATATGAGCGTAAAAATATTTCGCTCAAAGAAGTCGTGCGCCTCAAAGCTCTGCTGTTCCAGCTTTCCAACAACCGGGCAGACATTCTTTTTGAGTTACAGGAAAACCAGCGCGACCTGCGTACCCTGCTGAGCATTGACCAGCCTGTAAAATCGGTCGTTGACAGTTCAGATATCCTCCGATACCAGCTCGATCGCTATACACCAGCTGCATTACAGGAAAAAGCATTGCAAAGTCGCGCTGATTTGAAAGTGGCCCAGTCGCAAACCAAGGAAGCGGAGCTTAACTATACTTTACAAAAGGCGCTCGCAGTGCCGGATATCGAGGTGGGAGCGATTTACGACCAGGCCAGCAATTATGTCAACAACTACTTTGGTGTGAACGCCTCTATTTCGCTTCCATTCTTCAACAGGAACCAGGGCAATATCCGGGCGGCAAAAAGCAGTATCGGCTACTATAAAACCGCCGAAAATGCACGTCAAAACAGCATTACGAATGAAGTAAATGCCGCTATTCAAAAAGTCAGTGTCGCCGACAAAGCATATCAGAGCGTAGAAAGTCAATTTTCTGATCAGTTTCAATTACTCAGCACCGGCATTTACGACAACTTCCAGAAAAGAAACATAACCCTCCTCGAATTCATCGATTTTATCGAAACCTACAACGAAAGCATTAAGGAGTACAACCGCCTGCAAGCAGACCGCATTAAAGTCTACGAAGAGCTGAATTATGTGGTTGGTGAAGAGCTATTCAATTGAAAATAACAAATATCAACATTCAAAAACGGCCTGGCCATTTCAATCCATGATGAAAAATATAGTCTGTGCAGCGGCATTTGCATTCGCTGGACTCGGTATCACCGGCTGCGAAAAGAAAAAGGAGGAAATCCGGGAGTCGAAGGCATTTATGCTTTCCGATACCATGATGAGCCGCATTACGCTCGATACTGTTCGCACGGAAGCTGTACGCAACGAACTGACCCTGATCGGCAAAGTGGTCCCGGACGAAAACCAGGTGATCAAAATTTACCCGCTTGTGGGCGGAAATGTGGAAGAAGTAGATGTGGAGCTGGGTGATAATGTTCGCAAAGGCCAGAAACTGGCCGTGATACGATCGGGTGAAGTAGCTGATTTGGAGCGGCAAATGATTCAGGCACAATCGGATCTGCTGGTAGCGCAGAAAAACCTTTCCTCGACCGAAGATCTCTTTGAAAGTAAACTGGTACCCGAACGCGACGTCATATCCGCACGCCAGATGGTTGATAAGGCACAAGCAGAATTGGGCAGGATCAAAGAGATTTTCTCGATTTATGGTCTGGGAAAATCTACGAATTACACAGTCAAATCCCCTATCAACGGTTTTATAATAGACAAAAATGTCAACCGCGGCATGCAGCTGAGGTCAGACAATACAGAAAGCCTTTTCACGGTCGGCCAGATCGCCGATGTGTGGGTGATGGCCAATGTCAACGAGAGCGATATTCCGAGGATTAAACTGGGTATGACGGCCGAGGTGCGCACGATCAGCTTTGCGGACGAGGTATTTAAGGGGAAAGTGGACAAGATATATAATGTGCTTGACCCTGATACCAAAGCGATGAAAATCCGCATTCAGCTGCAAAATGTTGGTTTTAAACTCAAACCGGAAATGCACGCAACAATAAGCCTGAATTTCGAAGAAGGCAGCCAAATGCAGGCGATCCCATCCAAAGCGATCATTTTCGACAGAAGCAAAAACTGGGTAATGGTTTTCAATGGTCGCAGCAAGATCGAAGCCCGCCCCATCAACGTATACCGCGTCCTCACCAACCGCGCCTACGTAACATCCGGCCTGCGGGAAGGAGAGCGAGTTATTTCTAAGAATCAGCTGCTGGTTTATAATGCAATGACTGAATGACCGAATGTGTGAATGACTGAGCCATCACAATTCACTCATTCACAAACTCACTCATTCACTCATTCACAATTCAGTCATTCGATCATTCAATCATTCATTAACCCATGAATAAATTCATCCGGGGGATCGTAGGATTTTCCCTTAAGAACCGCTTTTTCATTTTTTTTCTCACCGGGCTGATGGTTGTCGCCGGGGTAGTGAGCTACCGGAGTACGCCGCTGGAAGCATTTCCGGACGTTACCAATACCCAGATCATCATTGTGTCGCAATGGAACGGTCGGAGTGCCGAGGAAATAGAACGTTTTGTAACACAGCCGATTGAGATTGCCATGAACTCTGTCCAGCGCAAGGCAAATGTGCGCAGTGTAACCATGTTCGGGTTGTCGGTTATCAAGATTATTTTCGATGATGATGTAGAGGATTTCTTCGCGCGGCAGCAGGTGAATAACCAGCTTTCAACCGTATCGCTGCCCGATGGCGTAGCCCCCGAAGTGCAGCCACCTTACGGCCCGACGGGAGAGATTTTCAGGTATACCCTGGAAAGCAAAGATCGCGACAGCCGTGAACTGCTCACCTTGCAGAACTGGGTAATAGACCGCCAGTTACGCAGTGTTCCGGGCGTCGCCGACGTGGTTGCATTCGGAGGGAGGGAGAAAATATATGAAGTACAGGTTAATCCAACCAAACTCGCCAAATATGACATTACCCCCCTGGAAGTTTACGAAGCGGTTACGAAAAGCAATGTGAATGTGGGTGGGGATGTGATTGAAAAAAATGCGCAGGCTTATGTAGTGCGCGGGATTGGCTTGCTCGAATCTATCCCTGATATCGAGAACATTATCGTAGAGTACGTCAAAGGTTATGCAGTCCTTGTGAAAGACGTGGCTGATGTCCGGGAGTCGGATTTGCCACGGGTTGGACAAGTGGGGCTAGGTAAGAAAGATGATGTAGTAGAAGGGATCGTCGTGCAGCGAAAAGGTGAAAATCCAAGTGAGGTATTGGGGCGGATCAAAGAAAAGATCAGCGAATTAAACACGAAGGTCCTGCCTCCGGATGTAAAAATGGTTACCTTCTATGACCGTGACAACCTGATCGAATTTTGCGCGAATACCGTAAAGCATAACCTGATCGAGGGCATTGTATTGGTGACCGTCATCGTATTCCTTTTCATGGCCGACTGGCGTACAACAGTGATCGTATCGATCATTATCCCACTCGCGCTATTATTTGCATTCACTTGCCTGCGCCTGAAAGGAATGTCGGCCAACCTGCTTTCAATGGGGGCGATCGACTTCGGTATCATCATCGATGGGGCCGTGGTGATGGTAGAGGGTATTTTTGTAGCCCTCGATCATCTGGCGCACAAGAATGGCATGGCGCGATTTAACAGGCTGTCAAAACTTGGATTGATCAAAAAAACGGGCGGGGAGCTGGGAAAAGCCATTTTCTTCTCCAAGCTCATCATCATTACCGCTTTGATACCGATATTCAGTTTCCAGAAAGTAGAAGGGAAAATGTTCAGTCCGCTGGCCTATACACTTGGTTTTGCATTGCTGGGCGCACTGTTCTACACCCTCACGCTGGTACCCGTTCTTTGTTCATTTTTATTAAACAAAAATGTCCGTGAGAAAAAGAATCCGGTTGTTAATTTCTTCGACACTACCATTTCGCGTGGGTTTAACTGGTGCTATAACCACAAAAAAATCAGTTTGCTGGCAGCGACCGGATTTCTGGGCATTTCACTTTTCTCGGCTACCTGGCTCGGAACCGAGTTTCTTCCCCAGCTCAACGAAGGCGCACTCTGGGTTACGGCAGAGCTTCCAATGAGCATGGCGCTCCCCGAGAGTGTAAATATGTCCCGTGATATCCGTAAAGATTTGTCCACATTTCCCGAAGTAAAACAGGTACTTTCTCAGGTTGGGCGCTCCAACGATGGTACCGACCCGAACGGATTTTATTTCTGTCAATTTCAGGTAGACCTGCTTCCCAAAAAGGAATGGAAGCGAAAAATCAGTGTAGAAGAATTGACAGATGAAATGAACAAGCTACTTAGTAACTATCCCGGCGTGATTTACAACTATTCGCAGCCGATTGTGGATAACGTAGCGGAGGCAGTGGCCGGTTACAAGGCCAGCAACGGTATCAAGATTTTTGGAAGTAACCTGGAAGAATTGGAAAAATATGCAAATACAGCCATGGAGGCAATCAAAGATGTAGACGGGATTAAAGACCTAGGCTTGATCCGGAATATCGGTCAGCCTGAAATAAGTGTAATCCTGCATGATCACAAAATGGCACAATACGGCGTTAATACCGCCGATGCCCAGGCAGTAATTGAGATGGCGATAGGCGGTAAAACTGCCTCCATCTTATATGAAGGCGAACGGAAATTCGATATCCGGCTGCGCTACCAGGAACATTACCGCCGCGACGAGCAGGACATTAAAAACCTGATGGTACCAACAATGTCGGGTGGAAAGATTCCATTGAAAGAGATTTCAACCATACGTACGACTACTGGTGCGGCCTTTGTTTACCGGGAAAATAACAAGCGTTTTATCGGTGTAAAATTCTCTGTACGTGGCCGCGATCTGGGCAGTACCATTGCAGAAGCGCAGCGGAAAGTACGTGAAAAAATGACTGAGCTCCCGAAAGATTATTCCGTAGAGTGGGTTGGCGAATTCGAAAATCAGGTGCGCGCCACAGACAGGCTCGGACAGGTGGTGCCAATCAGTCTGATCGGGATTTTCATCCTGCTGTTCATTATGTTCAACAATGCGAAAGATGCCGGGCTCGTGCTGATCAATGTCCCTTTTGCGCTGATCGGTGGGATACTTGCTTTGCACGTCACGCATATGAACTTCGGGATATCGGCCGGAGTGGGTTTCATAGCGCTTTTTGGCCTTTGTGTCCAAAATGGTGTGATCCTGATCTCGGTATTCAATAAAAACCTGTCAGCCCGGATGCCACTCGACGATGCGATCCGGGAAGGGGTAAAAGCGCGTATCCGGCCCGTGGTCATGACTGCATTGATGGCAGCTATCGGTTTGCTACCCGCTGCGACTTCAACCGGTATAGGGTCTGAAACGCAAAAGCCACTCGCGATTGTCGTTATCGGCGGATTGATTACAGCAACCGTGCTTACTTTACTGATATTCCCGATCATCTACGGGTTTTTTAACCGAAAAAGCAAAACTGCTTATGCAACCTGATCGGCCCGTCACTCCGGCGATCCTGAGAAATCACTTTGATTGAAGGAATCGCCGGAGCAATCCGGCTTAAAGAAACTAGCGGTGAGGCTTATACGCGGCGCGAAAAGTCTTTTAAGAGTTTGTCACTTGGGTCATGCTTGCACCTCCTGTGGAAGGGCGTTCAGCTTGAAGGTAATGGTAAACGTCGTTCCTACTCCTACTTCGGATTGCACATCGATCCGCCCGTGATGCGCGTGGATAATGCTCATCGTTGTAGATAAACCGATCCCCATACCATTATTCTTACCCGTGAAATAAGGTTCAAATATTTTTTCCACATGTTCCTCGCTGATGCCGGAACCATTATCGGCAAAAATCACCTGAATGCTGTCGCCCTGACTTCTGGTAAATATCCGGAGGATACCCTTATCCTCTTCCATTGCCTCTATCGCATTCGTGATCAGGTTCAGAAATGCCATTTCAAGGGAAACCGGATCAAGCGGAATAGCCAGTTCCTCCTCTGCGAAGTAATTGACGATCTGTATTCTTTTTAATTGTACCCGGTCGAGTGCCGAACCGATTGCCTGTGTCAACACAGCATGCACCGAGTTATGAACCAGCTCAATATCCGTCGAAGTGGAAGGCTGCAAAAGCTGTGAAATTAAATCGTTGATCCTCGTACAGTTACGTTTGATGATCTGGGTATAAAATTTCTGATCTTCATCGGTCAGCTCCATTTCCAGCTGCTCCGCAGAGAGGTTCACGTTCGTCAGCGGGTTGCGGACCTCATGGGCGAGCATACGTACCAGGCGACCAGTAACGGCCATTTTCTCTGAAAACAAACGCTCCCGTTCCGATTGCTTCCTGGCAGTCATATCATGCAAACGTCCCTGAATGTACGGATGGTCATCATCCACTTCAACCGATGCAGAGAAAAGACAGTACTTCTTTTCCCCGTCTTTCGTAAGCAGCCGCACCTCGTGATCGTGAATAGTGTGGTCTTTGATGTTGTTCCAAAGCGCACTGAAATTTGGATCTTCGATAAGGTCCAGGATGTTACGAAGTTTGAGATTGTCCTCCGCGTACCCGGTCATCACACTGCCCGATGCATTCAGGTCGATGATGTTGCCTGCCAGGTCACTGATAAAGAGAAAATCGTTTGATTCTTCAAAAACGCGGCGGTATCTTCTTTCACTGTGTTTTAACGCCTTCAAAACCGAAGTCCTTTCCAGAGCATATCTAATGCTTCTTTCCAGTTTTTCCGCGTCCAGTTCACTTTTGATGAGGTAATCCGCAGCGCCCAGCCGCAATGCCTCTACGGCTATCTTGGTATCACCTTTACCAGTCAGAAGAATAATAGGCTCTTCACATTCGAACTGGCAGGCAAGATTGATCAGGTCGATACCCGTACTTTCCCCCAGCAGGTAGTCGAACAGGTATAAATCGTATTTTTTGGTTCTGATTTCCTTTTCAGCATCCCTGAATGTCGCGCACCAGGTAATATCGAATTTCCAGTTGACAAGGTCATTAAAGTATTCTCTGGTCAGGAAATAATCGTCCTCATCGTCATCAACGAGAAGCACCTTGATAAGTTTGTTATTCATCCTGCATCGTCCTTTACCCCACTAAATATCAAACTGCTTCATCTTATTATAAAGCGTCTTTCTGTCAATATTCAGCAAACGGGCCGCTTTACTTTTATTGAAATTAACATCGCGCAGAACCTGCATGATCATGTCATATTCAGCTTCGTTGGCTACCGTTTTCAGACTGGGCTTCGACTCGTCTGCGTCCACATTCTCTGCAATTCCGGAAATGGCGGGTGCAATTGCGGCTGGTTCTTCATCGAGATCTTTCAGCTTACGGTAATTTACGATTTCAAAAGGCAGTGACTTTTCCTCGATCAGATCTCCGTCAGAAAGTAATGTTGCTCTTTTGATCACATTTTTCATCTCCCGAAGGTTACCTGGCCACGAATAGTTAAGGAAATCGCTTTTTACTTCCTCAGAAAAACCACTCACATTCTTGCTCAGTTCGGCATTGGTTGTTTCCAGAAATGCATTCGCGAACAACATCAGGTCGTCTTTTCTGTTCCGTAAGGCCGGCACTTCGATCGTAAACTCGTTGAAACGGTAATAAAGATCTTCCCTGAACTTACCGGTTTTAGCCGATTCCAGCAGTCGCTCGTTACTGGCAACGATGATCCGGACATCCAGCTCAATCTCCTTAGAACCACCGATCCGTCGCATTTTGCGCTCCTGTACTACCCGCAAAAGTGCAACCTGGATTTCATAGGATAAATTGGAAACTTCATCTAAAAACAGGGTACCCCCATTTGCAAGCTCGAAATGCCCGATTTTGGTATTAAGCGCACCTGTAAAAGATCCTTTTTCGTGCCCGAACAATTCGCTACCCGCCAATTCTTTCGAAATCGCACCGCAATCCATTGCTACGAAAGGCATGTCTTTCCGTCGCGATCTGTTATGTATTTCCTGAGCGATCGCCTCTTTTCCAGAGCCGCTTTCTCCATAAATAATCACACTGAAATTGGTAGGGGCCACCAGGTCGACCTGCCGGAAAAGGTTATCCGAAACTTCGCTTGTACCCATAATGTAACCCGCTTTCGTCCGCGGATTCATCTTTCTGGCAGGTTTGGGGTTCGTTTCAGATGCTGAGCCTGAGGAAGCCGCTGCGGTGTATTCCTGCTCTTCGTTCTGAGAGGACTCTGCATCGGCAATAGCCTTTTTCACCGTAACCAATATTTCGTCTGGAAAAAGTGGCTTGGTAATATAATCGTAAGCGCCCAGTTTCATGACACTTACAGCGATTTTGATGTCTGAATAGCCCGTTATGATCAGCACAGGCACGTTTGGACGTTTCGCTTTGATGGCAGTAAGCAGCTCGGTTCCGGTGATATCGCCGAGGCGGAAGTCCGTCATTACAAGATCGGGCGATATGGATTCGATCAGTGCCAGACCATCTTTCCCGTTTTGTGCTGTTTCTACTATAAAATCATTCTTCGACAAAAATCTCTTCAACAGAAAACAAATATCTGCCTCATCGTCAACAACAACAATTTTTTTCATGCAGGTTTTTAGGGCTTAATATAGTTGATTTTAAATAGTCACTCTCAGTCTGGCCGTGGGTATATTCAATTGCTCGCGATACTTTGCTACTGTACGTCTCGCAACCGAGTATCCTTTTTCCGAAAGCATATCTGTGATCTGCTGGTCGTTATACGGATGTCTTTTATCTTCTGCAACAACGATTTCCCTGATCGCTTCCTGAATTTCCCTGTTAGACACTTCGGTACCGTCTTCATTGGTGACACCCTCCGTGAACAGGTCTTTCAGCAGCACGATCCCGAAAGGTGTCTGCACATATTTGTTTGTAGTAACCCTGGATACCGTTGAAATGTCCATACTAATGATTTCAGCAACATCTTTGAGGATCATCGGTCGCAGCTTTTTGACATCCCCCGACTGGAAATAATCGTATTGGAGCCTGACAATCGCTTTTAGCGTGCTAAGCATTGTATTCTCCCGCTGCTTGATGGCGTCGATAAACCATTTTGCAGAGTTCATTTTATTTTTCAGGAACTGATTCGTGGCCTTGTCGTTCTTTTGCTCGGCCATTTGGGTAAATACCTTGCTCAATTTCAGAGCAGGACTATTTCCCCATGTCAGCTGCACTTCGATCTCGCCATCCTCGGTATACCACAGCATGAAGTCCGGCTTAATACTTTCATTCACAATGGAATCGTTGCGCAGGCCAGAAGCAGGTTTCGGGTTCAGGGTTGTGATCAGTTGAATCGCCTTTTTCAGGCATTCTTCATCAAGGCCCGTAATGCGCATGATCTTGTCATAATTCCGCGAACCCAGCTCGTCGAAAGCATCTGAAACGATCCGGTAAGCCGATTTCCACGTGTCATTTTGGGTTTCCATACGGTTCAGCTGGATGAGCAGGCATTCACGCAGATCATTCGCCGCAATGCCCGGGGGATCCAGTTGCTGGATTATTTTAAGCATTGCATCCACTTCCTCCGTATCGATGAACATGCTGTTGGCGAACGAAATATCATCCGCAATCACCTCACTATCACGTCTCAGAAAGCCATCTTCATCCAAAGAATCCAGGACAAAATCCGCAATGAGCTGCTGCCTGTCATTCAATCTAAGAAAATGAACCTGTTGTTTGAGGTCGTCCCGGAATGAAATCGACTCCACCATAGGACGCGTATACAATTCATTGTCGGCCGACTGATTATTTGCGTAGGTTTTATAATCCGGTATATCGTCATCCCTGAACTCGTCCCAATCATAATAATCCTGAACGGAATTATCCTCCCCTGTCCCTGTATCTGCCGGATCCTGAAACTCGTCGGCAGTTTCTTCTGCTGCATTCTCCTCCTTCCCCTCTTCCAAAATCGGGTTTTCCTCTAACTCTTCTTTGATTCTCTGTTCAAGCTCCATCGTCGTCAAATGCAGCAAATTCAGCATCTGGATTTGTAATGGAGAGTATTTTAAGGTCTGCCTTTGCGTCTGCGTCTGTCTTTGCATAGAGCAAGTAAGGGTAAAATGGTAGTTCTCTTAATGCTTTAAATTTACGATTCTTTATCCAATCTTCGGGTAAGTAGGAGCCACGATCGCAAAGATTGCGTAGTTATTTCCACAGACTGAGTATTATAATTCAGAATGTAGAGACACTCTACACGGTCGGTGCTATTCGTCAGGTTTCAATTCCCATTTAACGACGTGGCGGCCCGGACTGAAAGCTTGAAGACAGATGCTGTCAAGCTTAGTATTTTCTTGGCATCGCAGCAAATATATTTGCCTGATAATCATAAGTATGGAGGGATCGCCGCTCGAAAAATCCGATTTTCTTCCGACTTACCGGCTCCCTCTTAATGATAGAAAAAACTTATTACAGTGCGATTTGTACATCCGCCGTCAGAGACCCGAATAAAAAGACAATTAAGTAACTAACAAAAGCCTTGCCGATTTCTCAGTAAATACGCAGGTGGTAAAAAATCCCCTCGCAAGATGTTCCCGATAAAACGAAAAAACCCTTCGGGCGAAGGGTTTGGAAATAAACGACACAGCGTGATTTAAGAGGCTGCTTCCGGCGTTTCATCGGTTGCCTTTTTGACCCACCTCAGACCTTTCAGGAGTAGTTCCCGACCTTCTTCGACGCCGTGTTTCAAAATTACTTTTTCTACAACCATGGGGACAACAAAGTTGAGAGGTGCGGGTAATCGTTTCAGCGCGGTACGGGCAAGTACTGCGCCTACGCCAATTCCTAATCCCTGCCCCGCGGCACCCGGCGCTCCTGCTGCGAGCATTTCTTTAAAGTATTCAACTGTATTTGTTACCGTGCTCTTCGGCTTTTGATCCGCTGGGGGATCGATGTTCGTTTCCATGTTGATGGGATAAAGTAGTGACCGGAACAATTGGATCCGGCCACTCAAATTTTAGTTAAAATCGTTGAATTCCCGCTTTGCAGTATCGGTGTACTCTGCGGCCTTATTTACAGCCTCGTCTTTGAGCGCCGAGCCTTCCTCTTTTAGATTGTCAGCAGCATCTTTAGCACTTTGCTTGCTCTTTTCAAGAGCGTCGATCAAGTCTCCGGCGAGACTGTTCGTTTTCCTTTTAATCTTCTTCCGCATTTTTGCTCCATCCTCCGGTGCAACAAGTAATCCGATAATTGCTCCCACGACAGCAGCTGACACGATACCTAAAATAACTTTATTACCTGACATAACTTTGGCTTTAACGTGATCAATCATTTTCAATAGGCAGGAAAAATCCTGTACCAAATGATACCCTTCCGAACATATTAACACAAACCATTAAAAATCAATACGATACGATTTAATGAACATCACTTGGTTTGGTTCAACATGTAAATAAAAATTCCTAAATAGCGGAAAAGCTTCGCAAGTTTTGCGACGACCAGACAGCATTGAATTCATTCGACAGGCGCTTTGGCGGAAAGCATTTTTTTAGGCACTTAAATGGCAGGGTTATTGCATTTGTAACCCAAATCGTAATGCACAGAGTTTTTGTAAAACCAGGCACCTCCGCTATTGATGACTAAATTTATATTTCCGACACAGCGCTATGAAGATTGTAATTATTGAAGATGAAAGGGATTTGGGAGCATTGATGCGCAATTTTCTAGTGAGACAACTTAATATCAGGGAACCCGAAACGGCTATTAAAGTAGCAGCGTCCTTAAACGAAGGAATGGCCTGTATTGCCCAGATGAAACCGGATTGGATATTCATCGACAATAACTTACCCGACGGAAAAGGCATTGGCGAGATTCAAAAAATCAGGAGTATACATTCGGACAAGAAAGTATTTGTGGTTACTATGAGTGCGATGACCAACCTGCGGGACGAAGCTTTCCGGAATGGTGCAGATTATTTTCTGGATAAACCGATCAGTTTCGTAGAGATCAAAAATATCCTGGCCCAGCACAGGGGTGAAATGCGGCCCTGAGAGCAGCTACAGCAATAAAATAGTAGAAAATTTTACATTACCTGGGGATGACCGATGGGAAAGGCGTAGAATTTTTTTCTCACAGACTCATTCTGACCACATTTTTGACCCTGTTTGCTCAAAATAGCACAGGACAACGGGTGCCTGCCCTATTCCTGGAACCAGGCAGCTTTACTTTCTGACTGCGGTATTTCACCCGCTTTTTCTTCTCACCTTCGTTTTTCTTCTTCCCGTAAGCAATCAGTTTGAAATCATATTCCGGAATGAAGTAATCTTCTTTGTATTCCGCAACCGGCAAAGGCATGTAATGCCTGCCGGGGAAAGTGAGCACGTCATACTCATAATCATACAAATAGATTGTTACGAACCCGTCCCTGCTATACTTGATGCCGATGTCTGAAAAAGGACTGTTTTCATCTGCGGAAGCGACAAGCCGCATCATTTCCTTCTGCTTGCCCTTCGCGAGTACGGTCATGTTATATTGAAATACCCGGTGCAGGGAGTCAATTTGCAGTGCTACGCCGAGATAATATTTGGCGTCTTTGATCCGCTCCTGGCCTGCATACATAACCGCAGTATTATTCAGCGCACTTTTGTCCTGATAAGTCTGATAGCTCAGTTTAGCTTCATCATATTTCTCGAGATACCGGTATACATTCCCCTGGTTTACATTGTAAAACTTCCGAGAAGGCGCTGCTTCCATGGCTTTTTTAAAATCCTCAAACGCTCCGTCATAACGTGCATTGGCCTCATTAACCTGGTGTTTTTGATCATGCCGGTTACCTATGTAAGCCTGAACGATACCGTGGTTGTTATGTAAAAAAGGCAGGTCTGGCTTTTCCCGTACGAGGCTATCGAAAAGTGCCATCGACTTATCGAGCTGATCGTTTTCGAGCAAGACGACTCCCCAGCCATTTTGCGCGTTGACATTGGAAGGGTTCAGTGAAACCGCCTTTTTGAATACGTTATAGCTTTTTTTATACATATCGAAGTGCAGCAATAAGTTCCCGTAGTTGCTCCACATCAAATCGTAACCCTGTTCGTATTGAAGCGCTTTTGACAGGAAAGTACCTGCTTCGGAATACCGTTTCTGATCGATCATGATTCCGCTCATACCTGCCAGCGCCTCATATCTCGTCGCGTCTAGTTTGATTGCCTTTTGAAAATCGTCCTGCGCTTCGCTGGTCTTTTTAAGGTAATATTCCGAAAATGCTTTTGTCACAAAAAGGTCGGCAAAGAACCGGTTATGCTCGTCCAGCGCCTTTTCCGCCTTCTTAAAATCCTTTAAAGCCAGGTCGTATTTCTGCTGCCCATAATATGAAACGGCACGGCCGAGATAGGCAGGCAAATACGTCGAATCCTTCTTGATGACCCTGTCGAAAAGTGTGAAAGCTGTCTGGTATTCACGCTTGGAGAGGTGAGTATTGGCGATACCTGATTGCAGGGCGGGTGTTTCCCTTTTCAGTGTGGAAGCCAGCTTATAGTATCGCTGCGCCTCACTGATCTGTTTTAAGCCATAATGGGAATGCGCCATGCCAAGATAAGCATCGCCTCTGAAGGTGCGGTCGTCCGTTTCGAGATAGGTAGAAAAAACAGCTTTGGCAGCACCAAACTGGTTGAGCGAAAGCAATGCATTCGCATATCTGATCTGCGCTTTCGGGTGCGTACGCGCCACTTTTTCGAAATCCTTCACAGCCCGCTTTTCATTCCCTGTCCGCATGAGCATATCTCCCCGCTGCAGCCGGTAAGCCATTTCATCTTTTTGCCTGATCGCCGCAGTTACTTCTTCAATTGCATCCTCCGTCCGTCCGCTGTATTTGTGGATCATTCCCAGATTATAATTCCACTTCCCTCCGCTGTTTTTCGAAGAGTTTCCGGCTGCGAAATCCGCTGCTTCACTGTATTTCTTTTGCTTTCCGAAAGCTACGATAGTATTCAGGTTCGCATGGGTACCGCCCGCGGCCTGACCGAAATCATTGCGTGCGGCGTCATACTTTCCGGAAAGCAAAGCAAAAAGCCCTCTGTTATAGCGGAAATGGGGTTCCTGATCATTCAGATCTAGGTCTTCCATGATATGAAAAGCCTTTTGATAGTTCCCGAGCAGAGCCAGAATCACTGCCTCGTTATTCATCTGCTGAACCGAATCAGACGGCTCAAAAGCATGTTTATGGTATAGGGAATAAGCCGCCTGCAATTCACGAATGCCGCGTTGATATGACTTTTCCCTTAACAATGCAGGATTGTTTTCTTCAAACGAACGGTTAAAAACCGGCAGCAAATCCTTGACCAATCTCTGACATTCACCAAACTCCTGAGCAGTAGCCTCCCCAAGACTTAACAAGGTCAGCATCAGCCATATACTTGACAAAACAAGTAAGTAGGTTTTCTGTACCATAGTCAAATAAAATGGCTCAAAAAGTCGTAACCTACGAGTTCTGCGTCAGAATTACAATTATTACTTTAACCGAAAGGTAAATCCTCGGTATTATATCATTTTTTCAAGAAATATTAAAACGACTAAATCAACAGTGAAGCATGCGCATTCAGGACAAATTTTCTCCCTTTTACAATCATCGTCAAATCGGCACCGGAAGTGTTCTCAACATGCACACCCTGAGCCGAAACTGATATTTTAAGCCAGCAGCCCCGGAAACCGAGACGGAAAGAATAGGACTTCCATTGTTCCGGTATATAAGGATTCAATACAAGGATCCCGTCTTTTACACGCTGACCTGCGAAACCTTTCACGATGCTCATCCAGGTTCCGGCCATCGATGTAATATGCAGACCATCCTCCGTATCATTATTGTAGTCGTCTAAATCCAGACGCGCGGTGCGGACATACATCTCATAAGCCTTTTCCTTTAAACCAAGTCCGGCCGCCAGTATTGAATGTACGCAGGGAGAAAGTGAAGATTCATGAACGGTCATCGGCTCATAAAATGCGAAGTTACGCCTGATCGTATCCTGATCGAATTCGTCTTCAAAGAAATACAAGCCCTGCAGAACGTCCGCCTGCTTGATAAAACAGGATCGCAAAATCCTGTCCCAGGACCACCGCTGATTGATCGGCCGCTGGTCTGCAATGTCTTCTACTGTCAGTATTTCCTTGTCCAGAAACCCCTGTTGCTGTAAGTATACCTGCCTTTTTTCATCAAAAGGCAGATACATATTGGCGACAATGTGTTTCCAGTCCGCCATTTCCTGGTTCAGCTTGAAATTGGTTTTAAGAATGATCTCGTTGAGCTTTCTGGAATCTTCTGTCCAGAGCTTTCCGATGATTTCGAGCGTGTAGCGCAGCGTCCAGGCGGCAATGTAGTTGGTATACCAGTTGTTGCTCACATTATTTTCGTACTCATTTGGCCCGGTAACACCCAACATCACATATTTCTCCTGCTCCGCCGACCAGTTGACACGTTGCTTCCAGAAGCGGGAAATGCCGATCAATACTTCGAGACCGAACTCACTCAGATAGCTCTCATCGCCTGTGTAGCGGGTGTAATCATAAATCGCGTAGGCAATTGCTCCGTTCCTGTGTATTTCTTCAAAGGTGATTTCCCATTCATTATGACACTCTTCGCCATTCATCGTGACCATCGGGTATAATGCGGCTCCGTCGGTAAAACCGAGCTTCTCCGCATTTTCGATCGCTTTTTGCAAATGTTTATACCTGTACACGAGCAGATTGCGCGCAACTTTCTGCTCAGCTGTTGCCAGATAAAACGGAATGCAATAGGCTTCTGTGTCCCAGTAAGTGCTGCCTCCGTATTTTTCACCGGTAAATCCTTTTGGTCCGATATTCAGCCGCTCGTCTTCGCCAGTGTAAGTCTGCCCCAGGTGAAAAATATTGAAACGAATACCCTGCTGGGCGGCTGGATTTCCTTCAATAGTAATATCATTTTTAGCCCACTTTTCAGCCCAGGCTGCCAGATGCTCCTCATACATTGTATCAAAGCCCTTTTCAAAAACACGCTGGACATATGCCCTGGCAGCCCCTAGGAGGGTTTCAGCAGCATAATTCGAGGAGGATAAATTGGCTCCGTACTTGTAAACTGTGAGGATTTCATTTTCTTTGACTTCTGCCTCTACCTTCGCCCCCACATATTTTTCCTTCCTGATTTCCTGGACAGAATCAACGGGCTTTCCATTTAAGATCACCTCAAATTTCATCGCCGACGCGACACGAAACTGCTCTACCCCGTAAGGATTTTCCTTCGTTTCCAGCACCAGACAGCCCCCGAAGTGCACGTTTTCAGCCGCTACTTCATTCCAGAACGATTCATCATAATTAGCATCCCGGTTCCTGATATTGCCGTCCAGATAAGGTGTTACTGTAAAACTTCCAGAAAAATTGAGCGGCACAATACTGTAACTGATCGCCCCGGCTTCATCATCAGCCATACTGCAAAAGCGCTTTGAATGGATCCTGACTCGCCTGTTTCCAGACAATCTTACCGTCGCAATACGTTCGAGTATTCCTTTTTGCATATCAAGTACGCGCCTGAATTCCTCCACTTCGCAGGTATGCAGATCGAGCATTTCGCCATCTATTTCAACGTCGATCCCGATCCAGTTGCAGGCATTCAGTACTTTGGCGAAATAGTGCGGGTAGCCGTTTTTCCACCAGCCAACCCTTGTTTTGTCCGGAAAGTACACGCCTGCCACATAGTTTCCAGGTAGCGTTTTACCTGTATATCGTTCCTCAAAATTGCCCCGCTGGCCCATCCGGCCGTTCCCAAGGCTCATCAGGCTTTCTGTTATTTCATTATATGCAGGATGGAAGCCATCTTCTATTATGCACCATTCGTCGTGAGTGATGTAATTTTTCATATCGGGGTAATGCTGGTGTTAAAAATAAATCAGGAGAGCGAATTGTTAAGACCTGCAAATGTATAGTTTTCAAATCCGGGAATGACAGTATCAGCCTCGGCGAGCACAGACTTTTCCCCTACCCCTACTGCATACATGCCGGCGGCTTTTGCCGATTGAACCCCCGCAACAGCGTCTTCAAACACCACGCAGTTTTCGGGAGCTATTTCCAGATCTGCGGCTCCAAGCTGGAAAACTTCGGGATCCGGCTTTCCTTTTGTAACCCGGTTTCCATCGACGATCGAGTCGAAATAGGAAAGCATATCAATACTTTGAAGGATTACCCGGGCATTTTTACTGGCAGATCCCAGGGCGATCCTGACGCCTTTTTCTTTGAGCTCATCTATAAAATGCCGCACGCCGGGCAGGGTGTCAGCTGGTGTCATTTCACTGCATAACTCCAGGTAGCGGATGTTCTTCCCTGTGGCCAGCTTAACCTTTTCTTCGTCAGTCAGTTCAACTCCGCCGATCGCCAGGATAATATCGAGCGATTCCATGCGGCTGATCCCTTTTAATAACTCGTTCTGGGCTGGTGTGAGATCAAATCCGAGTGCATTGGCGACCTCGCGCCAGGCTATATAATGGTACCTCGCGGTATCAACGATCACTCCATCGAGATCAAAAAGGCATGCATGAATAGAGGGCATATTTTCAAAATTAATATCTTGCAAAATAGTAAAAATTCCCAATCTCCTCCGCCGGGGCTTTCGAGAGGCCGATACTAGTGTAATATTTAAGAGAAAATCCAGGTCTTTATTCATTCCGTACAACCGCATTAAAGCAGAACCAGGCTATGTCCCCAGTTAACAAGAATAAGTTTGTTATTTATCAGATTTTCACCCGCCTTTTCGGCAACCAGAATACTACCAACCAATTTTACGGCACTATTGAAGAAAATGGCTGCGGCAAGTTCGATGACATTAACGATACCGCACTGAAAGCGCTTACCGACTTCGGTATCACACATGTATGGTACACGGGCATCCTGGAACATGCCACCCTTACCGATTATTCGCAATTTGGCATTCGTCCCGATCATCCGCTGATCGTCAAAGGAATAGCCGGCTCGCCGTATGCCGTGAAAGACTATTACGATGTAGATCCGGACCTGGCTGTTGATGTAAGCAATCGGATGCAGGAATTCGAGGCTTTGATCGCGCGTACGCATTCCCATCAGCTGAAAGCTATTATTGATTTTATTCCCAACCATGTGGCGAGACAATACCATTCCGACGCGCGGGCTGCCGGTGTGAAGGACTTTGGCGAAAATGATGAAGTTTCCGTGAGCTTCAGTCCGGCCAACAATTTTTACTACATTCCGAATCATGATTTTATTGTTCCGGAAGGCCACAAACCGCCGGTCCCGCTGGACGCCCCCTACCATGAAAGGCCAGCCAAGGCAACCGGAAATGATGTTTTTGAAGCGCAACCAAGCCAGTACGACTGGTATGAAACCATCAAGCTCAACTACGGTGTCGATTACCTGAACGGAAGATCCGCGCATTTTGATCCCATTCCTTCCACCTGGCTGAAAATGTATGATATTCTCAAATACTGGACGGAAAAGGGTGTGGACGGGTTCCGGTGCGACATGGCGGAAATGGTACCCGTTGAATTCTGGTCGTGGGTGATTCCGGAGATCAAAAAGGTGAATCAGGACATTATTTTTATCGCGGAAATCTATAATCCACAACAATATCACAATTATATCTATCAGGGCAAATTTGACTACCTGTATGATAAGGTTGGACTTTATAACTCGCTCCGACGACTGATCGAGGGGCACGGAACTGTGGAGGATATTACGAAAATCTGGCAGCAGGAATCGGGCGACATCAGCGAAAACATGCTGCGTTTTCTGGAAAACCATGATGAGCAGCGTATCGCGTCGCGTTATTTTGCAGGTAACCCGTGGCTTGCATATCCCGCAATGGTCCTCAGCGCTACACTTCATACGGGGCCGCTGATGCTTTATTTCGGTCAGGAACTGGGTGTTAATCCAACGGTTGCCGAAGGATTTCAGGGTGAAGACGGCAGGACTACTATTTTCGACTATTGGGGTGTCACCGAATTTCAGCAGTGGGTAAATGGCGGCCGCTTCAACACCGATCTACTGAACGAAGAGCAGCGAAAGCTCCGGTCTTTTTACGAAAGCCTGAATCATTTTGTACGGGATAATGAAGCTGTTTTTGCGGGAGAATTTTATGATTTGCAATATGTAAACGTTGACGGGCAGAGTTATAATTACGATAAAAAACTCGTTTACAGTTATCTCCGCCACACCAAAAACCAACGACTGCTCTTTATCTACAATTTCGACCGCGAAAGAACGATCGAAACGAATGTACAAATTCCCCAGGATGCGTGGAGTAACGTTTTAAAGCTGGAAAATACGACTCAATACAAGCTTATCCCTGTTTTTCCGGCCTTCGCTTCAAAACTTCAGCCGCAGGCCTCCAACATCACTTCAAGCGGCGTGCATGTAGAGCTGCCACCCGCATCGGCATTTGTATATGAGATCGTGAAAAAATAATCCGGTGAAAGTGCTGATGAAGCCGGCGCCTGGGTGGGCAGGCAGGTTTAAAACGACAGATCAGCATTGCAAATGGGCCTTATGATCATTATTTTTACGTAATTGCGAAGTTTGGAACGTATGCGACACGGCGCTCCAATTGCATTACACCCCGCTAAAAAATTTAAGTATGTTCAGAGTTGCAGTTTTTTCCATTCTTATCTCCATCACCGGCGCAGTTTATGCGCAGACGAACCTCCAAAAGGTTTTTGGACAGAAAATGGATTTGCCTGAAAGCAGCGATATCGGCACCCAGGTGCTCCGAATGAGTGAATCTTTCCTGGGCACTCCTTACGTGGCGGGCACATTGGAAGGTAATCCCACAGAAAAACTGGTGTGCAAATTCGACGGGCTGGACTGTACTACGCTAGTGGAAAGTGTAGTTGCACTCGCCGTGGCAAAAAGCGAAAATGCGACTTACGAAGCCTACAAAAATGAGCTGACGAAATTGCGCTACCGCGACGGCATTATCGACGGCTACCCTTCCCGGTTGCATTACATACTGGACTGGATGTATGAAAACGAAAAACGGGGCAGGCTGGAAAATATCACTGAAAAAGTCGGCGGAGTACCTTTTACGAAGAAGATCAATTTCATGACAAATCACGCCAATCTGTATCCTGCGATGGCTGAAAGTTCGGTTTGGGAAAAAATCAGGGAACAGGAAAGTGCGGTCAATACCAGAGAGCACAGCTACATTCCCAAAGCCGGCATTCAAAAAGCTGAGCCAATGCTGCATGATGGCGATATCGTTGCATTCACCTCCTCCGTGGAAGGGCTTGATGTGAACCACATGGGGATTATCAGCAAGATTGGCAGCAGGGCATATCTGATCCATGCCTCGCTTGGCGGCAAGAAAGTGATATTGACAAGTGTGCCGCTGGCAGAATACGTAGCTTCGGTCCCGAAACATACCGGCATGATCGTGGCACGTCTCAACGATATCTGATGAATGAATGAATTTCCTGGAAACACTTGATTACAAAAATGAACCCTGGCTGATTATACTCCTGTCGGGAGTCATCGGATTCATAATAAGTGCGTTACTTATTAATATTATCAAAATTGCCGCTTTAAAAAGGCAGTGGAGCGCGGTAAAAGCAATACGCGAAAACCTCACCAGCGTACTCTATTTTTTCGTTCCAATGGTCCTGATCACTGTCGCGACAAGGACTTACCTGGCCATTCATCCGGATTATCAATGGCTCTTCGCGATCAGTAAAATAGCACTGGTTGCCGCCACTACCTGGCTGCTCGTGCGTATTGTGATCATCGTTGAAAAAGTCCTGATGGATCATCTGGATTTCAATACGCCCGATAACAACCACGCGAGACGGATGTTCACGAAAATTAAGTTTGTCAAACGGATGATCATCATCCTGATCGTGACAATCGGACTATCAATATTGCTGCTTAGCTTCGAGAGCGTGCGGCAATATGGCGTGGGTATTCTGACGTCCGCTGGCATATTCAGCGTAATCATTGGTTTTGCCGCGCAAAAGTCACTTGCCAATTTAATGGCAGGTATTCAAATCGCATTTACCCAGCCTATCAAAATAGACGATGTGGTAATTGTGGAAGGCGAATGGGGCCGGATTGAGGAGATCAACCTGACCTACGTGGTTGTCAACATCTGGGACTTGAGACGGATTGTACTGCCGATCACCTATTTCATTGAAACGCCCTTTCAAAACTGGACAAGAAACGAGAGTGCGCTGATTGGAACGGCCTTTTTCCAGCTTAACTACCACGCACCTATCCCGCATCTGCGCGAAAAACTGAAAGAGATCCTGGACGCCACCCCGCTGTGGAATGGAAAATCCTGGGCATTGCAGGTTACTGATACGCAGGGCCAGCTGATGGTGGTCCGTGCACTGATGTCTGCTCGTAATTCAAGTGAAACATTCGACCTGCGATGCCACGTCCGCGAAAAACTGATTGAATTTATCGTTCGGGAATATCCGGAGGCACTTCCGTCCACCCGGATTGAAGACACCGAAAAACAGATCCGCGTATCTGAATGATCAAAAAATTAGCCCCCGAAAACTCCGGGGGCTAGTTGTTCTCTACTACTCACCTAACTCAATTTAATCGGGTACTGCTGTTGCCCCGCGGCATGCTGCCGGGAAGTGAATGAATATATAATGGGGTGCTTTGTCGCTGGTAAAATCAGCTACCTGATTTTGTGCTACAAAAGTGATTGAGAAGCGTTAAAGTCGCATTAACGCCGAATTAAAAGGAAATTAAAAGGGAGGAAATGTAATAGTAAAGGTTGTTCCTGAACCGAGGGCCGACGATACTTCGATGGCTGCCCCCTGCATATTGATAATGCGCTTGGTCAGCGCGAGGCCAATCCCGTAGCCAGCTTTCGTGATCGTGGCGTCGCTCCTGTAAAATGTATCAAAAATATAAGGCAGCTCAGTGGGCGCTATGCCTACCCCGCTATCCCTGAAATAAATCCTGATCTGATCATTACCAGTTTCCAGGGATACGTTAACTGTCTTATCATCAGAATATTTACATGCATTATCCATCAGGTTGCCGAATGCGGTCCTTAACAGGCTTTCGTCGCCAAACCTTTTGAGCTGCTCCTCATCGTCAGGGATTTTTTCATAGCTCACGTTTACATGATAGCCCGGATTTTTTTGTTCGGTGGAGGTTTTCGCCTGCCACAAAACTTCGTCGATGCGAACTTTGCTAAATGAGACCTTGAATGCATTTTCATCGGTACGGGCAAGTTCGAGCAACCTGTTTACGAGCTCATTCATTTCCCCGGCCTCGGCCCAGATACCCTTTAAAGCATCCTGGTATTCGCGTGGCGACCGCTCCTTCATCAGGCTCAGCTCCGCTTCGCTCATAATCAGTGCCAGCGGTGTACGCAGTTCGTGGGAGGCATGTGAAACAAAATTCTTCTGGGCTACAAATGCGATTTCAAGGCGTGTCAGCATTTGGTTGAATGTTTCCGCCAGCAATGCGAGCTCGTCCTTCTCCCTTCCTACTTTTACCTTTTCATGCAAATTACCCGCAGAAATGTTGTTGACCTGGTCGATAATATCTGCAACCGGCTTGATCGCGTCGTTGGCAAACTGCCAGCCGGCCACACTTACAAGTACCAATGACAATAGCCAGCCAATCAGGAGGATTTCACGTAACCTGTTGAGTTGGTTGATGCCCAGGTTATCGCTGGCAATGATCACTACGATCCACGGCTTGCGATGATCCTGCAAAATATGGCGGGTTACGATGACTTCTTTGTCGTGGTATTTCGTCCTGATTTCCTTCCCTCCCCGGGCATCCGCCAGGGATACTTTGGAAATGTTGAGATTTTCGGCTCCACTCCTATAAATGACAGAATCGGAGCCGTCATAAATGGTGATCTCTTCGTTCAGCAGGATTGTTTTGTTCTCCTTTTCTATTTTCTCTACATCTGCCCTGCTGATACCGTTGCTGGCTTCTACCAGCTGCGCAATGGTTTGTGCCCGCTCATTTAAAAATGAATAAAAACGCTTTTCCCTGTACTGATCATAAAAAAAGTAGATCGCCAGGCAAAAAAGCGCCATGATGGAGCCTACCAGCATGGTAAACATGAGTGTAAGGCGGGCCTTTATTGTCATTCTTCCTTAAATATATAACCCATCCCTACTACTGTGTGAATCAGTTTGTTAGGATAGTCTTTATCGACCTTTTTCCTTAAAAAATTAATGTAAACGTCGATCACATTGGTGCCTGTATCGAAACGGATGTCCCATACCTGCTCAGCGATATCAACCCGCGACACCACCCTGCCCCTGTTTCGCATGAGGTATTCGAGCAATGCAAACTCTTTGGCAGTAAGGTCAATGCGGTTGCCCGACCGGCGCGCTACTTTTTCGTCCAGGTTCAGTTCAAGGTCTGCAAGTGAAAGCACCTGGCTCGATTGCTCCCGGGCATTGTTGCGTTGGGATAGTACCTTCACCCTGGCGATCAGTTCGCGAAATTCAAAGGGTTTTACAAGATAGTCGTCTCCCCCTGCTTCAAACCCGTCGAGCTTATCGTCGATCGTACCCAGGGCAGTGAGAAAGAGGATCGGGGTAGACAAGCCATCGTTTCTGAGCTGCCTGGCCAGATCGTATCCGTTCAGCAGCGGGAGATTCACGTCGAGGATGATGACATCGAACTTATAATTAGACGCCATTTTTTTCCCAACCTGTCCATCATACGCCAGCTCAACTTCCCAGGATTGTTCTTCGAGCCCGCGTTTGAGAAAACCGGCTAATTTTGGTTCGTCTTCAACGACTAGGATTTTCATAGGAATGATCAAATGTTAATAAGCCAAATGTTGCACAGATTTCTACTTAAAAAAAGGCTGACCGAAATATCGGACAGCCTTTATGTCTATATCCACACCACTAGAACGTTGGCAGCATTCGCAATACCGCGCTCTATTATTATGCAAACTAAGAAAAATTTACAATAAATAACATGTTATTGATGAATATGCGAAATTTCATACAACCTCAATAGTAATCTGATCCCTGGTCGAAATCCGTGCGGTTGTCGAATGCACCATAGTCATCATCTTCTTCAAGCCGCATTCCTTTCACTGCTTTCTTGATCAATCCAATCTGTCCCGAGTGATAGACGTCATGCTGGATCACACCATGAATCAATGTATAATAGGAGTAATCACGGCCGGGCACGAATTCTTCCAGGAAACTGTCACTTTCCATCTTTTCCAGTTCTGAAATCAATTCTTCCTGCGATAAGCTCAACTCCATCTGGATTGCTTCCCATTCAAATTCGTCCACGATCGGAAATTTTTTCCAGTCCTTGTCCTGGGTTTTGATATCGAATTCGGCGTCTCCCTGGATCTTCCGAACTGCAAATATCCGCCAGGTTGTCATATGGTACACGATCTCCGCGATGGAATGCGTGTTATTGCTGAGCCGGACTTCCGCCATTTTAGGGGTCACGTCCCGCAAAGCTTCTACCACCGATGGGCCGTACCACGCTTCTTCGCTTTCGTACGAGTCATTGAGAACATCTATAATCCTTAAAATCTCTTCTTTTGTTTCCATACATATTGATTATTGCAAGGTGCTGCTGGTTCTTTTCAAACCAAAGATGATGATTATTGCCTTCTCCTTATTTACCGATATTCATTTTTTTGAATTGATATCTCCTGTTTTCGGGATACGACCAAACCGTTCCCAGATAATACAAAATTTATGTGTCTATCGGTTGCATGCAAGGCAATATCAGCCCGAGAATGTTACAACCAATTTTCAAAAAAAAAGGTCACTGCCAGTAAAGCAAACTATTTCGACCAAAAAATTGAGCCTAATTCTGTAAGAATAAAATTCTCGATTTCAAATTTCGTTTATTTAACAACTTTAAATGCAAGACCAAAAATGTTCAAGAAAGCTTCATTATTTCTCCTAATAGCGGGACTTGGATTGACTTCCTGTTCCAAAGACCCGATCAGTGACCTGTCCACCGAAGAATCGCTGGTGTACATTACCAACCATGACAAAGCAGCCAATTTCAAGCAGTACAAAACTTTTAGCATTGTCGACTCGGTACTCGTGGTTGAAAACGAAAGATCAGGCACGGCTCTTACCGACATCGACAGGGATGTCCTGACCCGAATTATTACGAAGATGCAGGGATTGGGCTATAAATACGTAAGCCCCAAAAGTAATCCTGATGTAGGTATTAACGTGGCCTGGATTACTAATACCTACCTGAACGTCGTTTCACAACCACTTTCGTCCTATTATGGCGGCTACTGGGGCGGCGGCTACGGATATGGTTACCCCAGTTATTACAGCTATTACGAAACCGCCGAAAGTTACTGGCTGATTTCCATGCTGGATTTCAAGAACCCCAACACAACCGATAAGACTTTCAATGTGATCTGGGATGCGCAGGTAAGGGGAGCTGGTATCGGTAACAGGCAGTTTGTGGATACAATGGTGGACTCGGTTTTTGGCCAGTCTGAATATTTAAAAGTCAACTAAAATGAAAAAAATAATAGTACTAGCCCTTCTTCTTGCAGGTGTTTTACCGGCTTTCGCGCAGGACGCGCCAAAGCTTTATACGCTGCCGTCTCCTTTTGAGCGGTACACACATTACCTGGCTACGGCTCGTCTGATGGGTGCAGTACCACTGGGCTCATTTGCCGACTCTTATATTGACAAAGCTTCTTTCAGGAATGCATCGATTTCTATCGAATGGGTATTAAGAAATTCCCCTATTTCGATCGGAGGTGAAATCGGTTCGACCTATTTTCAGAAACGTATTCCGCGTGCTTTTTATGAAGGTGAACAGGGAACTATCTCAGCAGTTCAAACCCGTACGCTATCACAATATCCTGTCGAGCTTTTTGGTAACTACCACTTCCTTCCTAAAACTTCGTCTATTCAACCCTATGCGCAGCTAAGTGGCGGGATCAGTATACTCGACAATGTGCTATATTACGGAACCCTTTCGTCCCAGCATCAAAAAATTGCTCCTAAATATGGCATAGGACTTGGTTCCAAATTCCTTTTCAAGAAAGACGGTTCAGTTGGGCTGGATGTCAGGGTAAAATATGACGGTACTGTCTACAAACACGACTATATTGAAAAAGGAATTTCATCAGTGAACGGATCGATCGGTTTGTTCTATCGCTGGTGGTAACCAATCGCTTGTGGTACGTAAAAACAAAATCTTGTCAAAATCATCTCTTATCTGGGCCACTGGAATTCTGATATTCCTGGCAGGTTCCGGCCTATGGGCCTGGAACCGCTTCGGCCCTTCCCAAAACAGGTATTATCCCGAAACCACAAAAGGGTTCCCGGTCGCTACTACAATCGATTCATCTTCAAATGCTTGTGACCTGACAATCAGGCGTTACCGGCAAATTGGTTCCGAGATGCAGTTCGAGCTTGCTGCGAAGGCAGGCGGGCTCGCTCCTTATGATGTGGAAATTTCACAATCCGGGAAAACGCAGACATTAAAAGATCTCCCGCACCGGTATGGAACCTGGCTCACTATCCAAAAAGCTGATCTTAATGCCGGAGAAGCAAGAATAAGGGTGGTCAGCCTCGGACAGCCTGGCTGCGAAACGACCGCGTCCTTCCATTTTGACGAGAAACTGAAAGAGGAAATTCCCGACGTTTCCCAGTGGATCCGGCATGGTAGCAAAGACAATTTTCTGGACGTTCGCCCGGTTTCAAGGGATGGGAAGCTCTTTTTAAAAGACTTTGCCAATTATAATGACGGCCGCACGAAAGTGGTGATGATAGACGGAATTGGTGTAAATGGCCTGGAAAACGGTATTGAAGTGCGGCCAGGGTATCTGTATTCGGTTACCGCCCGATGGATTGACGCTCCTTACAACGATTGGTGGAATGCATTAAAAAACCGTTCGGTACGTCAGCAAAATATCTGGATCTCAGGTAAAGTCGACAATCAGGCCAAGTCCGCATTGACCCGCATCGAGATCCCGGAATGGTTTTCACCTCCCCGCGGACTGAATGTTACATTTGACACGAAGTTTCCGGAATTTGACCCGATCAAAGATAAAATTGTGGCACAATACCGCCTCAACGACGAAGTTCCTTCCATCAACTACTACAAGCGTGGTATCGGATACCTGTTCAATACGGAAAAAGAATACCCTTCCAACAAACTGCATTATACCGCCACTCCTAATTATTTCAATGATAAAGACGAAAAATGGTTTGCAAAACTGACCAAAGAAGAGGTAGAAACATTGGCCGGAGTGCCCGGATTCGGCGTTTACGCACTGGACTTTGAGTTCTGGAACCAGCACTACCCTTCCGAGGTAAAACAGCGGCTGATCTGGTTTACAAATGTTATCCGTAAAAATCACCCCGAGATGCGGCTGATGGATTATTGGGGGGGAGGGGCTTACACGAATCCGCATATAAATACCGTCGGCGGCGCTAATCCGAAAGATTTCATCAAAGATTACCAGGAACCAAAGTCCAATAACTCGAATTTCGATGTATTGCCAAATGGCGAAAGTCTTCGGAAAGCGTTCACTGCTACGCCGATAGACGTTTATCCCAAGCCCATGTTCGCCATGGACGGGCAGGGCAATTCGCCTAACAATTTTGTGCTGCTTTCAGCAGTCCATTCGCTGCGGATTAACCAGCTGATTCCTTATCAGAAGGATAACAAATTTATCTTTTACGGCTGGAACAGGTATATGCCGCTTTACAAGGATCCTATTAACCCCTGGCACTACAACCTTACCGATCCAAAGGGGGAGTTGATCATGAATCAGCTGGAAATGATGCCGGCGAGTCAGGCGCTTAGCTTCTCACTGTTTTCATTGATCCTTTTTGACGGATACTATTTATGGCAGGATGGGCCGCCCTCCGGCAGCGACCCGAATGCATACAAGCTCTCGAAAGACGGCTGGGGCTGGGGCTACGAATGGTATCCAGCCGATGGAAAAACACCGGAGAACGAAGTAGGAAGAAACGCAAAAGGCAAAGGTGCCCCCTGGTACTGGGATTTTCCAACCGAATATTACGTGCTTGGGAATTGGATGGCGAAACAGGTTGAGGACGTGATCGTTGGTGGTACTGTCCAGGACTTGGCGTTCAATTTCAATGGGGACTGGATTACCCCTAAAAAAGAGCAGGCGCTCCTGGCCATTGACCAGAAGCAGCCTTTTATCACTTCAATTACAAAAGGAAAACAGATTGTTGTACTCGCTGTGGACAGCTTTCAGTCCCCGAATGCAGTCAGGACTACGAAAGTACGCCTCCCCGATGGAACGGAAACTAATGTGGAACTGTACGGAAACTGGCCTTCCTTGTACCGGGGCACGCTGACCGGGGCACGCTGACCGGGGCACGTTAAAGTAGGTTTTACGAAACCTTTATATAACTTCCAAGCCACTTTAAATGTGTGCCGTACTTGTGCATAATCTCCTGCACCGGGGGATCCTGCATGTGACCTAAAAATTCTACCAGAAACCATGTACGGAATGCTGCTTCGCCTCTGAGCGGCCGGCTTTCAATCTTGGTCAGATTAATGCCCCTATCATTGAAATCCTTCAAAAACTCATAAAGAACACCTGGCCGGTTCGTATTGGGAAGATTGGCAATAATGGTGGTTTTGTCTTCTTCACTTTTGATATTTACAAAATCCTTCGCCAAAATCAGGAAGCGCGTCCGGTTTTGATCGCTGTCCTCGATATTATCAAAAAGAATAGGAACCCCGAACAGACGGGCTGAAATGGATGAACAGATCGCCGCCGCATCCGGCTCCTCGGAAGCCATTTTTGCAGCTTTCGAGGTAGATTCAACCGGGATCAGCTCTACGTTCATACCTTCCAGGTATTCATGAATGAACTTGCCGCATTGACGGAATGCAATGTCCTTGGAATATATTTTTTTAATGTCTTTAAGGCTATCCGACTGCGAGGCGAAAGTAAAATGCACTTGCAACAGCACTTCCGCGACAATTGAAAGGTTCTTTTCCCGAAGAAAATCAACCGTTTCAATAACAATACCCTCCTGGTTATTTTCAATAGGTACCACCCCATATTTGGCCCGGCCGGTTTCTACACTTTCGAAAACCGAATGGATTGTTGGCAAGACCATATATTCGCTCATTGCGCCAAACCTGCCTTCGGCTGCCTGGTGTGTAAAACTTCCCTCAGGTCCGAGATAGGACACTCTTTCCGGTAGTTCCAGGTTGCGCGAAACTGCGAAAATCTCAAAGAAAATAGCGTCTATCGCCTGGCGGGTCAAGAGCCCGTTATTTCTTTTTTCAAGCCTGTCCAGGATCTGCTTTTCTCTTTCGGGACGGTAAATAATGGATTGCGACGATCTTTTCAGCTCCCCAACTTGCCTGACGAGCTCCATTCGCTCATTCAAAACGTTTAAAAGCTGATCGTCGAGTGTATCAATTCTATCTCTTAAATTCTGTAATTCCACAGATCGGTTTGTAAAAATGGTAGGATGCGATATCGGCCGGTGCGGCCCAGCCAGAATGCCGCCTGTACAATAGATACAATTGTAAAGACTTTACGCTGCTGATGTTACTTAATCGGTTAATGCAATGAGTTTTGGCGTGCTAGCCTGCCAGCGCAAGCTCTTCGATGTTCTTCTCAATTTTGAGGTTATCTATAATAAAACGTTGTCTTTCCGGCGTGTTTTTGCCCATATAATAGCTCAGCAGTTTCTGGATTGAAGTTTCCTTCTGAAGTATTACAGGTTCGATCCGCATATCTTCTCCGATAAATTTCCCGAACTCCTCGGGTGATATTTCTCCCAGACCTTTGAACCGCGTTATTTCAGGCTTATTGCCTAGTTTGCTGATCGCGTGCTGCTTTTCTTCGTCGCTGTAACAATAGATCGTTTCTTTTTTATTGCGAACCCTGAAAAGTGGTGTTTCCAAAACGAACAAGTGCCCGTTTCTAACCAAATCGGGAAAAAATTGAAGAAAAAAGGTCATTAGCAGCAAACGGATATGCATTCCGTCTACATCGGCATCGGTCGCGATGATGATGCGGTTGAAGCGAAGGTTTTCCACACCGTTTTCAATATCGAGCGCGTGTTGAAGCAGGTTAAACTCTTCATTCTCGTAAACGATTTTTTTGGTCAGGCCGAAACAGTTCAACGGCTTTCCTCTCAAACTGAAAACAGCCTGCGTTTGAATGTTCCGCGATTTGGTGATCGAGCCGCTGGCCGAATCCCCTTCTGTGATAAACAAGGTAGTTTCGTACCGCAAATCGTTTTTAAGATCGGTCAAATGCAGCCGGCAATCCCTTAATTTCTTATTGTGCAGGTTGGCTTTTTTGGCGCGGTCATTGGCCAGTTTTTTAATACCAGCCAGTTCTTTTCTTTCGCGTTCGGACTGTTCAATCCTTTTTTTCAATGCATCCCTCGATTCCGGGTGCATATGCAGATAGTTGTCCAGCCTTTCTTTTACGAAGTCATTGACAAAAGTGCGGACGGTTGTACTGTTCGGATCGGGTGTGATTGTATTGGACCCCAGTTTTGTTTTCGTCTGAGATTCGAAAACGGGTTCCTGAACCCTGATCGCCACTGCTGCACTAATCGAAGAGCGAATATCTTCCGGCGCGTAATCCTTTCCGAAATGTTCCCTTACGGCCTTCACCACCGCCTCTCTGAAAGCCACCAAATGCGTTCCGCCCTGCGTCGTGTATTGCCCGTTTACGAATGAGTAGTATTCCTCTCCATACTGGTTACCGTGCGTCATCGCAAACTCAATATCCTCTCCTTTCAAATGAATAATCGGGTAGCGGATCGATTCTGCATCGGTTTTGCCTCGCAGCAGGTCAAGCAGTCCGTTTTGGGATATATACTTTTCACCGTTAAAATTGATGGTCAATCCTGCATTGAGGTAGCAGTAATTCCATATCATACTATCCAGGTACTGCGGAATGTATTTAAAATTTTTGAAAATCGTGCCGTCAGGTTCGAACAGCGTGTGCGTACCGTTTCGCTGGCTTGTGGTTTCTTCCTTTGATTCGCGCAGCAATCCCCCCTGCTCGAACTCAGCGACCTTCATTTTTCCATCCCGAAAGGACTGCACCTTAAAGTAATGCGAAAGCGCATTTACAGCTTTGGTACCTACTCCATTCAACCCAACCGATTTTTGAAACGCACCTGAATCGTATTTCCCCCCCGTATTGATCTTCGATACACAATCCACAACCTTTCCGAGCGGAATACCCCGTCCATAATCGCGTACTTCCACCCGATGTTCAGAGATCTTGATTTCGATGGTTTTTCCATTCCCCATCATATGCTCATCGATCGAATTATCGACAATTTCCTTCACTAATACATAAATACCATCATCAATAGACGAACCATCCCCCAACTTTCCAATATACATCCCCGGCCTCAATCTTATATGCTCTTTCCAGTCCAGGGATCTTATGCTATCCTCGTCATATTGAACGTTTGTACCTTCCATTTTTATAATTATTCTTTTAGTCTTATTTCCGAATTTGAATATTGTATTTTAATAATTTCAGTTTTTTGTCGTTAGGCTGTTATACCTTTGAGCCAAGATCGGTAGCCCGATTAATAGAAATTGTTTAAAAATAGGAAAAATCTAATTTACTTTGCTATTACATACACATCCAAATACGACGCTGCCCGGATCCCAAAATCAAAAATACTAGTCTAACAGATAGGTTTCATGGATTTTCAGCATTTCAATAGTACAATAATTCTTCATATGAACAGATTCAGATTGACTAAAAGTTATAAATCCTTACTTCTTTATTTTCTTAGTTTTCTGATTTCTCTGCCCGCAATTTCCCAGGTAACACCCACTGCCCCAGCTACTCAGGCGCCAGCCACACAAGGCAATCAGGGAAATGCGCAGCAGACCGGACCAAGAAGTACCACGACCGGCAACACCCAAGGCAATACGCCGGGAAATGCTAATTCCCCCCAATCCGGAAATCAGCAAAATGGACAACAACCTGGAAATCAACAGGGAAATGACAGCCAGTCAAACGAAAAGGGCAAAAATCCTGCGAACCAGAACGGACAAAACGGCGAACAGAATAGTGATCAGAGTAAAGTCAACACTTCTACTTCTACCACGCTGACGCCAGAGGAAGAGGAAAAGGAAGCATTTCGCCAGAAGATCTACGGTTATTCCATTTTCGCAGATAAAAATCTGGATCCAATCCCTGATTTACAAATTGCTACGCCAACCAACTATGTTGTCGGACCTGGCGATGAATTGAACATTTACATCTATAACTACGCGGAAAGCACCTACGAGGGAGTCGTTAACAAAGACGGTAATATCCTAATTCCCAGGGTTGGCCCGGTGCAGGTTGCCGGTCGTACAATAGAAGAGATCCGGAAGATACTGATCGACAAGTTCGCGAAGTTTGTACCTGGGCTGATTGGCAGCGGAGGTGAAACCGCGCGTACGAAATTGATGGTAACGCTCGGCAATATCCGTTCTGTGAAGGTTTTTGTGACCGGGGAAGTTATTAATCCAGGCACTTATGAAGTATCATCGCTTTCGTCTGCGTTCAATGCCCTGTATCAGGCGGGCGGCCCCAATGAAATTGGATCTTTCCGCGATGTGCGTGTAGTGCGAAATGGAAAGGTCGTGTCACACATGGACATCTATGACTACCTCGTTAACGGTAAAATCGAAGGCGATATAAGGGTTCAGGATAACGATAATATTGTCGTTGGCTACTATTTAAAACGTGCAGAAATAACCGGTATGGTTAAACGTCCGGGTATTTATGAGTTAAAGACAGAAGAGAAACTTGGTGACGTGCTCAAATATGCCGGTGGTTTTCAGGATAAGGCGTATCGCGCAAGACTGAAAATTCAGCGGATTACCTCCAAAGAGAGAAAGCTGCTCGACGTTTCGGAAGGCGAATATGATAATTTTGAAATCGCGACAGGGGATTCTATTGATGTAGGTACCGTTTTAGATAGGTATGAAAATATTGTAACGATTGAAGGTGCGGTGATGCGTCCGGGCGATTTTTCACTCGACAGCAGCCCAACCCTCAAAAAATTAATTGAGAATGCCCAGGGTTTAAGGGAGGACGCTTTTGCTGGTCGGATCAATGTATTAAGAACAAGAGACGATCTGACATTGCAGAATATCTCCATGAATTATGTTGACCTGATCAATAATGTGGTGCCTGACCTCATCTTGACGCGCCTCGACCAGGTGATTGTACCTTCTAAATTTGATATGGCTGAATCTGCCTATGTAAGCGTAGAAGGTGAGGTGAATAATACGAAGATTGGTGTTAATGAGGGTAAGTTTCCTTTTACATCTGAAATGACACTGGAAGATGCGCTTGTACAAGCAGGTGGCCTTCGCGAATCGGCTTATACTTCCGAAGTGGAAGTTGTAAGGCGCAAACGAAATGGGGTTGCAGGTACCGCAAATGCACAAATTTCAGAAGTATTTAAATTTGACCTGAACAGGGATCTTTCGCTCAACAGCAAGGCTACGAATTTCAGATTGCTGCCTTTTGATCAAATCATCGTGCGGAAGTCGCCTAATTACGTGGAGCAGCAGACTGTTTTTGTTGAAGGCGAAGTGCTTGTGACAGGACCTTACACGATCGTCAATAAAAATGATAAGATCAGTGATATCATTAAAAGAGCAGGCGGACTCACAGAGTTGGCTTATCCGGAAGGTGCAACCTTACTACGTCGTACCATTGTTCGTGACCTTGAACAGCCTACTGATTATGAACAGGCTGAAATAACAGAAAATAGCATTAAAAAAGGCACAATCCTCGGCGACGTTCCTAATGTGAAAGAGGAGAAAATCGGTATCGTTCTTAAGAATATTTTGAAAAACCCTGGCTCTTTTGAAGATTTGATCGTACAGGAAGGAGATATTATCCGCATTCCGAAGCGTCTTGAAACAGTCCAGGTAGCAGGTTCTGTACTATACCCTACCACGGTTAAATATGGCAAAGGAATGTCGTTTACGGATTACATTTCGCAGTCGGGCGGGTTTACAGTGCAGTCTCTCCGCAAAAGCTCTTATATTAAATACCCTAACGGAAACGTGGACCGTACAAGAAGATTCCTTTTCTTTAACGTTTACCCGAAAGTTCAGCCTGGTTCAGAGATATTTGTACCTGTGCGGGCAGCCCCTGCGTTGAACACGCAACAGGCAATCTCAACAGCCACCGGCTTGCTGAGCTCGGTCATGGGATTAATAGTAACAGTATTGGCTTTTCGCTCAATAAGATAATGTCTCAAACACTCGCACCTGCACAACCGCAGCAAATTCCCGACGATGAACTGTCTCCAAGGGAGGTAGTTGAAAAAGTTATTGTTGTCAAAGATGCCATTATCCGCAACTGGAAAATGATCCTGCTGCTACCGCTGATCGGTTTCGGAATCGGATATGCATTGGATACTTATGTAAAGAAAGCGAACAAGTTCGAAGCAAACGTGGTGTTTAACCTCGGAGGCGGTAGCGGCCAGGGTGCTGGTTTTGGTGAAATGGCAGGCTTGCTTGGGCTGGGGTCAGCTCCGGACGCTAATATTTTTACGGGTGAAAACTTCTTTTACTTCGTGAAATCACGGCCAGTTTTGGAAAGAAATTTGATGAAGGAAGTGGATATTCATGGGAAGAAGGAGATTTTCGCCAACTTCTTTATCGATTCCAGCGGCATTAAAACTTCTGAATGGGAAGAAAGACCAGACTTGCATAATTTCCATTTCGTAACAAACGATCTAAAAAAATTGGACAGGAAGTCGAGGATCATATTAAATGAGATTGTAAAAAAAGCTGCGGATGCTACGGAGATCGCCTCACTGGATCGTAAATCGTCCTTTATTTCTATTTCTACCCTGATGGAAAACGAGGCGCTCGCAGGTATGTGGGTAACTACACTACTGAAAACGGTGGAAGAAATGTACACCGAAAACCAGACCCAGAAAACAAGAAAAACGCTTCGTTTGCTCCAGCATCGCGCCGACTCGCTTGCTACTGTGCTGGGTATAGCAGAACACAAGCTGGCAAAACAAATGGATTACAGTTCGCAAATTATGTTGCCGGAAGCTAAGGTTTCGACCAATAGTATGGAGCGTAAATCCACTTTCCTCCAGCAGCTGTATTACGAAGCAATGGCAAATGCAGAAAAAATGCAGATGTCGCTCGTGCGTGAAGCACCGCTTTTCACTGAAATCGAAGGAATTAAAGTCCCTCTTGATATGAAACAGGAGAACAAGAAAAATGCGAAGATAGGCGCCCTTGCCGGGTTAATGATCGCGTTGATATTTACTTATTTCAGAACAGTATTCAGTACTCCTGCAACCACAGTCAGAGTAGAACAAGCGTAAAAATGGCGGCGCAACACACAATTACAATCAAAGCAGGCGGTTCGGAAAAGGACTACTGGAAGGATCTCTGGCTTCATCGGCAGCTTTTATGGATTTTGTCGAAAAGGGACATCTCTGTACGTTACAAACAAACATTACTGGGTGTTGCGTGGAGCGTGCTGCGCCCTTTTATGACCATGACTGTAATGGTGTTTGTATTCAGTTACGTAGCTAAAATCGATAGTGACCCTGGGATTCCATATCCTCTCATGGTATTGAGCGGCCTGACTATCTGGACATTCTTTTCGAACACATTTCAGCAGATCAGCAACAGCATCCTGCTCAATTCGAACCTGGTATCCAAGGTATATTTCCCGAGATTGCTGATGCCGCTAAGTTCCATTGCGGTAGGTTTTGTTGATTTTTTAATCGCACTTGGCATTTTTATCGTACTTACTCCATTCTTTGACTACACGATAAGCTGGCAGATCGTATACATTCCTTTCTTTGTTTTACTTACATTTATTACATCGATGGGTTTCGGGCTGTTTTTTGCAGTATTGAATGTGCGTTTTCGGGATATCGGCCAACTGATTCCATTCTTAATTCAAGTCGGAATGTATGTGTTGCCGGTTGCTTATCCGAGTTCGCTTGTTAGAGATACCTGGTTTGAAAAATATTATAATCTGAATCCCCTTGTAGGCATTATCGGTGGTTTCCGCTGGTGTTTACTGGGAGAGAAATCGTATTTTAATCCACAAAGTTTATACTCGACGGTGATCATTTCCTTTTCGATTCTCGTACTATCTTTGATCTATTTTCGAAGGAAAGAGAACACATTTGTGGATCACATCTGAAAATTACACTAGGGCATGCCTGTCATTGTAGCTGAAAACATCAGTAAAAAATATATCATCGACCACCAGCGCAAAAGTGGGTCAACCGGCCTGCGTGATGTTGTGACGGAAACGGTCGACAAGTTATTTTCAAGAAAGAAGGCGCAGGATGATTTTTCGGACAAGGAAGAATTCTGGGCACTCAAGGATATTAATTTTAGTATCGACCAGGGCGACCGTATCGGTATTGTTGGTCATAACGGAGCAGGCAAATCGACTTTGCTCAAAATTCTCAGCCGGATTACCGAACCAAGTACGGGGCAGATCAAAATAGAAGGCCGTATTGCAAGCTTACTGGAAGTAGGAACAGGTTTTCATCCTGAACTTACCGGAAGAGAAAATATCTTCCTGAACGGGGCGATTCTCGGAATGAACAAAAGCGAGATCCGTGAATCCTTCGATGCCATCGTTGACTTTGCAGGGGTTGAGAAATTTCTCGATACTCCTGTTAAAAGGTATTCGTCAGGTATGTATGTGAGACTGGGCTTTGCTATCGCAGCTCACCTCAACCCTGAAATCCTGATCGTCGACGAAGTACTGGCAGTGGGAGACACCGAATTTCAAAAGAAATGCCTCGGTAAAATGCGGGACGTATCGGAAAGCGGGCGTACGCTGATATTCGTAAGCCACAACCTGACTGCAATCCAGGCACTTTGTAATAAATCATTTTATTTTGAAAAAGGCCGTCTGATTGATCAGGGAGAAACAACGCATATCGTTACGAATTATTTAAGCAAGGTTTCGCATAAATCCCTCGATAAGCATTGGGACAACATTGAAAGCGCACCAGGCAATGACCAGGTAAGGGTAAAGCGTTTCAAGCTATTCCCCGAATATCAGGACGACCTGAACCATATTGACGTTCGGACGCCTATCAATTTCCAGTTCGAATTCTGGAACCTGGTAGAAGGCGCGAACCTCAACTTAAGTATGCATTTATACACATTTACCGGTGAATGCATTTTTAATGTAGGCACGCAATCCGAAAGCTTCCCGAAAGGATTGGTCACCGGAACCTGCGAGCTTCCGGGCAATTTCCTTAACGACGGCTCTTACGTAGTCTCCATGATGATCGTAAAAGATACCAGCACGGTGCTTTACAACATGGAAGAAGCACTGGTATTTGATATTGAGGACTATCGTGAAAATGTTACCTGGTATGGCAAATGGCCCGGATATATTCGCCCCCAACTTAATTTTTCCATTCGCCAAACTGAACACGTAGTGAATGATTAATGTCACTAAAACCTTTCTGCCAGAACGGGAAGAGTACCTGAAATTAGTCCATGAAATATGGGACCGCGGCTACATCACCAACAACGGGCCTGTATTGCAACAGCTTGAAGAAGAGCTGAAAAAATATTTAAAAGTTGATCACCTTTATTTTTGTGGAAACGGAACCATCGTTCTGCAGATAGCGATCAAAGCGCTTGAATTGAAAGGGGAAATTATCACAACTCCCTTCTCTTATTGCGCCACTTCCAATGCAATCTTATGGGAGAATTGCACGCCCGTTTTCGTAGATATTGATGCGAAAACTTTCAATATAGATCCAGCGCTCATCGAGGCATCGATCACACCTGCCACTTCGGCTATCCTGGCGACGCACGTTTACGGAAATCCCTGTGATATTGAAGCAATTGAAGAAATAGCCAAAAAGCATAATCTTAAAGTCATTTACGACGCAGCACACGCATTCGGAGTGACTTACAAAGGCAAATCTCTGCTTTCCTACGGCGATCTCAGCACATGCAGCTTTCACGCTACCAAGGTTTTTCATACCATTGAGGGCGGCGCATTAGTATCCAATCACCCTGAACTGGACAAAAAGCTGCATTTATTGCGCGCATTCGGACACCAGGGCGATGACCTTTATTTATATGCGGGTATTAACGGGAAGAATTCCGAATTCCATGCGGCTATGGGATTGGTTAACCTGCCGCGCGTGGCGGAAATTATCCAGGCAAGAAAAGAAGTTTTCGATGCCTATGACAGCCTGCTGAACTGGGATCTGCTTTACAAGCCTGCAATCAGCAGCGATATCGAGTACAACTATGCCTATTACCCGGTCGTGTTTCCTTCGGAGGAAGTAATGTTCCGTATAATGGACGCTTTACGGGAACAGGAAATCATTCCCCGCCGTTACTTTTTCCCTTCGTTAAATACCCTTTCTTTCATGCCGCGGCAATTTGCTTGTCCGGTTTCTGAAGATATAGCATTAAGAGTGTTAAGTTTGCCTTTATATGTTGGTCTGCCCTACTCAGATATTGAGCGCATATCCGGCATCATTAATGGTCATTTATCACCATAATCGAATGGTACTTTTTTATTGGCTTGCCTTTTTTCTCTTTTTATACGGTATAGGATTTGTTGCAAAAAAGGTTGCTCAGCCTTCGCTTACTGAGTGGCTGCTCAGCTGTTTTGTCCTATTCACCGGAAGCATTATTCCCAGCGGCTTTATCCTCTCCGCCCTTGATCTCACCGCTCATGTTTACGTGTGGATCATCACCAGCTTCCTGATTCTGTCTCTTCATTATCTGATTTGGTCTTATCTGGTAAACGCTGGGCCGGGCTATTCTGTAAGATCTGTTTTATCAAATCGCCTGACAACCTTCAGGGCCTGGATCAGAGAGCTCTCTCCGTATCTGAAAGCGATTTTTCTGATCATGTTTTCCACGTTTGTATTCATCGGGGTCACGAATCTGATACTGGTGCTCTTTACCGCCCCGAACGAATGGGACAGCATGACCGGCCACCTCAATCGGGCGGTACGCTACATTCAGCGGGGAACGATGGCGCACTTTGGAGGTACAAACTGGAATATGGATACTTATCCTAAAAGCCTGACTACCATTCAGATTTACAGCTATTTAATTAGCGGAAATTTCGAAAATGCATTCAAGCTGATCCATCATGCCTCTTATTATATTTCTCTGGTTGCAGTGTTCGGCACTGCCCAGCGGATAGGCAGAAATTTGTCCGCAAGCTTCTTTTGCGCGCTGGCATACAGCCTGTTCCTCGACTTTTTAATGCAGGCTATTTCAACTGAGACGGATATTGTCATGACCGCCTATTTGAGCTGTCTGATGTACTTTCTTTTTACCTATTATTCAACCAGATCGAATAAGTACCTCTATTTCTCCGGAATGATTTTCGGGATCGTTTTTGGGCATAAAGTGACATTTGCACTGCTTCTGCCTTCGGTATTCGTGATCATGCTCTACACCGTATTCCTGGCACCTGATCTGAAAACTTTTTTTGCCCGGTTTGTCAAGCTCGGCGTTTCCATATTTGTGGCGATGCTCATTTACACCTTCCCAACCGGATATATCAAAAACATTATGGTTTTCGGGCATCCTATTGGCCCCCCGACTTCTTTGAAACACCAATCGGTCGAAAGAGCAGGACCTTTATCCAACCTTTTCGAACAGGGAAGCAGGAATATGGTCAGGTACGCTTATGATTTCTTTAATCTTGACGGTATCAGAAATGCGCAGTGGGGCTATAATCTGAATACGACCATCAGGAAACCTATTGTCGCCCTCGAAGATAAACTGCATATGCGGCTGGATGAGGAAACCGATTTCTCGATCCTGCCATTTTCCATGCAGCGGCGATTTCAGAACTACAATGCCAATCCTTACTGGGGCGTATTCGGATTTGCATTGACACTCCCCCTCGTCCTGCTGGTACTTGTGCGTGTGTTCCGGTCCAGGGTACATTGGTTCCTCGCCCTGGCATTCTGCCTTCATTTCGCAACATTATCGTATTCGGCACCCTACGATCCTTTTAAAGGGAGGTATTTTATAGAAACCGGCTTATTCGGCGTACTTTTTCTGCTACTGTTATTTTCACATCACCGCCTGTCGATCACCAAGCCGCGGCGTAATGTTTGGAAAGGTTACGTATTTGTGATTGTGGTACTGGCCTGTATTTCGGCCGTAATGTCGGTTTACCTCAATGTCCGCTGCCTGCCGCTGCCTGCCTACGGACACGAATCTGCCTTTAAAACCGAGCGCGTTAAATTTCAGACCATCGCGCGTCCCGATATTACGAAACCCTACCAGGCATTCGATTCAATCGTACCGCCGGATGCTACCGTGGCATTGGCAACCATCAATGATGATTTTGAATATCCATTGTATGGTGCGGAATTGTCGCGCAAACTGATTTCGATCAATCCTTTTGAACAAGGCCTGAAACCGATCCCAAAGGAAGCTGACTACCTGTTTTATGCCAGAAGCGTAGTAAATGATACGAGTAAGATCAAAGCTCTACCTACCGATATTCGCCTCGGTTCCGATACTACAATGACCAACCTGGATGTAAAAGGAGAGGATTATTATCTTCGGAAACTCAAATAGCTTCACATGACCATTGCAATCATGCAGCCCTATATATTCCCCTATATAGGCTATTTCCAACTGATCAATGCTGTTGATAAGTTCATTATCTACGATGATGTGAATTTTATCAACAAAGGCTGGATCAATCGAAATAACATACTGGTGTCGGGAAAAGCGCATCTTTTCACTATACCTTTAAAAGACGCAAGCCAGAACAAGCTCATTAGTGAAGTAGCATTGTCTTCGGGCGAACCCTGGCAGAAAAAGTTTTTAAAGACCATTCAACAGTCTTACCAGAAAGCCCCCTATTATCAAAAGGTTTTTGTTCTGATTGAAGAAATCGTAAATTTAGAAGTTAGTACCATCAACGAACTAACCTTGCATGCGCTGATCAGGACCTGCGCATTTATGGACATTAATACTGAAATTATCCCCTCCTCAACAATCTATAACAACACACATCTGAAAGGACAGGACAGAATTTTGGACATCTGCAAACAGGAAAATGCCAGACATTACATTAATCCGATCGGTGGAATGGAATTGTATGACAAAGGCAAATTTGAAAGAGAAGGGATTAAGCTCGACTTCATTAAAAGTCTTTCAGCTCCATATATCCAATTCAAAAATGCTTTTGTACCTTGGTTATCTGTAATTGATATCCTGATGTTTAACAGCCCCGAAGAGATCAGGAAACAACTGAAAGCTTACGAATTAATTTAGAATGGCCAAGATTATCATATTTGGAGTACTCGACACGGCAGAACTAGCACATTACTATTTGACTCATGACTCAGAGCATGAAATAGTTGCGTTCACTATTAACCGCCAGTATATAGATCAGGAATCTTTCAAGGGATTACCCGTTGTTGCATTCGAAGACGTAGAAACGCTCTTTCCGCCGACAGAACATTCCTTTTTCGCCCCGATGACCGGCCGCAATATGAACCGGAACAGAGAAGCGATCTATCATGAGGCCAAGTCCAAAGGATACCAGTTCATTTCCTACATCAGTTCCAAAGCCACCATTTTCGACAAAAGTGTTATTGGTGAGAACTGCTTTATTCTGGAAGATAATACCATTCAGCCTTTTACAACTGTCGGCAATAATGTGGTCATGTGGAGTGGGAATCATATCGGGCACCACGGGCAAATTAAAGACCATGTTTTCTTTACATCACATGTTGTGCTGTCAGGGCATTGCGTGGTTGAGCCATACTCATTTTTTGGGGTGAACAGTACGATACGCGATTATACAATGATCGCCCAGGGAACGCTTGTGGGCATGGCCTCGGCGATTACGAAAGAAACTGAGGAATGGGGTATTTACGTTGGCAATCCGGCTAAAAAGGTTCCTGGAAAACTGAGCTACGAAGCTTACTGATACATTGATATCTATGCTGGCCATGTATGAGAATGTCCCAAGTTTGAGATAGCGATAATTGTTAATGGAGCAAAAGAAAATACTTTTCGTCAGTCACGACGCGAACCGGGCCGGGAGCCAGTTGCTGCTATTGCAGCTTCTAAGGCTTTTGAAAGAGCGAGGTATCCCGATGCATCTTTTGCTTTGCAGCGGAGGAGAACTTGAAAAGGAATTTGAAGAAGTAGTGACCATTACCAGGCTCTACCAGAATAACAAAGTCGCCCCGACGCCCTTTACTGGAAAGATTTTAAAAAAGGTCAATCTGTACAAATTTTACGAAGAACACACGGTTCAGAAAGGGGCAGACAGAGTTGTATCCGAACTGGAAATGCAGAATATCGGACTTGTTTTCGTCAATTCAATCGCTAACTCCGGCGTCTACCACGACTTTCTGAAATTTCTGCACCATGTTCCGCTCGTACTTTTTGTGCACGAGCTCGCGATGTCGGTAAAAATGTATTCGCACGAAAAGCATCTGGCATTCATGCTGCACAAAGCCGATCACCTGATCGCTGTTTCTCATGCAGTAGCCAATTATTACGTTAAGAAATACGATTTCCCTCCTTCGCGCGTCAGTACATTTACACTGATCGACCACGAGCATATTGATCAGAAACTAAGAACAGTCCAGCACAATCTACTTGAAAAAACGCATAAAGTCCCGGCCGACGCGATCGTGATCGGAGGCTGCGGAAATGCCGAGTGGCGCAAAGGAAATGATATATTTAACTGGATTGCCAAGCGCGTAATACACAAAACGCAACCTTTGCCTGTGTACTTCGTCTGGATAGGCGCAGGGCCGCAGCATGAAATTTACACGCTGATTGAAAGCGATATACGTTTGATGGGTCTAACCGACAAGATTATCCTGATCCCTCCTACCCCGAATGCCCTGGATTATATCAATCGTTTTGACGTGCTCCTGCTCAGTTCACGGGAAGATCCTTATCCCCTGGTAGTACTGGAAGCAGCCTTACTGGAAATTCCGGTAGTATGCTTTGAAGATGCCGGCGGCGCACCGGAGCTCATCGAAAGCGATGCTGGCTTTGTGGTACCGTACGTTGATATTTCTGCTGCATCCGATGCAATCATTCAATTAATCCTTGATCCGGCACTGCGCGAAACACTGGGCCGCAACGGAAGAAAAAAGGTGTTAGAGCGGCACAATACCGATAAAAGCGTAGGCAGTATCGAAGCCATTATTCAAAAGTACTTACCTTTACAGGTTTCGGAACAGCAAAATCAATGACCATTGCCTTTACCATTTGCTCGATCAATTACTTAGCTCAGGCGAGGACATTAGGAGATTCACTCAAATCCACTAATCCGGATGTGAAATTCTTTATCGGGCTGGTTGATTCCCTTGAAGGCATTGCTTTCGAAAATCCCTACACAACTGAATTCCCAATGATTGAGATTGACAAGATCGAGATCAAAGATTTTCAGGAAATGGCGGAGCGGTATAATATTACTGAGCTTAACACGGCGGTAAAGCCATTTTACTTCACCTATTTTTTCAGGCATTATCCTGAGGCGACGGAAGTCATTTATTTTGATCCCGACATCATCGTCTTCCAGTCTCTTGAAGGTTTAATAAACTCACTGCAAAAACACAGTGCAGTGGTTACGCCCCACATTACAACACCTATCGAAGACCAGCTTACGCCGAATGAACTGCACCATTTAAATACCGGTGTCTACAATCTCGGTTTCGTTGCTTTCATGCGAAGTGAGGAAAATAACCGATTTATCGAATGGTGGGAAGAAAAATTAAGGTATGAATGCCTGATAGATCTCTGTAACGGACTTTTTGTTGATCAGAACTGGATGAATTTTCTGCCGGTATTTGTTCCCGATACCTTGATAGAAAGAAATCCCGGATACAACGCCGCCTACTGGAACCTGCACGAGCGCACATTTTCCTTTCAAAACGAACGGTTTATGGTCAATGGCGAATATCAACTGCTTTTTTTCCATTACAGCGGTTATGATCCTGCGAAACCGGAAATATTGTCTAAATACCAGGATCGTTTTGAGTTAGCGGATCGCACGGATCTTACCGAACTATTTGGAATTTACCGGAACAGCCTGTTATCAAAAGGAAATGCATATTACCGTAAATTCCCCTGTGCCTATATCAAGCCTGCGCCGGTTCGGCGGTACCAGCGGGTACGCAAATTTCTCAAAAAACCTATCCAATATGTGATTGGCCAATTGGAAACATTCTGATGAAAGAGCTTGTATCCGTTGTCATTCCTATCCTGAACCCCGAAATTGACCCGACCGAGGAACGGATTTTGCACCATTGTCTGGAAACCCTGCATCAGTATCCGTTGATATTCATCACATTCGAAGGTGCCGACCTCTCTATTGTGAAGGAGCATAATGAGGATATCGACGTTATTTACTTTCCGAAAAAATACTTTCAGTCACGCGACCATCTGGCTTCTCTGTTTTTGATGGAAGATTTTTACGACAGGTTCAACTGGTGTGATTTTCTGCTCATCCACGAACTGAATAGTTGGGTTGTGCGCGACGAACTCTACTATTGGTGTAAGCAGGGATATGATTATCTCACAGCCGCACCTTATTTCGACAATCCCGGAAAAATCTCAGATCATATTTTAAAAAGGCTTTCAGGACTAACTACTGACGAAAAAATACTATTCGGAAACGGTTATACCGATAATGGACTTTACCTTTGTCGGATTGAGCGAATGACAAAAACCTTGCAAAACAAACGGAAAGAGGCTTATCAATATCGGCACGAGGTCCGTTTGCAGCACGCAGACTCTGTTTTCTGGGATCTGGAAGCAAATCGTTTCTGGCCCCAGCTGAGAAAGCCTACTCATATTGTACGGAATCATTTCGCCCGAAACGTCATGCGAATCGGAAACAGCGACGCGCTACCATTTGCATTGACCGGCATTTGCCGATCAAATATCAGGGACCTGCCCTATTTTAACACCAAGCCGGAAGCCGATTAATCTTAAATGAATATTATCTATACAGTCTGTAACAGGACAAATCTGGCTCACGCACTTACTTTGGCTGATTCGGTGTCAAAATTTGAACCGGATACTGTTTTTTATCTTTGCTGGGTCGATGCGGCTCCGCTTAAAGAACTGCCTTCGCACATTCAGGCAGTTGATATCTCCCGGATCGAGATCCCGCGCTGGGAAAGCTGGGTTCAGGAATATTTTGATTTTGAACTTCTGGCAGCAGCGCGCCCGTGGGTAGCAAAATGGTTGCTAAATCTGCATCCCGATTGTGAATTACTGACATTTCTTGCACCAACCGTATTGTTGTATCAATCGGTGACGCCGGTTCTTGACCAGGGAACCGAATTTTATCTGACTCCAAACATTCTAAAACCGCTGGCTAAATCCGAAGTACTCGACGATAAACGGATTCTGAATGTCGGTATGTTTCATTCCGGGAGCTGGATATTGAAAAACAGTGAAACAACGAAGAAAACGCTGGACTGGTGGCGTAGTAGAACGCTGGACAGAGCTGCATTTGACCTTTGTAACGGAATGAATATGGATCAGCTCTGGATGAATTATATTCCGGTCTGGATTCCCAAAACAAAGATCATTTCAAACCCGGCGTGGCATTTTGGGCTGCACGCCATTTTAAATAATAGGCTCTCGGAAAATGCTGGAAAATATACGGTTGACGAAACTTCTCTTATTTCAGCAGACTTTGCCGGTTTAACTTATTTTGATGCCGTTTGGTCAAATCACCAGGCTTTGGCTGGGCAAAATCCCGCTTTTCAAAATCTGCTAAAACAGTACAAGGAAAGTCTGAAAAGTTATCAGAAGTACCTGCCGAATTCTGAACTGCCAGTATACGGAAAGCTGGCCTATATCCGCAAATACAGGGTTTTGAGAAATAACGTTGCCAAAAAGTTGTCGGCAGTTACTGAATATATTGATCAGTTTTAAACAGGATGCAATGCATTTCCTAGAAAAAAACACACATACGCTGCGTAAATTCGTATCCGGTCTGCAACTGAACGGAGATGCTGCACTAAGTAGCGTCAAAAATCTGCCGAAGCTTACTATTATTACGCCTTCATACAACCAGGCGCCGTTTCTTGAACGAACCATTCTCAGCATACTCAATCAGAACTATCCGAATTTAGAGTACCTGATCGTCGACGGCGGCTCTACCGACGAGAGTGTGGAAGTTATTAAAAAGTACGAAAAATACATTACCTGGTGGATTTCTGAAAAAGATAAAGGTCAGGTAGACGCGATCAATAAGGCGCTCAGAAGAGCAACCGGCGACTATATCAGTTTCCAAAATTCCGACGATGTATATTTTCCCGGCACTTTCAAACGTTTTGGAGAAGCAGCAGCGCAGTACAAGACCGATATTCTTTACGGTGATTTGTACATGATCTCAACCGACGACGAAGTGATTGAACTCTTGAAAACAACCTCATTCGATTTCGACTGTCAGATACTGGAAGGAATGCAGATCCATAATCAGTCACTTTTTTTCAAACGCGGACTGGTCGAAAAGTACGGGCTATTCGATGAAAGCTACCGTTTTGCATTCGATTACGAGTTTGTGACACGCTATACCGCTCACAAACAAACGACTACTAAGAAAATCGAAGGACTTGCCGGTGCACTACGCATTCACGCCGATGCCAAATCCTCGACGATCGCACACGTAGGAAGCGAAGAGCACAAGCGGGTGCAGGAATTGTACATTTCTACGAACAGTTCGGCGCTACTCAACAAAATCAAGTATCTTTGGTGCCGGGTCAGGAAAATCGTTTATTTCATTTCCCGATTCGATTTCAAATACATTCGTTACAGATTTTCCAAATGAATTGGAGCTTACTTAATGTAGCCAATAATTTTAATTATCTCAGATACTCGCTGGGCATCGCCATGATGTTCAACGGGTTTCCGCTGATATTTTTTATTAGAGATACGTTGGGCGTAGGTCCTGCCAGCAGCATTTTTACTGCTATTTTCTTCTCGTTTGCATTGGTTTTGATGGTTCCAATGCACCTATTCAAGCGGCTTTATAAACCGAATATCATCCTTTTCAACCTTGGCCTGGCGTTCCTTTTAATGGCGCTTTACTACTTCGTATTCTTTAATCATGTAGGTAAGTCCATCTCCGACGTTGGGAACTTCGTATTCACCTTCGGCTTTCTGGTCTTGCTTCTGCACGTTCCTAACGATGTGAAAGACACCCTCGTCATGGTGATTTTTCTCCTGTCTTTTTTCACGAACATCACGCTTGTTTACTCCCTGATCACCGACCCAAACTGGACGCCGGGAATGCGGGCCGCAGTGAATTTTGCTAATGAAGGGGCCCAACCAGGCGGTAATCCTCACATTACAGCACGGAATGGAGTGGTATGTATGCTTACCGCATTGATGATGCTCGGCAATACAAAAGGTCTTCTGACCCGTATTTTCCTGTTTTTTTCTGTATTGTTCGGGCTTGGTGTAGTCGTGATGTCTCTCGCCAAATCCAGCTACCTGGGCGTTGGTATTGCCGCTTTTGCCTTTTTTATTTTCCGGTTCAAAGTTTCCAACATCTTCTCCGCCATCGGAAGTGCATTCAAATTCAGAAATTTTATTTTTATCATTCTGATTCTGATTGGGATCAATTACTTCCTGTCACGCTATGGCGATATTCTAAACCTGCTTCTCGGCTACTGGGATATCTTTCAGGACCGGATTATGAATGTAATTTTCACATCTACAGGGGTCAGGCTTTCGGAAGAAGCGGATGTGGATTATTCCGCTATGGGCAGGGTGAGCGGTTTTGGAGAATTTATGGAAACCCTCTTTTCGTGGGAAGTATTTTTAGGCAGAGGCTATAAGGCCGAATATCTCGACGTTCCGATTTTGGAAGCCTGGGTAGACCAGGGGATATTCGGATTTCTGTTTTTCGCAAGCTTCAACCTGTTCCTTTTTCTGTTTGCGATTCGTGAAATTCGCAGGTATACCAACCCGCTGAGCACATTTCTGGCCTTTTTCTTTTTGTCGATGATGGTACTGCTGGTTACCGGCGGCAGACCTTATGATATTGCGTTCTGGTTTCCATATGCGGTTATGATTCGCTTCCTGGGAATCCGCTACATCGACAGCTACCAGAAAAAAACAGTCACAACGCAGCTTTCCACCGTTACCACTTAATCTTGTTCCATTTTCCGATCGCTTGCTTTACGCGCACCCGCGACAAGTCAAAATCATTCTCATGAAAGGCAGAGTCGAACAATTGGATGGATTACGGGGCATATTTTCGGTACTGGTCATCGCACATCATCACAACGCATTCAAAGACCATTATCTCTACAATAACTTCTTCGTTATCAATGCAAGCCTGTTTGTTGACTTCTTCTTCGTATTAAGCGGTTTTGTAATCGCATTAAATTACGTCGGCCGCATTCACACGCAGCGGGATTTTTTTCAATTCCTTAAAAAACGCTTTATCCGGCTTTACCCGCTACTGTTCTATACAGAAGTGATTTTTGTAATGGCCAATTTGCTGGGTGATCAGAGTTCGATGAAGAATGTCGGCAGCCTCGGGCTCTCCTACTATTTTTTCACTGCATTTGACGCGCTCACTTTCATGGGTTCCACGCCCATATTCGGATCCTGGATCAGCAACAACTATCCTTCCTGGTCTATTTCAGCCGAAATGATTTCCTATGTGGTTTTTGGGTTGGTAATCCTTCTATTACCCCGGTTTAAGTATCTGGCCTTTGTATTAATCACGATTTTATCTGCGATTTTTATCTATGCAAGAGGCGAATATCTGCTGGCTTACGATTATGGTTTTGTAAGAGGTTTGCTTTGCTTTTGCCTCGGCATTTTCACCCATTTTATCCTGGCCAGAAAAACCTTTCAACTTACAGCACTAGAAGTCCCATTCCTGATCGTGCTGCTTGCCGCTATGTATTTTGTCCATCACTGGCAGCTTAATTTATGTAAACTGATCTTTCCGCCGCTTTTTGCAGCAGGTATCATCATTTTTGCGAGCTCAAAGGGAACTATCAAACAAATGCTTTCCAGCAGGCCTTTTCAATATCTAGGCAAAATATCCTACTCCATCTACCTCAATCACGCCTTGGTACTGATATTCGTGAATGTGGTGCTCTTCCGGTTTATCAAATCGCAGCCCACGGACCTGATGATCGCGATTTCGCTCTTATCCTCCATTTTGCTTACTATTATTTATTCCCATTTTACATACGAGTTCGTAGAAATGAGATTTGGGAAATTTTTAAAGGACAAATTGAGTTAGTTATAAAGGATTTATTCACTTTATCTTTTTGAACCAAAACTCAAAACCATGGCAACTTTCGCGGAACTGATCAATGGAAATAAGCCTGTCCTTGTCGATTTTTCGGCAGAATGGTGCGGGCCCTGTAAAATGATGAAACCTATCCTGGATCAGGTAAAAGCTGATTTAGGAGATTCCACAACAATTATTAAGGTGGATGTGGATAAAAATAAGTCGGCCGCCAATGCATATAAAATCCAGGGCGTACCTACTTTGATCGTCTTTAAAAACGGCAAACCCATGTGGCGCCAGTCGGGTGTGGTGCAGGCTGATCAGCTTAAATCGATCATTAAGAAATACCTCTGATTTTTCCTCTTACCAATACTTAAACCTTTTGGAATCAATCAATAACGTCGACTTCACGGAAAGAAAACCCGGAGAATCTGCCTACGAACAGGTAACATTCAACAACTGCACATTTTCGGATTTGTCGGGCATCGACTTTATGGATTGTGTTTTCAAGAATTGTAACCTGAGTAACGCGCTGGTCAAAAACTGCAAATTCTCGGATATCCTATTCAGTAACTGTAAGTTGACCGGGGTGAATTTTTCGGAATCGAAAGACTTCGCATTTGCTGTAAAATTTGAAGAATGCATTCTGGACTACGCCATTTTTGAACGGAAAAAGTTGAGTAAATCCTTTTTCACTAAATGCAAGATCCACGGCGCAGATTTCACCCAGGCTGATTTGTCCAAATGCAAAATCCACGATTGCGACTTCTGGGACGCAGTTTTTGACAATACTAATCTGGCAGGTCTCGATTTCTCGACCAGCAAAAACTTTACGATCGACCCCGCTTCCAATAACATCCGAAAAGCCAAATTTCTATCCTCCGACCTGGCCGGTCTTTTGACCAGATTTGATATAATAATTAAATAGCATTTTGAAGCGCTGTCCATTTTTTGTTTCTTGATACTGCCAAATCTCAAAATCGATTCATGTCAGCTCACTTGTTTGCCGAAAGGGTTTTTACCGGATCAGAAGTTCTTGAAAATCAGCTCATTAAGATATTGGACGGCCAGGTTGCAGGAATGGAATATGCGGAGCCAGGCTCTCATATAACGCACGTTGCCAACCTGGCTCCCGGCTTTTTCGACAGCCACATCAACGGAGGTGAAAAATACTATTTCACCGAACGCGCTGACGAAGAGACGATTGAAGACATTTATTCGGCAAGTGTAAAAACCGGCGCCGCTTACGTACTGCCCACGCTCATTACTTCTCCGCACGAAAATATCCTGAAAGGTATCGAAGCAACAAGAAGCTTCATGGAGAAAAATCCTGGTTCAGGCGTATTGGGAATGCATTTGGAAGGTCCGTACCTGAACCCGGTCAAACGCGGTGCGCATTTGGCGGGCTTTGTCAGAAAACCCCTCAACCATGAACTGGAAGAGATTATTGAGGTGGGAAAAGGGGTAATTCGCCTGATCACGATTGCGCCGGAAATGTTTACCGAAGAGCAGATCCAAATGCTGCTCGACTCGGATATTACCGTTTCCGCCGGGCATTCCAATGCAACTTACGACGAGGCTACCAAGGCATTTTCGCAGGGTATTAACCTGGTTACGCATTTATATAATGCGATGTCAGCATTTGGGCACCGAGCTCCCGGACTGGTAGGAGCCACTTTTGATACAGAATCCGTGTACGCGCCGCTGATTATCGACGGCGTGCATTGCGATTTCGGCGCGGCGAGTGTCGCATATAAGATTAAACAAGACAAGCTTTTCCTGATTTCTGACGCACTGTTCCTGGGCGAAAAAGTGACGGAATTTAAGTGGGGTGAGTTTGACGCTTACCTGAAAGACGGCCGCTACACCAACTCCGACGGTAACCTCGCCGGCGCGACGATTTCCCTTGCCGACGCAGTTCGAAATGCAGTTCAGATTGTGGGAATACCTTTGCAGGAAGCGATCGAAATGGCGACGATCCGGCCGGCGAAAGCACTAAATCTGGCCAATCAAATAGGTCGGGTTGATGTTGGCTATCCTGCCGTGTTCACCATTTTTGACGACGCATTGAATACTTTTGAGGTGCTGAAATACTAGTATATTATAAGACAAGCAAACCTCCTGCGCGCAGATCCTGCCAGGTTTTGCTTTGGGTAAATATTTCAAAATTCCCTAAACCAGCAAGCTCGAATTCCTTTATAAACTTATCAAAATAAAAAGGTTCAGAACTGGAAATCAGTAGCTTAGAAAATATATTTACCAGCCACTCCCCGATCGCAACATCCGCCTCAATCGCCCATTCTTTCTTTTTATTAAAGAATACAAGTTCAGCTACTTCAATTATCCTTTTTCCCCGCTGCTCTTCAAATACACCCATTTCCGGCAAGCTTCCCAGCCAAACCACCAATGCATTCGGGCGACTGATCACATCTGGCAGCTCGCTGATACTTCTTTCAATATAATTGGGCGGAATGGAAGTAACCGGCACTTTGAAATCAAACCAGCGCGAATGCTGAAAATCCAGACAAACGCCGTGCATATAGTTGAACAACGATTTCCGCAAACCTTCCGAAAAACGCTCGTGCTCAGCGCCCAGCGGATCATCGTGTTCGAGATCGTTATTGGCAAACCGGCCGGTATCAGGTCCCAATCGCATGACGTCAAATTCCTCTGGATGCAACCCTACCGGACTATGCGCCGTCATCGCAAACCGGTGCCAGAAACCCGATTGAACAATCCCAGCCTGAAAAAGTTGCCGCACCATTTCCAGCGAATCGATCGTCTCCTGGGCGGTTTGTGTAGGAAAACCGTACATTAAATATGCGTGCACCATAATCCCCGCCTGCGTGAATGCATCCGCAACCCGCGCAACCTGGGCGACATTCACGCCCTTTTTCATTTTTTCCAATAGCCGGTCGGAGGCAACTTCCAACCCGCCGGAGATTGCAATGCAACCCGAAGCTTTCAGCAACAGGCAAAGATCGTGCGTAAAATTCTTTTCAAACCGAATATTGGTCCACCAAACTACTGTCAGTTTTCGACGGATAATTTCCAATGCCAAATCCCGCAGCAAGGCAGGCGGCGCGGCTTCGTCTACAAAATGAAAACCGTTTTGACTCGTTTGTGCGATGATTTCTTCAATGCGATCGCAGAGCAGCCCGGCGGTCATTGGCTCGTAGCGGCGGATATAATCGAGCGAAATGTCACAAAAAGTGCATTTCCCCCAATAGCAGCCGTGGGCGAGTGTGAGCTTGTTCCAGCGACCGTCGCTCCAAAGCCGGTGCATGGGGTTAACGATCTCAATTACAGACAAATAATCATTGAGCGGCAAGTCGCTGTAATCCGGCGTACCGGTATCTCTTTGCGCAATATCCCTTTCCCTCGCGCCATTGTGGTAAATCACCTCGCCATTGACGCGCGAATAAACCCGCTTCATCTGTCCCGCCTCCCGATTGCCGTCGAGGTGATCGAGCAGGGACATTAATGGCGCCTCGCCGTCGTCGAGACAGATAAAATCGATATAATTAAAAACCTTTGATTCTTTTAGTGAGCGCAGCTCTGTATTCGGAAAACCGCCGCCCATAACTACTTTAATAGCAGGATAATGCTGTTTTAAATATTGGCCACATTTAAAGCCTCCGTACAGATTCCCGGGAAAAGGAACAGAAATGCAGACGATATCAGGCTGATATTGCTGCAATTTTCTTTCCAAAACATCTTTCAAAGTCTGCGACAAAAGCGTATCCGGCATTTCCAGCACCTGCTCCATTTCATCAAAACTAGTAGCCGACCGCCCCAAACGCTCGGCATACCGACTAAAACCGAAATGCGGATCGATCGCTTCCTGGATCAGATCTCCCAGATCTTCGAGATAAAGCGTCGCGAAATGCCGCGCCTTATCGTGAATCCCCATTGTCCCAAACGCCCAATCCATATCTTCCAGCTGCTGAAAACGGCTGGCTTCGGGCAGGTAGCTGCGGTCGCAAATACTGTGCGCGAGGGTTGGATTTTTGTTTTTGAGAAAACGGATCACCGGGTCGATGGTGCTGATATATTCGTCGCGGAGGGAATAGATCCGAAAGCTATTTTCAGTCAGTTCCGCGTCGGAATCTTCGAGCTGGCGGAAAAGTTCGCCTAAACCTTTTGCAGAAAACAATTCCAGGATCACATCAATGCCGAGATCAGCCTGATAAGATTCCCGCCCCAGCGTATTCAAAAACCCTTTCAAGTAAGCCGTAGCCGGGTAAGGTGTATTAAGCTGGGTAAATGGCGGCGTGACGAAGAGTGTTTTCTTTTGCAAAACGAAGGTTATCTTTTAATACAAAGGTATGGTAACCGTTTTAAAGAACAGTATCTTCCGTAACTGGTTCACCTTCTAGCGACAATCACTCTCGTTTTTTCTTAACGCTACCCGCGTCGATCCGATCCAACTAGCTCTCAAAGAATCTAACAAGGGGCACTTGCAAAGCCTCCGCGATTTCCTGCAATGTATAGATCGTCGGGTTGACTTTCCCATTCTCAATTTTTTCGACCGCCTGCCTGTCTTTTCCACAAGCTCTTGCCAGATCGGACTGACTCCAACCTTTTTCGGTTCGAAGTGAAATGATCTTTTGCCCGATCTGTATTTGAAGTTCCTTTTTATTCACAGTGTGAAATTGTTAGAAAGAAATATTAACTACGTCCATTTGTTAATATGATTAATTTGTAAAATTAGAAATCGAACTAGCCCTATCGCTCCTTAAACCGGTATAATTGTAGTGAAACTACCGATCGTTATGCATTTATATCGCTTTTTGACTAGTCTTTATCTCCTGCTGCTCTCAGTATCAGCAACTTTTGCCCAAAACAAAACATACCTCCCGACTGCATTCCCAGACCGAGTTATTCTGGGGTATAAAGGAGATCCTGCAATTTCCCAGGCTGTCAACTGGCGCACTGATACGACGATTAAGGAAGCTGTCGCGGCTATTCACGAAGCTGATCCGTCGCCGGATTTTACGGATAAGGCGAAAATTGTTAAAGCTGTTACGCAAAAGGCGGTTTTTGATGAGCATACGGCATTGTATCATGAAGTGAACTTCACAGACCTCAAACCTGCGACGCAATATGTTTACCGGGTGGGCGATGGAAAAAATTGGAGCGAATGGTTTCATTTTACGACGGCTTCTGACCAATCTGCGCCGCTTTCATTCCTTTATTTTGGAGATGCGCAAAATGATGTCAGAAGCTTGTGGTCGCGGGCGGTGCGAGGGGCATATTCAACTTTGCCGAAAGCCAATTTTATGATCCACGCGGGCGATCTGATCAACCGGTCTAATAACGATTACGAATGGGGCGAATGGTTTGAGGCGGGCGGCTGGATCAATGGAATGGTACCAAATCTGGCCACACCGGGCAATCATGAATATTACAAAGATGGTTTGAAAGAGAAAGTGTCCAAACACTGGCGGCCACAATTTGCATTACCTGAAAATGGTCCGGAAGATTTAATTGAAACTGCCTACTATCTTGATTACCAGGGCAAAAGGTTTATTTTCTTAAATTCAGAAGAAGCTACTTCGGGAAAAAAGTCGCTGAACGAGCAAGCCGCATGGTTTGAAAAAGTAATCACCGAAAATCCGCAGCGCTGGAATGTTGTCATTCACCACCACCCGATCTACTCCACCAAACAAGGTCGCGACAACGATGAGTGGCGGGACAAAATGGAGCCGCTTTATAGGAAACACAAGGTCGATATTGTGTTGCAAGGCCACGATCACACGTATGGACGCGGTATCAATATTCCGGTCGGTCAGAGTCGGAAGAAACCCGATGGGCCGATTTATGTCGTCTCTGTAAGCGGACCAAAAATGTACGATATCGGCTTGCAGGACTGGATGGACCGGGCTGCCTCCAACACGCAGTTATACCAGGCGATCAGCATTGTGAACGATAAATTATCCTTCAAAGCTTACACCGTGAACGGAGATCTATACGATGCATTCGATCTTGAAAAAGACAAAAAAGGAGTGAATACGCTGACCGAGCTTTCCAATACACTGCAAATGCAGGAGCGTCTGAACTTACCTGCGCGTTACGAAAAAAGCTTCAAAGAGGCCGATTTAAAGGAATATAACCAGCGTTACCAGGATTATAAAAAGCGGAAAGGGATTAAGTAGGGCGCTACTTTTATCAAAACTATTGCCCGGCTGCCCAGAAAATAGCATTCCTGAAAATCGTCTTGTAAGCCTCACTTTCAAATAAAACCGGCGAGTGACCCATGAAAATGTAGACATTACGCGCCTTCATTTTTGGGTTAGACCAAATCACAGGATGATCGCCCATTTTTATTTTTGAATCGGGAGAGTAAGTCGATTCATCCACGCTTGCGATCACTTCCACATTGGGTCTCGGACTTTTGTCGTAGGTATACCATTCCTCTTTTTCAACCGAAAACGAAGCGGGAACGCCTTTCATAACCGGATGTTTTCGCTGCTCCACGTTAACCGTCGCAGCAGCGAAATCGGCAATGTAATTCTTGTAGCGAATACCGCCCATAAAATCAGAAAACCACGGCCAGATCTTAAAACCGTCAAATTCTCCTAGCAAAGTAGCGTGATGAAAACCGATCCAGCCGCCTTTTCCCTCATTTACATATTTTTCAAAGGCCGCCGCTGCCTCGGGTTTCCAGCCGTAGGGAACGTAATCGAGCTGGATAATAAGCTGATATTGACTTAAATATTTCTCTGTAATCGAATCTGTCTTGTCAATGTATTCAATAGTAAAATTGCTTTTTGCAGCCAGCGAATCCAGCCAGGGTTTGGCTCTTTTTGAATAGGCAATATGATGCCCGCCCGGCTCAGCCATCGCCAGCACCCTGAATTTTGGATTTTGCCCAAAAGACGTTTGGCCGATTGAAAGCAGTAAAATCAGGCAAATCGAAATCAGCCGGCTCAATTTCTTCATCAATTTCAGCGCTATGGGATTAAAATTTAATGCATTACCGGCAGTACAATGTGGCTGCTATTGGCAGCATCGTGGTGAATTGTGATTCTCGACTTCTGAAAATCGGATTCATTTGCCTCAAAAATGTTGATGAATTTCTGAGGATTGCGATCGACCAGGGGAAACCAGCTGCTCTGGATCTGCACCATTACCCGGTGGCCCTTTTTGAAAGTATGTGCGACTTCATTGAGCTTCACCGTTACTTTCTCCACCTTGTCTTTCGTAAATGGCTCAGGCTTTGAAAAACTGTTCCTGAACTTTCCCCTCAGCACTTCCGAGCGCACCATTTGCTGATAGCCGCCCATTTGCACTGGCCGCTCGCCTTCTTTGAGCGCAGGAACCGTGGAGTTAGCCGGCCAAACGTCGATCACTTTGACGATAAAATCAGCATCCGAACCTGTCATCGAAACCATCAGGTTGGCTACAATTTCACCGGTTAATGTAAGGTCTTCTGTCAAAGAATCGGTTTGAAAACTCAGCACATCAGGCCTGCGGGAGGCAAAACGCTGGTCTTCCGCCATATATTCGTTATTTCTTCGCGCACCAATTACGTTGGTATATGGAATTGGTTTAGCAGGGTCACTTTCATAACTGGTGGAACTTGGTTTCGACAAAAGTTTAGCAGGAGCCATTTTTCCATTACCGGCGAAGTTGTAGATTGTTGGGCGGACTCTAATCGGCGGCCATTCTTTATAATGTTTCCATTGGTTCGACCCTGTTTCAAAAACGGTAACCTCCGCCAAGTCAAAACTTCCTTTTCCTTTCAGATAAAAATTGAAAAATTTAGTCTCGATCTCTTCCTGAAAATACTTGTTGACATCGCCGCCAAACTGGTACTGCGCAAATCCCTTCCATTCCGGTGCCGCCCAGCCACCGTGCGTCCACGGGCCCATCACAAGTCTGTTATTATTGCCGGGAGACTGTTTTTCGATCGCCGCGTAGGTTTTCAATGCACCATACAAATCTTCCGCGTCAAACCAACCTCCTACTACCAAAACGGCAGGTTTGATATTTTTTAAATGGTTTTTGATATTCCTCGACTGCCAGAATTCATCGTAAACCGGATGCGCGGTAGTTTGTCTCCAGATGCTATTCGGATCAGCGAAATAAGGCGCGGCATTTGATTTTTTTAGTGGGCCAAAATCGAGGAAATACTGGTAAGCGTCGCTGTAACTGGCCTGGAAATGACTTTGGTAATTCTGTCCGTCGGCACTTTTCGGTCCGTCAAAACCACTGTAAAAACCGAAGTTATCCATCAGGAAAAATGCGCCATTGTGGTAACAGTCATCGCCGATAAATTCATCCGACATAGGCGCCTGCGGCGAAACTGCCACTAGGGCCGGATGCGCATCGGGCAATGCGGCCGACGAATAATAGCCTGGAAACGAAATGCCCGACTGGCCTACCTTCCCATTACTTTTCGTGTTTTTCAAAAGCCACTCGATCGTATCGTAAGTATCGCTTGATTCGTCTACGTCTTTTTTACTTTTCTTATTCGCAATCGCCGGCGTCATTTCGCGGAAAGTACCTTCACTTTTATACCTTCCTCGTGCGTCCTGATAGACGAAAATGTATTTCTCCTTCATCAAATGCGCGTTAGGTCCCAACGCGCGACGATAGTTATTGACTCCGTATGGTCGGATCGAATAAGGCGTGCGCTGCATTAAAATCGGGTAGGTCTGAGACGAATCGATTGGCGTATATATGGCGGTGAAAAGTTTCACGCCGTCGCGCATGGTAATGTATTGTTCTGTCTTTTTATAATTGCTCCGGACAAAGCCGGTGTCTTGCACAGCGACATTTTGAGCGAATGCTGAAAATGAGCATAAAAGCAAAATGTAAGAAAGGAAACTTATTTTCATAGCAGACAATTATGGGATGAAGAATGTGCTGACCAAAAATACAGAAGAAAGTGTTTGAGGTGCTTAAAACTTTTACCTTCCTGATTAATTGCCCCCGTTAACAATCGATGAAACGTCTTAAAAAAATCTTCATGTTATTCTTAATTCTACTGGCGCTACTGGTGGCCGGTGTCTTCATATTTATGCGGCAACCTCAATTTGGAAGAAAACCGACCGGCGCGCGACTGGAAAGGATCAAACAATCGCCGAATTTTCGTGGTGGCGAATTTCAAAATCAAAGTAATACCCCGGCCCTGGCTGAGGGGTCGAGTTATCTGAAAGTGATGACCAAGTTTTTCTTTGGAAAAAGCAAATTCAATATTCCCGACGCGCTTATTCCTTCGCAAAAGACTGATTTACTTAGACTTGATCCGAAAGAAAACGTATTGATCTGGTTTGGACATTCATCGTATTTTATGCAAATCGATGGCAAGACTTTCCTGGTAGATCCCGTACTGAGCGGCAGCGCCTCCCCTATTCGTTTTACCACTCCCAGCTTTAAAGGCAGTGACGTTTACGCTGTGGCGGACTTCCCTGCAATCGATTATCTGCTCATTTCCCACGATCATTACGATCACCTGGACTACAAAACGATCCTGGAACTGAAACCGAAAGTAAAACAGGTAATCACCGGCCTCGGCACCGGCGAGCATTTTGAATACTG